>CBDBCQ010000002.1:0-211040 GCA_965202965.1 Dehalococcoidia bacterium | reverse complement strand
TGGAAATATCCTCCTTACTAGCATGGGGACAGTGTGTTCCGGGATGCCTCCAAACCCAACGTCAATAGTGTCTCATCCAATTGAATTTATGAGTCACATCTGTAACATTCACCGAAATTCCGCATGGACCGAACGGAGTTGACTCGAATCGGAGTGTCGGACAGCGTTCTGGAACCGGGGGATGCGCAAGAGTTGAATGGTCAGGCGGAATGGGAAGTTGCCGGGACCGGCGATCTCGGTTCTCTAATCCTGACCGCGTAGGCTATCGCTATGACCAGAGCACTGTACATCAGCGCCGAAGCTCCCACCGACAGCACTCCCAATATCCAGGAAACCTGGTGAAGGTGGTTCCAGAAAGACGGAAGGAGAGGCGTGAAAGCCGAGCCGACCAGCAGGACAGCCATCACGGTTGGCAGCACGGTCCTGGTGGATGAAACGACTTGCCGGCTCTTGACCAGGGCCCACACCGCAGTTCCCTTCAGGAGTACACTGACAACGAGCAGGATCAGGTATGTGGGAAGCGGGCTTCCGAATGATGCTCCTGCCAGGGAACTGGGGCGGAATGAAGCTGCCGGGAACGTGCACGGCTGTAGCCAAGCATACGAACAGCAGCGAGTGCCGGAACGATACCGCCGACACCTTTCTCGCAAACCATACCAGCGCGAACATCGAGACGGCCGAGACGACTGTGATGCCCCACTGGAACGAGGACATCGAGTCGAAGCGCGCCAGGATAGGTCCTGAGCCAATGCCGATAGCGCCCGCGACAATCCAGTACAGCCATAATTGCGAAAGCAGGGGGTGGCCCAGGCGACGGACAAGCAGGTACGAGAACACCTGGGGAACCAGGATGACCGCATAAATGCCATACTGGTCGGCTCCCGGCCATACACGCTCCTGGGCCCAGCTAAGGCCGAGAATCTGGAACGACATCCAGACCACGACCTCGCCCGCCAGAGAGAAGATGAAGAACAGCAGTCCGGACCAGACAAGGACCGGTGTTTTGTCGTCGGCGTCTCCACTTTGACGTGGCGTTGCCACGCCTGCCATTGATCCCAGATATTTCACCGCAACCGGACCTCAATGAATGACCGTGCTGATTATGCGGGATAGGTCGCCCATGAATTAGAGTCAGTCAGCGGCTTTCTCCATTCCTACCGTTAGACTGTCTAGGGCACATGAAAGTGGAAGACCCAGGGCCCATCCAGATCATCGGCATCAAATGCTCCCCACAAGTTCTCCACCGTTAGTCTCCACTCGCCCGGTTCCACATCCCAGTTCACGCGAAAGCGAGCCAGAAAATAGTCCGGAGTGTCCCCGAGCGCGGTAACCAGGTACCGCGAAGGAGTGGGTCTGTCCGAAGGCCAGTCACCCGGCAAGTCGAGAGTCACATGTCCGGGGTGAACGCCCGCCCACCGCTGCCTGGGGGTTCTGTCCACCCTGATGAGCGCCGTAACCTCCGCCGGCGTGATCGTGACCTCCTCCAGTCCGATTATCACCCCCGAAGCCTCGACCGAATTGCCCACCTGTATGACTCTCCTGTCCGTACTGGGCACAAAGGGGACTGTGAAGTAGAACTTGAAGGGACCAATCATCCGATCCCGTAGCCACAAACCGCCGTCCCGCTCATACTCATCCACTGAGACGATGAACAGCAGTCGCATACCCGATGCCTCCGTCCGCGCTCCCGTAACATCGAAGCCGACGACCTCTTTCACTGTGTCCGCAGGGACCTCCAGACCCTCTATCTGCGAGTCCGCTCGCACCCCGCTGCCACCGGCGCTCGGGAACCGGACGCTCGGGTCCCGGGCGTCCACGAGTTCGGCCTGGAGTCCGAATTCACTGGCACTCTCTGGATGAGACCGCGGCAGGCCGGTGACCGTGTACTCGATCCCGATCCTGTTGTAATCGAACCGGGCGCGATCCACGGTGACGGTAATGCCTTCGATGGTCTCGCTGAGGCTGACCTCATGGGTAAGCTCCGACCTATAGTCCTGGTCCCAATCTCCCATTATCTGTGAGAACAGCTTGTCCCCCAGAGTCTGGCTGCTTACGTAACCAACGGCTCCCAGCGTCGTGAGCAGGACCAGGCCGGCCGTAACCCATCCAAGGCGCGACGCCGGCAGGAGCCGCTGCAGGGCAGACCGTACTCGCTCATCAGCGAGCGATTGCCGGCTCACGGAGGGTGAGAGATCGCCGGAACTGTCCGCGACGTGCCTGCGGTCGGCAAACCACGTGAAGGGACTCCAGGAGAAGCGTCGCTGCTTGTGAGACTTTACGTGCAGGAGCACTTCCTTCCACTGCTGGGGCGACAGGTCTCCCCTGGGGCTTTCCACCTCGAAGTAGCGCTTCAGGCGTTCCTCGTACATTGTCACTGACCTCCCCTGACAGAGTCCTCCGCATCGGCGAGTTCTTGCCGAAGGCTGTCCAGCGCCCGGCTCAGGCGCGACTTGACGGTTCCTTCCCGTACACCCAGCGCCCCTGAGATCTCGGGCACCGTGAGTTCGCTGTAATACCGCAGCACCAGCACCTCGCGATGACTCGCACTCAGTCGCTCGAGGGCCTGCCTCATGCTCTGTGCCTCTTCCTCCCGCTCCGCTGTCTCCTGCGGTGTCCGTTCGGTGTCGGGAACACTCGCCGCTGCATCCAACTCCACCGTCTCCACGGTCCGCTTGCGGTAATGTTTCCTCGCCTTGTTAACCAGTATCTTCAGCATCCATCCCCTGAAGCTGCCGAATGGCCTGTAGGAGGGCAGGTCGCGCCATATCTGAACGAGTGCCTCCTGCATGACGTCCTGCACAGCCTCGCGGTTGCGCGTCACCAGGTACGCAGTTCTGGCAAGCGCCGTCCTGTGCCTGTCCAGCAGCAGCTCAAAGGCGTCCCAGTCCCCCGCCTGTGAGCGGCGGACAAGCTCTTCTTCACTCAATCGAAGCTCCCTCTATGATCGGCCCTCTATATATGTAAGTCCACTTTGGTAGCAAATCGTTCCATCTGTCGGGATGTGGCTGCATCGTAATGGGGGCCTCCGACATGTAAGGGTACTGACTGTTCCCTCCGGTTCAAGCTCATTTTCCCCTCGACATTATCGAGAAGATAACTTATGGGCCGCCCTAGACTAAGTCTGACTCCGTCCGACCGACTTGGAGGTTCGTAATCTCCGAATGTGACGAATGTGACTCACGGAGCTGGCCGAATGAGGCATTATTGCAGTTCCGCTTAATCGGCTCCCGATGCCACAATGGCCCGGCGGTTCAGAACAGAAAGGAGGCTGAAGGCATGAGAAAGATACACTTGACAGCGGCCGCTTTGCTGCTTCTTGGGACAGTGACGTTGGCGACTATCGGGTGTGGACGAGTACCCGGCGAGGCCAATGACGCTCAGGTTCCCGGCGAGGAGCAGACGGAGTCTTCGGGTGCCGGCACAGTAGCGGCGGACGCTACCACAACTGTCGTGCCGGATCCGGTTCTCACAGCTACACCAGCTACACTGGACCTCACGGTAGTAGCCACGACTACAGAGCCTGTGTACATAACCACCGCCGACCTCGACAACGCCCCGACCGGTTCATCGGACGGTCGCTCCAAGATCGTGGCCCACTCCACCCTGGTTCTCATCGGAACTGTCCCGGATGCCGAGCCGCGAGTGGAGCGCATTCCCGGCCGGCTCACTAATGACCCATCTAGGCTAGATCCCAACTGGACGACCATCGCCTATGTCCATGATGTGCAGGTCGAGCGCTACCTGAAAGGAAGCGGGCCCGGCACTCTGCCCATAATGCAACCTACGGGTCACGAGACGATTTCGCCGGGCGCGGCTCCCAGGTTCCTCAGCCACGTCAGATACAGCGCCCATGACTATTATTTCAAACGAGGCGGCCGCTACCTGCTGTTTCTGAGGGAGAGCGAACACGCCCCGGGCCTGTGGGTGGGGACTGCAGAACCCTACAAGTACCAGATCTTCGAAGGCAGGGCGAGAGTGCGCACTCCCGCCAAGGACCCAGGGCGCACGTTTTACACAAGACGCGGGGAGTCAAAGCTCCTCGAGCGGGTGCAGGACGTAATCGACTACCAGAGCGCGTTCGTAAGTTCCGGCATACCGAATGGAGTCAGGTGGAACCTGGAGTCTCTGGATGGAAAGCCACCGCTCGAAGGTACATTTCTAACGCTCACTGTGGACGGTAACAGTTACTCGGGCGGCGGTGGTTGCAGTTACAGTGGTGGGCGAACTGAAAACGGTCTTCCTATAGCCGGAAAGGACGGATCATTCTCGGCCATGGACAACTTTGCCGAACCACTTGCACTATGCGTATCGCGTAAGAATCCCGAAGGCGTCGCAAGGCAGGCAGAAGCCTACGAGCGCGCCATTCTCGACGCCCAAACATTCGAAATTGATGGCGACCGTCTGAAGCTTCTCGACGGCTCAGGAAAGGTCCGACTGATCTTCATCAGAAGGGCGACCCTGCCGGGGCAGGCAACCGACCTCACCGGCACCCAGTGGCGGGTGCTGGATGAAGAGGGCGAGTATGGAGACGCTCCGGTTGCCACGCTTGCATTCCTGAACGAGCACATGGCCGGCGGAACCACGGCCTGTCGCGACTTCATCCTCGACTATAGAGTGAGTGAGACCAGATTTCGACCTCTGACCTTTTCAGGTAAGGGCGTGCTGGGATCCACCGACTCGTGTACGGAGGAGATGCTCGAACTCGAACGAAGTTTCAGAGCGCACCTGTCATCGTCTGACGACTACACGGTGGACGAAAGCTCAGGTGAAAGCGTTCTCACGGTCCGGACAACGAAGGATGAACTCCTGGTCCTTGAGCCGCTGCCTCCAGTGGCGGAGGACCGTATCAACGGAGGAAGATGGTCTCTGGTGGCTTTCACGGAGCCGGACCGGGTGAGTTCGTGGCACACGGATTACGCGAAGATAACCGAACTCGTTTCGGATACCGCGCTCACCGTATCCTTTGAAGAGAGCGGCCTGTTGGGGTCCGGTGAGTGCCACTCATATGAGGCTTCCCTGAGCATCGAGGGCTCACGGATAGAGATTCAGGATGTGGTGGTATCCGAGAAGCCATGCGACGATCCCGATGCCCTGGCGGAGCAGGAGACGCGCTTTGCAGACGTGCTAAAGCGCGCGACGTCCTTCCAACTCTATGGCGACCGACTGTTGGTCCGGACTGAAGAAGACGAAGCGCTGCTGTTCAGGGCCGAGTAAAGAGGCTGAGACATCTCGGACACGGAGTCGTGTGAGAGAAAAATGATGGAGTCGAGTATGAACTTTCGGATAGCTACCTTCCTGACCGCCAGCATCCTGCTACTGGCGGTCGTCGCGTGTGCGGAGCCACCGCCACCTGCCACGCCGATTCCGCCCGCGACACCCCTCCCTGCACCCACGGCGCCTCCTGCGCCCACTCCCACCGATGAGGAGAGAAGAATCCAGACGCCGATGAACTTCGGCTCGAATACCCGGGTAGTCGATGGAGACATACACGTGTGGCACGTACCCACCTGCCCACCGGTTCCACCCGCCACCTGGGTTGCCCCTGTCATTCTGACCGATCTGCGTTCCGGGTCCAACCTACACCTGAACAGGGACGGTTCGGTCAGAGACTCTCCCGCCCCCAATTACCTCTCCGACGAGGGCCGGAAACGGCTTACCGAGGTGCTGGAGGACAGTTCCCTGATGGAACTCATCCTCGCCCCCATAGAGTGTCCTTGATCATGCATTGCCCTAGTCATCCGGCTATGAATTGGTGAGGAATTCCTTGCGCTGCAGGCCCCATGCCCCGTGGTGCCGGCAGGCCAGACCCAAGACAAAGCCTGAAGCCAGTGTGTCCCAAGCAGCAGTCCGAACATGTTCTGTCCTTCAACACCAGACTTCGACAGAGTGCAGGCTAAGTGCCAGATTCCGGCCAAAACTTTGCGAATTGCATACCTGACTTGACATTAGAACTCGGTGGACTCTAAGCGTTCATATCCTTCCTCACCGTCTACAGCTATGACTACGACCTATATAAGTTCGTGACCTATGGCTCGTCCGGTTCTCGGATCTTCAGAACCGGAGAATCGCTCTGTCAAAAGGGCTGCGACAGAACTGTCCATTAGGTCTCTCCCCTAATGATATTGAATCCGCTCTTACAACTATCCAAATGAGTTTGCGCCGGCCGGTCGCGTGTTCAGCTTGCGCGGGCTTCGCAGCAGTCCATACAATAGGTGTTTCCGGGAGGACAGCCATGACTGAACATTCGATAGAACAGTTCATACCGGCGCTGGTCCAACGCGACGCGTCCGTGCGCAAGTACGCCACCCGGCTGCTGGGCATCGAGGAGGCGAATGTCTCCTCCTTCCTGATCGAGGCCCTCTCCAGCGAGAATGAGCGTGTGCGCGGGTCTGCGGCGCTGGCGCTGGGTGCCCTCGGCGATGCCGGGGCCGCTCCGCATCTGATCAGAGCGCTTGACGATCCGGACGATTCCACTCGATCCAACGCCGCCACTTCGCTCGGCAGGCTTGGCGATCCTCAAGCGGTGTCCGGCCTGATTCATGCCATGGGGGACCCATTTGCCCCCACGCGGTCCGCCGCCGCTGAGTCGCTTGGTAAGCTGGGGGATGCGCGGGCCGTGCACCGTCTGGTTGAAGCGCTGGACGATGACAGCGTGGAGGTGCGGACGAAGGTCGTCGAGTCGCTTGGGCAGCTTGAAGATTCGGGAGCCGTGCCAGGGCTGGTTGACACGCTTGGAGATAACGAGCCCGGCATACGCGAACGGGCCGCTGAAGCCCTCGGACGGATCGGAGACTCGAGCGCTGTGCCGCGATTGATCGAGGCGCTGGACGACCGCGAGGACTGGCCGCGCGATGCCGCAGCCAGCGCGCTCGTGAAGCTGGACATGGCAGAGCACGCGGACGCTGCGGTTACTGCATTCATCGGTGTGCTGGAAGACCGTGGTCGCCGCAACTACGACAACCAGGGCATCGTCGGGGACGCGGTGGTCGCCCTGGGCCGGCTGCGCGATCCTCGCGCCGTGCCGGTCCTCGCCAAGGCCCTCAAAAGCTATCACAAGTACGTGCCCTCGGAGGCGGCTGATGCCCTTGGGGAGATTGGTGATCCGGAGGCGGTGCCTCATCTGGTCCGGGCTTTGAAGTACGGGTCAAGCAGAGACTTCCGGGAGACAGTGGCCGCTCTGGGAGAGATAGGAGACCTGTCTGCTGTTCCCCCTCTTCTCGACGCATTGAAGGAGGAGAGAGACTCGACGAACAGGGCCGAAGTTGCGGAGGCTTTGGGAAGACTGGGGGATGCTTCGGCGATTCCATATCTGCTGGCGGCGCTCGGTGATGAGTCCACCTACGTGGTTGAAAAGGTTGCTGCCGCACTGCTCTCGCTCGGTGACACGCTGGCAGGGCCGGAGATGACAGATCGCCTGGTCTCACCGGACAGCAGAGAAAGGAGAGCCGCGGCTGCCGCGTTGGGAGAACTTGGGTATGAGCCGGCGCTAAGGCCGCTTATGGCCGCCCTGGACGACTCGGATGCGGAGGTCCGTGCGGCGGCGACTCGGGCTCTTGGCAAGCTGGGGGACCGGGAGGCGCTTCAGTTCCTCTCTTCCAGGCTGACCGACGAGGACGCAAGCGTTCGTCATGCCGCAGTGTGGGCTTTTGGCAGGCTCGGCACGGCTGAGGAGACAAGGCAGATCGTCTCTATGCTGGGCGACGATGAGGACCACTATGTCCGCCGACAGGTACAGCGGGTACTCGAAGACCATGCCGAAGTCTTCCCTGCTGACAGGTCCACATGAAGACAGTTGCCTGGGACGTTAGTGCCTGTATCAGTCCGCAGCGGGATGAACAGTTGCCAACGGTCCAGTTCGCCCTTCGTCCCCGATGGTTTCGTCCGTCGTGATACGAACCAGAGCCTTCGAGTCGGGGCGCGTTACATGGGGGCCAACCGCCCCTGGCGCAAGTTTATGCAGGTTGCGAGCCGCGTTCAGGTTTCGGTCGTGAGACACTCCACAGGCGCCGCATTGCCATATCGCGAATCAACTCCCTCGCCGTCGAGAGGGACAGTTCGTCTCTCCATGAGCAGGGAACCTGGCACGTGAAGATGACGGACGAGCTTTCCATCGGCACTATGGTTCGTCCGGCCAACTCCTTCAACTCGCCTATCTCGTTCCCTACGATCCAGAAGTTTCCCGGAGGACACGCAAGCGGCACCGCCGTCAGTCCTCGACCCTGGCTCCTATTCATTGAGACGTATCTGTGGAACTCAGGGTGCGTGTCGAAGTATGACTTCACCGCCGAGGCGACAGGACTTGTGTGCATGCCTGCTCCGGGATTACCCGGGGCGCTCCCCGGCTGTTGGGACGCGGAACACGACGTACTCGCGCTCTATCTCAGCTCGGAACGAGTCCGGCAGCGTCGCCCAGTCATGCACGTCCACTATGATCGGGATGTTGGACTCGTCCAGACCCTCGCGCAGGTTCCCGAGTTGCAGGATGGGAATCTCCCGCAGACCGCGGGCCCTGAGTACCAGGTCGAGGTCGCTGCCCTCGTGATGAGTGCCGTTAACCCGGCTGCCATAGGCCCAGACCTCGACATCGGGGACGTGGGTCTGCAATAGCTTTTCCACCATGGGCCGCCAGCGGTCCGGCAGATGTAGTGAGCTATTCATCGAATTCCTCCGCGATAAAGTCCTTGAGGGCGTGGATGTCCTCAAGGAACCGTGGAAGTAGCTCGATGATTCTGTCGCTGCGCGTCATGTTGCACCCACCGTGGGTATCTTCGTTGTGACGGTCCCAGTATGTGAACCATCGCTCCACGGTGGCTACGTCGAAGAGGCCGGCCCTGAGACCTTCCCGGAAAGTGCCCCGGAAGGTCAGGTCGTCCGCCTGGCGACGGGTTGCCGTGACCGGGCGGAGCCGACGTCTGAGCAGCCGTATCGCCTCCTCAATCGAGATCTCGAACTCCTGCACGCAGCCGGGACGACATATCTCGTACCAATAGTCGCCGGGTTCGTGCTTCCGCATCTCGCCGAAGACCCGCTCCAGCGACTGGATGCTGAGATCCAGGCTGTCAACGTTGACTCTTACCATAGGCATATTTCCTTCCAGCATAACCCGCGTGTGTTGATCAGACCAACCTCGGCTACCCAAAGGCGCACTGAGGCTGGTACTTGTCGCTCCAGGCGACCCGGCGAAGCTCTGAAGTGGCGGCGCTGGTGCGCAAGTTCACGGTGCCGCATCCACTCTACTCCTACCTCGGTTGTCTGTGTCGTCATGTCCTCCTCCTCTCTGGCCGGTCGGATCCAGTATCGCCTTGACCGGCACGGCAGCCGTGCGCACGGGCACCGTGTTTCCGTTCTGCTTTGTAACTTCGGAGATGTTGCCCGCGAACTCGTATTCGCTCTCCTCGTCGCAGAAGCCCATGGCACGGGCAAGCTCGAGATTCTGCAACATAAGGTAGGCAGAGCCGGGCAGCCTGCGCCCTTGCTCGTTACAGTCGGAGTTGGATTTTCAATCTCGTGAACGCGCGGCTTCCGGTCACCGTTTTCTCCGAAGCCCGGAACGATGCAGGCATGGACCGCGGGGACCTTGGATCCGTTGCCGCATTGCCCACCATTCCAGGCGGCACATTCCACCGGCTCTATCGTGGGCTGCGCCAGCGCGTGCCTGGCCCTGGTGATCGCCGCTGCAAACGGCGCGTCCACGCTCCTTGCTCTGCCCTGCCGCAATACTCCGGGATCATCGGCTGAACCAAGGCGATAGCGCCGGCCGTGCTCATGGTTGGGATAGGTTCCTCCTTCCGCATGGGCGTATCCGCTCTCTGCTGACCCAGCAGGAATGGGTCCGCCTTGGGCGTGAGGTCGAACCTAGGCGTAGCCGTGCAAAGTGTCCGCATGGGGGGGACACACACTTCCTAATCCTTGACGCAGGTCGTACTCGAACATACCATGGCGATAAGTACACGTGCGAGGGACATCATGTTGGACACGATTGTTACCGGCGGGCAGGTTGTAACTCCACAGGGTGTATTGGACGTGGACATTGCCATTGCGGACGGGAGGATTGCAGCGCTGGCGCAGCCCGGCGCGCTTTCGACTGAAGGAGCGCAGGTCGTCGACGCGTCAGGCTTGATCGTGCTGCCGGGCGGCATCGAGCCGCATACACACATCGGCATCCCAGTACCAGAGCAGTGGGCGGGCCGTCCGGAGGTGTTCACGCAGCCACCCGAGGCGGCCACGCGCGCGGCTGCATTCGGAGGCGTTACCACCCTGCTCGACTTCGCGGGGACACTTCCGGTCACGCCGGACGATCCCGTTTCGCCGGACCCTATCATGCGACAGATGGAGTCGCGGCGCCAGGCGTTTGCGGGTCACAGCTACATAGATTTCGCCTACCACTACATACTCGCGGGCGCGGTGAGTCCACGGACCATCGGCGAGATCGGAGAGGCGAT
Organism: Dehalococcoidia bacterium; assembly: GCA_965202965.1. Lineage (GTDB taxonomy): Bacteria > Chloroflexota > Dehalococcoidia > Lucifugimonadales > UBA1123 > VXRN01. Next base: position 200,598 of record CBDBCQ010000002.1, on the reverse strand, counting down.
CCAGGCCGGTCAGGCCAGCTTCAAGATATTCACGACGTTCGGCGGTCGCGTGCCGTACGGTCACCTTCAGGCCATCTTCGAGGAGGTGTCGAAGAACGACGGCATCATGGCGGTCCACGCGGAGGACGACGACATGGTGACCTACATGGAGGAGAAGCTGAAGCGCGAGGGCAGGGACCAGGGTCACAACCTGCACCTGGTGCACAGCAACATCTCGGAGGATGTCTCGTTCCGCAAGGTGATCAGGATGGCGGAGCATGCGGAGGTGGCGATCTACTTCGTCCACGTCACGGCCAAGGAGGGCGTTGCGGCTATCGGCGAGGCCAGGGAGCGGGGTCAGCCGGTGTATGGCGAGGCGCTGCACAACTACCTGGAGTTCACCTGTGACGACTACAAGAAGCCCAACGGCACGAAGATACACACGTACCCGGCCATCAAGTACGAGTCGGACAGGGACGCACTACAGCTGGGTCTGATGGACGGTCGTGTATCTACGACGGCCACGGACGAATACACCACGTACAAGGACGTCAAGTTCTGGGGACAGACCATTGAGAGCGTGTGCGGAGGTCACAACGGCATAGAGACCAGGCTGCCGGTGGCGTTCACGAAGTTCGTGTCGCAGGGCGGTATGTCGCTGACGCGGTTCGCAGACATAACCTCGACCAACGCGGCAAAGATCCTGGGGCTGTACCCGCGAAAGGGTATCATCGCTCCGGGAAGCGACGCCGACCTGGTGTTCATAGACCCGAACGTGCGCAAGACTCTCACACTTGACGACCTGCACGCGGACTCCGACTACAGCATCTGGGAGGGGTTCGAGTGCGAGGGATATCCGGTGAAGACGATGCTGAGGGGGAAGGTAATCGTGGAGGACGGGAAATTGGTCGGCAGTTCGTCGGACGGCGAGTGGCTGCCGCGCAAGGTGTCGCCTGAGACGCTGGCGCGCCCGGTGGTCTGAATCACTCCATTCCCCAACGAATCGCGTTGACATTGGAAGTCACTGTTTCGTTTCTCAGGCCAACGGACTCTTGGGGCCCTGTCTCGAGCATTCTCCATGCGGTCTCGTGGTGGGTTGTCGCCTCGATGTGGTCGTTGTGGTAGGTGTCGAGCAGGACATGGGTGCAGCCGAGGGCCTGCAGTCCTCCCAGGTCGGACCTGATCTGGTCGAGGCTGCCTTCTCCGGCGACGCGCAGGCGTATCCTTGGACAGAGCGCGGGCATGGGCATCCGCTCGCGGTCCGCCATTTCGCGCAGGCGGCGAATCTCCCTGTCCCTGAAATCGGACACACGTATCCTGATCGGGTGCCAGCCGTCCCCGTTGCGCACTGTCCGGCGGAGCGCGCCGTCGCTCGCGCCCCCGGCCCAGATGGGCGACAGTGTTCCTCGACGAGATCTCCATTCGGCTTGACTGTTGAAAGGAGCTTGCATCCTTCCCTTTCGCATCAACTCGGCTTCGCTGAGTGAGCACTGGCGACCGCTGAACGAAAGGAGTAACTTGATGGGCTTACTGGGTGAACGGAGTAAAGTTCGAGGACGGATTCTTAGCTGAGTTGCCGGTGGGTGTCGAGCAGGCAGTCGCCGCCTGGTAACCCAGATGTCATGGCAGAGGTAGCGCGAGGTCTTCCAGTCGGGTATCAGACGGTCATGGACCGGAGAGCGGTGAATCGGATTCACAGCTCTCTTTGTCCCCGGCCAGTAGGAATGCGGGAGACCAGTTCGAGAGGGGAACGCCATTGTGGCCGGCGATCTGCACTGTCAGGACAGTCTTGCCATAGTCCATCCACGGATTGCTCAACCTACTCATGTCGATGCTGATGCCCATTGCATCCACCCGTCCGGTATTGCTTGCCGCCATATCAATCGAGCCAGCGACCCTGCGGAAGTCGAACTGGAGGAAATCCATGTCCTGTATCTCCGACATTCCTTCGATTTCCAACCGGAGCATAGTCTCACTGGACTCGCTAGAGGAGTGGATCACGCACTGCGGCGGTTTCGGGCTGACCGAGTGAATGGTCGCGGTGTATCTGGGAGTGGGAGGAAGCGTCGGGGTGGTGGTCGCGGTCTCCTGACGGGGCGGACTGCCGAAGGGGTTGCGGTACACGAGCACTCTGCCGCGGTTGATGTCTCCGACGTACAGGTTATTATCGTCGTCGAAGGCGGCCGTGTAGGGCATCGAGCCGAAGTCGTAGAGGTAGGCGTCCGGTAGGGTGCCCACTCCGAGGGGATCGTCATAGACGCCGACGAATCTGCCCGCTGGGTAGCCGTTGTAGCCCACGACCATCCTGTTGGAACTGTCGAAGGCGGGCTCCCAGGTGGCGGCAGGCAGGGTCTCATTGACGTAAGGGACTCTCAGGGCGTCTTCGGAGTAACCGGCCCGGAGGTTGGAGACACCCTCTGTCGAAGTGGCGAATATCTTGTCTGCGGCAGGTTCGTAGACGGCGGTGGAGTTGCCGGCAGGCACGGTCTCAGCGTCAAACAGAAGGAGGCGGTGATTTCCCGAAATCTCAAGAGCATGGTCGGAGACGTACAGATTCCCGAAGTTGTCCACGGACAGCGCCCCGGGGAAGCACATCGTGTCCGGCCGCGGACCGGGCAGGGCGCGGTTGCAGGCGAATCCGGCATGGTCGCCCTGTCCCAGGATTAGGTCGACCGCCGGTTCGGTCAGGGGGTCGCGGATTCGGAGGACCCTGTGGTTGTCGGTGTCGCTGAGCCAGAGAAATTCTCCGCCGCCTGTGGGGAGGATTCCGAATACCCTCCTTGCGATGGATGTCTTCGCGCCCGTCCCCAGCACCGGGAAGGTTCGATCACCCGCCCATATCGTGTGGATGGGTACCGAGTACTCGGTCAGGGGGAGTTGGTATATGTCAATGAAATACTCCCCCTCAAGGCTCAGAACCCACAGTCTCCCCGCCTCATCAGTCTTCATCCTCCCGCAGCAGTGGGGCCAGTCGCCGTCATAGAACTTCGAGCCGACCACGCCATCGGGCGCCTGTCCACTGGTCAGGCCGTCAAGCCCGTTCCAGAACATCAGCCGCCTTATGTCGGAGACGATTAGCTGATCCTTCCATACGGCGACGCCCCGGCTGGAGTGAATGTTGGCTGGGGAGGTGAAGTTGAATCCGCCCGGTGGATAGAAGAGGCGCATATCGGGTCGCGCGGGGACCGGAGCATTGGATGTGAGCGTGTGTGACGGGTAACGGAAGATGTCCGATATGTCCAGGTAGGACGGGACCAGGACATTCCCCAGGGAGTCTATCGCTATTCCGCCCGCGCTCTCGCAGATGCCGCCGCCCTCTTCAGAAGAGGTACGACGCGTTTCTCCACAGTTTCCGTCAGGTTCATACGACTCCTTTCCCAGAACCCTGAGAACCTGGCTCCCCTCGTGGTTCCAGAGTTCGATCATATGGTTGCCGGAGTCATTGACCCAGATTCCGCGGCCGTGTGGGTCCACCGCTAGGGACGTCGGTTCACGGAATCGAGAGCCGAATGTGGAACTGGCTGCCATCCCGGATCGGAAAGGGGGATCGAAGACGAGCACCCTATCGTTGTATGAGTCGGCCACGTACACCCGTCCTGTCGCGTCCAGCCTGACGGCCGAGGGCGCGTGGAGCCTGTCGAGGGAATTGCCCGGGTCCATACTGTAGAAGCCTGGCTGTCCGAGCGCCAGGTCGGGCAGCGCCGAAATCCGCCCGCCACCAGCGTCGTATGGGAATCTGAGGACGCGATTGTTTCCGCCGTCCGCGACCCACAGGTTGCCTTCGGGATCGACCTCCGCGCCGCTGCCGTAATTATTGAGCACGCCGCGATTGGACCACGAGTGGAAGCAAAGGGTGCCCGGTCCCGGAGCCGGGCGGCCCTCGTTGCACAGACGGCCAGTAAAGTCGGACTGGCCCCAGACAGCATCCGCGACCGGGTCATCCATGAACGGGCTGCGGTACTTCAGTATCCGGTTGTTGAGGGAGTCGGGAACGAAAAGGTCCCCTGCGTCGTTGACCGCCATCGTGACGAACGTCGGACTTTCGCCAGGGCTGATCGCCACACTGGCCGCCCCGCACAGAGCGCCAGCGTCGGGTTTCGGCAGGACAGGATAGTGTTGGACCCCGCTGTCGCCGTTGCAGGCGGAGTGGTCGTAGATGGACGGCTGTCCAATGACCAGTTGAGCCGAGCATGGGGTTTCGCCTTCGTAACACCCGGCCAGGCCCAGACCCAGGACACGGCTGTTGGACGAGTCCCATATGTAGGCTCTGTCCGGCCCCGAGGAGCGGTCTATCAGGATTCCGCCCGGGTTGAAGACTCTGAAGGGCACAACCCGGTTGGTGGCGATTTCGGAGAAGTCGGGCTTCCCCAGTATGATGTCCGCCCAGAGGTCTCCCTCTACGCCGCGGACAGGTGCAGAGGGAGGGAACGGAGTAGACGGGGGCCTGTTCTGACGAAGCCACTCATCGTCGGGATCCAGTGCGATGGCACTGTCGAAATCAGCCACAGCGAGGAGGTGGTCGCCAGTTTCGAGATAGACCCGGGCCCTGTCAGCATACAGTCGCGCATTACCGGGTTCCAGCCGAATGGCCTCGGCATAGTCCCGTACAGCCTGATCATAGTCGTCCAGAAGGAAATGCAGCGATGCCCTGTCCCGGTAGAAACGCGCATCATCCGGCCGCAGCTCGATGGCTCTATCAATATCCTCCAGGGCCCTGTGGTAGTAACCACGCTGGCGGAGCGCCTCCGCCCTGTCAGCATAGAGGCCCGCATCATCCGGAGCGAGGCGGATAGCCTCCGTATAGTCCTCTATCGCCCTATCGCGCTCCCCAATGTGCAGAAGGAGCCGAGCGCGGTGTCGATATGAGATCGGTATGTCAGGTCGCAGGTAGATGGCCACGGTGAAGCTTTCGATGGACAGTTTCAAATCGCCGTCCCGAGAGTGTCTGAATCCCTCATCTACGAAGAAGTCGGCGTCCAGTCTCTGTGCGACCTGCCGGGAAGTCTCGCCGGTCGCCGGCAGGATCAGATTCTCTATGAGCAGATCGGAGAGCAGTCTGCTGGCGTAGTCCGGCAGCGATCCTCTTTCGTATGCGTCGATGAGCACGGCGGCGAGGAAGTCGGAGGTGGTCCATTCGTCTGGTGCCAGCCTTTGTCTGACCTGATCGTAGGTTTCGCCGGTCGCGGGCCCGATCAGATACTCTATAACGAAATCGGAGAGCAGGTCGTTGATGTCATCCTGGAGCAATCCCCTGTCCCTCGCGTCGATTAGGACCGCGAGAAGGAGTCCAAAGGGCGCGGACTGCTGCTGGTCCGCAGAGGCGTATGCAGGGTGAGCGGGCGCGACTGACCACAGCAGGATTAGCAATATAGTCGCGATCAGCGCCGCTCTGGTCATCAGAATCAATCCAGCGCACTGTCCGACGATAAAGCTTCAAAATTCTGACTGGCCGGCAGGTACGCAGCCTTGAGGATAAAGGACGGTTCAGTCCCTATGTTGCTACCGCCAATATTTGCCTGTCAACCCCGGGTGCGGGACTGGCTCAGGGGGCTCAACGCGAAGAGTTCCGGTACTCTGTTGACATTCTGTAATTCAGCTCGCGCGGAGGGATACGGAGCTCCTAGCGATGAGGTTGGCTGCGTCCCACGCCTGTGTATTGCCGGGCGACGAGTCCTTTCCGGGTTTCCGTTCCCGTATTCACGAGGACAGGCTTCAGGGGAATGGCGATAAGGGTCAACGCAGGATGGCGAGACCAGCCGATTGCATGGGAGAGTGGGCTGTTGCCGTATCTATGCTCTTCTCCACGTCCTCCGGCTTCGCCCTTCTTCTTTCTTCTTACATCTGCACATCAGACTCTACCGAGTTTGACTTTCCTCTTGGACTGGAATGGGTAAATTCCCTGTTACTCATAGCTGAAGCGCAGAATATCGCTTGCATTAAGCGAAAGACTGACTTCGCCCAAAATCGAGAGTAAAATTCCTTGCGACAGCCTGACACCCAGGAGCCAGGCCTTTTGAGGAGATTCAAATGCCTAATGTGATGGATTCCGACGGCAATGAAGTTTCGCTGCACGATTATGACGTGGTGATGAGCAGTCCGGTGGGCTGGCGGCTCGTTGGCTCGCTGTCAGGTCCCGAAATGGTTAGATTCGTCCGGATGGCCGTCATCGATGAGAGCCTTGACACCGCTCGAGCTCGGCGCGTCTTTCCGGTGCTGCGATACGCCAGTCCCGAGCGCGTTCGGCAGGCGCTGGAAGTTGCGCGCGGATGCTTTTACCTCAATGATGACGGCGAATTTGGTCGCAAAGAACGCCCACGTATCGAAGACGAGCGGGACTTTGACCGCTCCGACTGTTCATGCTGGGTACTCTACAAGGCAACCCAACTGGGTCTCATGGAGTGGCGATACCGCCACGAGCCGGACTGCGATGCCTCCAAGCTCCACATGAACCCTGAGCTACGGACGATATTCGAGGGTGAGCCGGGCACGGACGCGCGCCTATCCCCGCGAGCGGCGCTAGAGCGCGGAGCCTACTTCGGCCCGGAAGACGAACCGGGGGAATGATGCTTGCCCTTCACCTCCTCTTGGCCCTGCTTCAGAGACGCGGAATGCTGACTTTTACCACCTGAAAAGAAACGCTACCGTCGCTGAAAGCGAACCTGGTACACCGCGACCACCGCATGGTCAGTTCTCTCACCAGTCAACCGTTCCAATACTCAGGGAGCATCATAGCGAGACCGACGACGTCACTGTGTCTCTCATAGTCGTTGTCGAATTCTCCAGACCGCCAAGCCTTGGCGAAGTCATCAAGACTCATACCGAACTTCGTCCGAGCGATGTTCTCCATCATGGCCCGGTCTTCCTCTTCGGTAAGAAACCAGTCCTGTTCAGTCAGGTTTGATATGTACGATGTCTTGACCACGATGATGCTTTCTCCGGCGCGATACAGGAGTGATCGCCTGTGGCTATTGTAACACCCATGATCAAGAGGATGGGGCTCTTGCGTAAGGGTCGTCGTAGAACGGCGGTCTCTATCTATTCAGTGTGATGATGCGGACCAGTCTCCTTCCCTCCTGATCGTTATACCTCCTCACATCGTCTTCTGCCCCGTGTCCGAAGGCAATAGGAACAACGGGAAGTCCACGAACTCTCTCCAGTAACTCCGCTGTCCTAACGGCCCGGTCGAGAACCTCACTGTTGATGGATCTGGATGCCTCCACCGCGAAGAATCTGGTCCACCTGCCGTCGTCGCCAAGCTCGGCGATGATCATGTCGGCGCTGAGGACTCTCTCACGCTCATCTTCCGTGATAGTCCCCGACGCCCGGGCATCGTCTAGGTGATTCAGGAAATCAGGTGTGACCGCCTCCTCTCTAGCCGGATAGACCAGCACACTCATGTCCCGGACGCCGTAGCCGGTCCGCAGTTCTGAAGGCAGGGCATAACCCATCCTTCTCTCGAGGCTGTCCCTGACCAGATGCCCTAGGGAGATCCTAATCCCCTCCTGTGTCCCCAGCATCTCTCTGAGTTCGTGGAGAATGGCCGCCATGAGCGCCAGCATGGTGGCATCATCTTCGGGCATCAGCGCTTCCCGCACCGCCGTCCTGAACTCCGGGTCGTCGGTGAGCGCCCGGAGGAAATCCTCCGTGGTCTGAATGCTGGTCATAATCCTTACATCCTCCTGTGTGTGAGAATGTAATCCCTATCCGCGTAGATTTCCAGTCCCGCCGGAGAGCGGTTCGCAGGCAGCCAGGCCGCAATGCTGGAAGTGGGGAGTAGATCAGGGGAGCGGACAGTCCTGCCCGAGGCGTGCGCCACTCCGCCGAAGCGCTTGTTGTGATTGACACGGCTCGAGTAACCTCGCCTTCGTCCACTCGCATGACATCCCCTCACGCTTTGCCCCCAGGCGGCCTTGTACAGAAATACCGATTTGCACAAGAATCATGCTGTGCTTCAGACGCCCTGTTCGTTGGTTAAACGGTGTCGGTAACATTGCTTCATAATCGAGCCGCACTAAGAGATACGAAGCCAATATTCTGTACTCAAATCTAGCAGAGAATTCCAGCAGCTCCGCAAGACAGTTTGCGGGGATTCCCATCAACGATCCAGGGCCTCAATATGTACACAGAGGTAGATAATGATAGAAAGCGTTTACATCGACACATCAGTGGTGTCCTACCTAACCGCGAGGCCCGCCCGTGATGTAGTCACAGCAGCACGGCAGATCGAGACAATGGAGTGGTGGATGACCCATTCGCCTCACTTTGAACTCTTCAGTTCCGACACCGTGGTTGAAGAGGCAAGACGAGGTCATCCTGAAGCTGCCCAGAGACGCATAGAGATTCTACGAGAATTGACGATGCTCACACTCACTCCCGAAGCGTCCGACCTAACCCGCGCTTTGATAGAAGGCAGAACAGTGCCCGCAGAGGCAGAAGACGATGCGAGGCACATCGCCATCGCAACCGCAGATAACATAGACTACATCCTGACCTGGAACTTCACTCATATTGCAAATACGGTCACCATGCCTCTCATCACTGACGTTTGCGAGCAGGAGGGCTACGATAGCCCCACAATCACCACTCCTAACCAGCTTCGAGGAGGTCGTTACATTGGAAGATGAGATTATGAAGGAGCTGCACGACATCAGGGCAGAGATAGCCAAAGAACATGACAACGATCCCCAGAAAATCAACGCTTTCTACGAAAGCCTGAGATTCCCAGGATTCACCTACGGCATCCCGGGACGCACCTTCCAGACCGAAGACGAACTGGACGAATACCTCGAGGAAAGGAACAAGGAATACGAGCGCAGGAAGGCGCAACAGTCTGCCTCGGATGGTATGCGTCCATCTAAGACACGCTAATCTGCGGATACTGAAACCGACAGCCCTCGACAGCATATCGCCGTCGGGGGCTTTCTGTTTGTGCAGGCATGGCGATTATTGTGTAAATCGCCATTTTCGCATAAAGCCCACCCAAGCTATACTACTCGGCAAATGCCATAATAGAACAGTTGCACTACCGAACATTCGTTTGTTATACTCCCCGCCACTATTCCAGGGAGGCATCGGATGATTCAGACAGCGACAGGTTTCTACGTCCGCGGGACAGCCCCGCCTGAGCGGGCCCTCTAAAATGATAGTCGCCTGCGTACTCATAACACACTTCAGGGCGAAGGCGGAACTGGCCAGACGCCCGGAGCTGGAGGGTCGCGCGTTCGTCGTATCGGACAGAACGCGCCCGGGCTCACCCGTCGTCGACAGATCTCCGGCGGCGCGAGGCGTACTATCCGGCATGACGCTCCAGCGGGCCGTATCCACGCTTTCCGATCTGACGATTCTGGACGCGGATGAACCGTACTATGAAGCCCTGTTCGACAACCTGCTCGACTCGCTCGGGCGCGTGAGCGACATGGTGGAGGCCGGGGGACTGGGAGAGGCTTATGTGAGGCTGGACGGCCTGGAGGGAATATACGGAGGCGAGGCCGGGGCGGTGTCAGCGCTGCTGAACGCGCTTCCCGATTGCCTCAACCCGCGTGTCGGTGTTGCGGCGGCGAAGTTCGTCGCATACGCCGCTTCCCGGATCTCCGGGCCCCTGAGCGCAGTGAGAGCGCCGGACGACGTACCCGACTTCCTGGCGCCACTGTCCATTGGCCTTCTTCCCGTATCGGGAGAACTGAAGGCCGCGCTCAGTCGCTTCGGGATGCGTGTAATCGGAGACGTGTCAACAGTCGGATGGGCCGCGATGTTCGACCGCTTCGGGAGAGAGGGGCTGGTCGCCTGGGAACTCTCCACCGGAGTGGACCGCAGGCCGTTTGTCCCGAGGAAGTTCGAGGAGTCCGTCGTCGAGTTCACTACCCTGCCCTTTTCCACGACTTCGCTGGAGATGCTGCGCGTGGGCCTGGACCTGCTGCTCAGGCGTGCGTTCTCAAGAGCCGCGCTGAGAAGCAGAAGCGTGGGAGCGGCCCTGCTGGAATCTTCCTCGTCTGACGGTGAGCCCTGGAAGCTGCGCGTCCGTTTCAGGACCCCCGTGGAGCGCTGGGAACGCGCCTCAGAGCTGCTGGGAGAGCGTATCGAAACAGAGCCGCCGTCGCATCCTGTCGACGACCTGTCGCTGACCCTCCTCGATCTTGGGGGTGAGGTCGGCTTGCAGGTCGGTCTGATCAGGGACGCGAGGGAGAGCAGTCTGGAGAGGTTGACCGAAACGGACAGGCAGCTACGCGGCCTTATGAACGGGACTCCGGCGCTCTACCGGAGCGTCGAGGTAGCTCCCTGGCACCCTGCTCCCGAGATGCGCTCTATTCTGGCGCCGATAGACCCGCTGGCCGCGGACTCCGTTCGCGCCCTTCACTCGCCAGCGCCGGCGGAGGTGAGCGAAGTGGTCGAGGGGGTCGAGCGCAGGCCCGCGGCGGTCCGCGTGGGAAGAAAGTGGCGCGACGTGGAGAACGTAACCGACCGCTGGAAGTTCAACCTGTGGTGGCTGCCGCAGCCGATGACCAGGTCCTACTACCGGGTGGAGTCTGCGGACGGTGTCCTAACCACACTGTTCCGTGACGAGACGACCGGCCTCTGGTACAGCCAGGCCGCGTGAGTCGTGTCATGTCCGGTCAATACGTCGAACTTCACGGCAAGAGCTTCTTCAGCTTCGGAGAGGGCGCGTCTCATCTATACGAGCTTGCGACCCGGGCCCTGGAATACGGACAGCCCGCGCTCGCGCTGACCGACGCCAACCTGTGCGGCGCGCTCGAGTTCGCGCAGACTGCTGGCAATCTCGGGCTGAAGCCCGTCACCGGCGGCGAACTCACTCTCACTGACGGCTCACGGCTGACGCTGCTTGCGAAGTCCAGGGCCGGGTACTCCAATCTCTCCCAGCTACTTACTCTCGCCAACTCGCGGGACAGGCGCGAGCCTAGACTTGATCCTGTCCACCTGCCCGGTCATGCCAACGGGCTGATAGCGCTTACCGGAGGCAGGGACGGCAGGCTGTCCAGGCTGCTCGTCGAAGGACGATACGGCGAGGCGAAGACCTGTCTCAACCAACTGATCGAGTGGTACGGCCCGGACTCGCTGTACGTCGAGATCCAGCGCAACTTACTGGAGGGCGAGACGCGCCGAAACAGGCGGCTGGCCGCGCTCGCCGCCGAGATGGGCGTTCGGCCGGTCGCCACGAACGGGGCGCTGTACCACGCCCCGGAGCGATACAAACTCCAGCACGCGCTGGTCGCCATACGAAACAACTCCACGATTGACCGGAGCCTGGAGTACATCCTGCCCAACGATCAGTTCTACCTGAAGTCGGGCGTGGAAATGGAGGAACTATTCGTCGACTGCCCGGAAGCCGTATCAAACACCCTCGAGATCGCCGAGCGCTGCGAGTTCGACCTCTCCTCGGACCTGGGATACACCCTGCCCGAGCCCGACGTGCCGGAGGGCTACACGCCGATGAGCTACCTCGTGAGGCTGTGCTACGAGGCCGCCGTGAGGAGGTACAGCTCGGTAACCGGACAGGTTGAGAGCCGTCTCCAGGAGGAGTTCCGGCTGATAGAGCGAAACGGTATGGCTGGGTTCCTGCTGCTGTACCGTGAGATAGCCCTGCTGGGGCGTGAGATCATGGAGGAGCGCGGCATGGTCGGGCCGGAGGTGGCGCTGGAGGAACGTCCTCCGGGCAGGGGGCGTGGCTCGTCGGTGGCGCTGCTGGCGGGCTACCTCGTCGGCATAAGCCACGTGGATCCGCTGAAGTGGGACCTGACGCTGGAGAGGTTCATATCGGAGGACTCCGAGACACTCCCAGACATAGACCTGGACTTCCCAAGGGTCATAAGGGACGAACTCATAGAGAGGGTTCACAGGCGGTTCGGCCCTGCCTGCGCCGTCCTGACGGGCGCGGTCTCGACCTACCGCTCACGCGGCGTCATCCGCGATCTTGGCGCTGCCCTCGGACTGCCCGAAGAGCGACTGAAGCTGCTGGCCGGACGGATGCACGACGAGGACATGAGCGCTCTGGCCGAGAGAATGGGTGAGATGCCGGAGTTCAGGGAGTGCATGAATACGGCTGGCTGGAGGAACTTCGCCGAACTCGCCCCGCAGCTTATCGGCGCGCCCAAGTCGCTCGGACAGCACGTCGGAGGGATGATCCTCAGCAGCTCTCCCATACCCGAGATGGTCCCGGTCAGGGAGGGAGCTATGGAGGGTCGGTACATAATGGACTGGGACAAGGACAGCGTGGCGGACGCGGGATTCGCCAAGATAGACATCCTCTCGCTGCCCGTCCTGGACCAGATAGAGGAGGCGCTGGACCTCATAGAGAAGAGCGGGCGGGAGCGGCCCGACATGAGCCGCATAGACCCCAAAGACCCCGCGGTGTACGAGATGATAAACGCAGGCCAATGCAAAGGGATTTTCTTATTGCAGTCGCCGGCGCAGCTCAAGCTCGCGCGCAGGCTGCTATCCCGCAACCTTCTGGACCTCGCTTACCAGGTGGCGCTGATAAGGCCCGGGGTGGGAGCCGCCGAGAGCGCGGTGAGCAAGTTCGTCGACAGGTACAGGTACGGCGCAGCCTGGGAGTACGACCATCCGTTGGAGGAGCGAGCGCTCGCCAGGGGCTACGGCATCATCGTATGGCAGGAACAGGTGGTGCAGCTTCTGATGGACGTCGGAGGTATGAGCGCGTCCGAAGCGGACGGGGTCAGACGCGCCTTCGCAAAGTCCAGCAATAGCCACCTGGTAGGGATGTACAGACGACGTTTTCTCGAAGGCGCGATGAACAACGGTGTGGACAAAGAGACAGCGCTGAAGGTGTTCGAGAAGGTCAACGGCCACTATATGTTCCCGGAGTCTCACTCCCACGCCTTCGCCATCACCGCGTACCAGGCGGCATGGCTCAAGCGACATCACCCACTGGAGTTCTTCGTCGCGCTGATGAACAACCAGCCGATGGGCTTCTACCCGGTGGGGACCATCAAGCAGGACGCCAGGCGGTTCGGCGTCCCGTTCCTGAATCCCTGCGTCAACAGGAGCGAGCCAAAGGCAATACCCGAGAACGGCTCGGCGCTGCTCGGACTGGGGCTGGTGAAAGATGTGGGCCCGGAGTCGGCGAGGCTGATAGTGGAAGAAAGGGAAGCGCGCGGTCCCTACATCGGAGCCGGCGATCTGTTGAGGAGGACAGGGCTGAGGCCGCGGGCGGTGGAGTCGCTGGTCATGGCCGGGGCGTTCGACCGCATAACGCCGAACCGTCGCCAGTCGCTGTGGGACGCGGGGCTGTACGCCAGTCCGAAGAGGAACGGGCAGGCCGCGCTGCCTCTCTCGATGGAGGACTCGATACCCAACCTCGCGGACTTCTCAGAGGCAGAGCGTATGGCGGGAGAGTACCGCGCGATGGGCATCTACCCGCGCGGACATCTCATGCAGTTCGTCAGGCCGAATCTGCCCTCGGGGGTGATGACCTGCGCTGAGGTGGAGCGTCTGGGCGACGAGGACTTCGCGGTGGTCGCGGGCTGGCCGATAGCCCGTCAGCATCCCAAGGGTCGGGATGGGACTATATTCGTGACCTTGGAGGACGAGACTGGAGATACGCAGGTGATACTGTGGCCCCGGGTGTATGCCGAGTACCGCAGGGAACTCAGCAGCCAGGTGGTACTGGTTCGGGGCCGAATCTCCGCGTGGGACGGCACGGTGAACCTGATAGCCTCGGAGGTGCGCGCCATCAGGTCGGGAGTGAGGATGCCGAGGTCGCATGACTGGCGATGAGAGGGGCGCCTCTCGCGAATGCCGCGTTCGCGGGGCTCGTCGCTTCCGCCGGTGATACAATTGGAAGAGGGGGTAATGCCGCGCTCACCCCCCGTCGGGACCGCCGCTCCCCAAGGCTAATCTATATGCAGAGCACTTCATACAGGCCAGCCTGAACGCTGGCCGGAAGGACATATGATGAGTAATCAGAGAATCCAGAAGTTCGCTTCCCCGGTTTTACATGGTATAGTGATCGGAGGCATAGCCAGTTTGCTATGCGGCATGCTGATAGCTACATTTGCAGTCGATGACGCCCTCCATTCGGCGCTCAGCAGGGTGGAGGCGGTCGCCACTGACAGAGGCGGAGTAATCGAGTCGCTTCACCAGAACGAGGACTATTCCTACAGCTTGACGGCGGTCATAAGAGACGACCAGCTCGGACGTATCGAGGAGCTGCTGTCCGAACAGCCCCCGGTAGTGACATCCGAATATGTCTATTCCCCGAGTACGCTATACGAGGGCCACCTGCGCGTGGGAGTTGACCTCAGAATGACGCCCGAATACCATTGGTCGGAATGGTGGCGTTACTTCCTCAGTCCGTATACGATGATGCTGATGACCGTGGTGTTCGCGGGGTGTGCCTTCCTGATATTCGACGTTTTCAGAGATTGATAGGCCTGTTGCCTCATCCGAAAATGTTACCGTAATTCTGTAGCATTTAATTGTCGCTCACAGGTCCGATGCCACCTTGGTCAGCCTCGTTCCTTTTACTCTGCTCGGCAGAAGCATACACCAACTGCTTCGCCACTGGCGTACCCTGCGCTGAAGTGTCCGCAGTTGTCGTCTGCTGTATCGGTTGGGATAGCGAGCCATCAGCCGGTCAAGTAAATCGGCGGCCTTCGCCTCCGGCTGCTGCTGAAGCCAGTCAGTATCTCGCACCATACTCCCTCAAAGGGGTCCGGTTGTGTTCGTTGCCCTCGACGCTTTCTTTTCTTCGGCGCGTGTGTGGGACGAACCTCGCCCTGTCTCCATAGTTCGGGCAGACTGCTCAGGAAGCGCTCCAGACTCTCGCTTTGCGGAACACTCGCCGACTGCGACTCTCGTATCGTGTGCAGAAGGGACACCAGGTCAAGCTCAGCCCGACTGTCTCGCAGCATCGACTTGGTCTCCTCGCTCACGTCGTCTCGCCACAGCAGACGGTCGCAGGGTGTGGCGGGTGGGCTGTATCTCTTCTTCACGGTCCCGCCCCGTCTCGACTCCGCTCCAGCAGCTGGAACCAGGGCTGGAAGTGATTCACGTACAGACGCATCGCACCGTACAGGTGCGCCATAGTCTGACCGGCCATCGGCCCGGAGTAACGCTCGTGTCCTATGAAGCGACGTACCACCGATCCGTTCTTCTGCTCTATCCACGCCTGATCGTTCTTGCGGTATGCACGCGAGCGGGTGAACTCAATGCCGCGCTCCTCGCAGTAGCTCAGCAGGGTCTC
Organism: Dehalococcoidia bacterium; assembly: GCA_965202965.1. GTDB lineage: Bacteria > Chloroflexota > Dehalococcoidia > Lucifugimonadales > UBA1123 > VXRN01. The sequence continues at coordinate 185,402 of CBDBCQ010000002.1, read as the reverse complement.
GTTGATGAACACGCTGTCGTTGTCGGAGTTTATTCCGCGGATGGGAACAGGGAAGACGCGAGAGACCGCTTCCAGTCCCTCCACCACCAGGGACTGCTCTCTTGCCAGCAGCGGGATCGCCTCCGTCCATCCGGAACACACGTCGTTGACCACCAGGCTGCTTATGTATGATCCGGTCACCGTGCCGCCGCAGTGCGCCACCAGGTCTATCTCCAGATAGCCTGGCTCGGGCTCCTTCCAGTCGGAGAAGGTGCGTACAGGGATGCGACCGGCCATCATCCTCTTCTGCTTGCGCTTCCTCCTGCTCCCGGCCTGCTCCCTTATCGGCCTCGGCAGCCTGTCCATGGTCGCGGCGCTCGCCGAGAACAGCCGTCTCCGCACACCGGGATCCAGGTCAAGATGGCCGTGCCTCTCAAGCGACTCCACCATGCTGGGCAGCGCCGCCTTCAGTCTCTTCCCGCATATCCTGTCCGATGCCTCCCATACCACGGTCAATGCTTCCCTCACCGCATCGTCATATATGCGCTGGCCCTTTGGAACGCTCCGGTCGGTCGGATCATCACTCTGTCTCAGGAGTCTGACAGCGTGCTTTCGATGACAGCCGACCATGGATACGAACTCGTCGAGCATCCGGCTCTTATCCTTCCTCGACACATCCCTGTACCGGATGCGTATAGCCCTGAGCACTTCGGTCTTCGTTACTGCGCTGATCTCTCCAACCATGTCCGTGCCTCCGTGGTTTGGGTAACACCCATTGTGAGGCAATAACCTGATTTGGGTAACTGCGATGATATTCTGTGGGCCATCCGGGACTGGATCTGACCCATTGGGTAACTGGCTCAGATGCCTTGAGTTTGATCTGTCGATCCGTTCCCGGGATGGTCCGCAAAGCGTCGGAGGCTTCAGTGAGTTCGTGACCTGATAGAAGCGTGACGTCAAGTCCCATCGCAGTTCTGTCCGCTCACTCGAGCCCATGCACCATACTCCAGGGAGGCAGAGATGACAGGAGCCGTCAGACACATCAACAGTCGTGCCGTTCAGGTTATCATCGGAGTGGACACACATAAGGACCAACATGTGGCGGTGGCCATTGACCAGCGAGGTGTCCGGCTTGACGAGAAGCACCTGCCCGCTGCCACCCGTGGGTACGAGGAGCTTGAACGGTGGTCGTGCGATCTGGGGCATGTTCGCGCATTTGGCATCGAGGGCACGGGTTCCTACGGTGCAGGAGTAACACGCTTCCTGACCGACAGGAGCCATACGGTCGTCGAAGTCAACAGGCCGGACCGATCTGTCCGCTATCGAAAAGGGAAGAGTGACCCCACTGATGCCGAGATGGCAGCCCGCTCAGTGCTTGCCGGTGTCGCCGACGCCACTCCCAAGTCTGGCGAGGGCGAAGTAGAGATGATCCGCATGCTCAAGAGCGCCAAGAACTCGGACGTAAAGGCCCGTACCCAGGCCGTCAACCAGATAAAGGCACTCGTTCTCACAGCTCCTGCTGAGCTTCGGGAAACTCTTGACAGTCTGGGGACCAGCGCCCTCGTCAAACGATGCAGGAACTTCCGACCTGGTCATCCGGAGAATCCCATGGCAGCAGCCAAGTACGCGCTTCGTTCGCTTGCTTCTCGCTACCGGCAACTCAGCAAGGAGATCCAGGACCTGAAGAATGAGCTCCAGCGGCTCATCCAAGCGACTGCACCAGCGCTGATCGAAGCCTTCGGCGTAGGACCCGACACTGCCGCCGCGCTACTGGTCGCGGCCGGAAGCAATCCTGACCGTCTCAACTCAGAGGCCGCCTTCGCATCGCTGTGCGGAGTGAGTCCTGTACCGGCATCATCCGGCAAGACCAACCGGCATCGGCTCAACCGTGGCGGCGACCGCCAGGCAAATGCGGCGCTGTATCGCATAGTCGTCGTCAGGCTGTGCTACGACCCGAGGACGCAGTCCTACCTGCGTCGACGAACCGCAGAGGGAATGAGCAAGACCGAGGTCATCCGCTGCCTCAAACGCTATGTGGCTCGCGAAGTCTACTCGATCATCCGCAAGCCCAACCAGATACTTCAAAACGCCGCTTGACATCTATAGAAGCATCATCCTGCGTGAGGCAATAGCTTCAGTTCGGTAATAAAAACCTTGAGGCAACGCGCCGGCAAAAACGGTTGACGCGGCACAACGATCACTGTTTCATGTCTATCTACCCCCGCTCGCCGGCTGGAATGGATGAGCGTGAAGCATCGAATGAACCACAACGCATTGAGAACTCGGATATTTCCCAAGGCCGTTGGATTTGCCTTCAAGGAACTACAACTCCTCAAAGCTGTTTGACATCATTGAAGAAGTAGCCGACGGCAGTTTTGGTGGAGAGGGACGCAGGTGGGTAGAGTATCATTCGTCCGCAGGATTTAGCCCGGTGTATGCCTCGGGCCTGGCTCCGGAGCGGGTGGAGCCCGGAGCCGAGGCCGACGAACGGCTCCGCCATTCCAACGACACGCACGCCAGGGAGCTCGCGCAATTGGAGAATCCGGCGCAGGCGGACGCGGATGCCTGTCGAATCGCATACAGAGGACTGGGCAAACCCGTGCTGGAGGGTAAATTTCCCACGAACACCCCCAGTTCTCACGCCTAAAGGGGTCAACGTCCAGATATGAGCCGCAAAGCTGGTTTAGGCAGTAAAACGGGGTGAATTCCGTTCTCAGGGCTAAATCGCCGGGGTGGATAGAATTGGCCTGAAAACTGCTTGCCGTGACCCGTCGATTCGTAGCTAAGTTAGCTATGGCGCCAGCACCCTCGATTCCTCTCCATCTTCGGCCTGATATGGGGTCCCCACACGGGGGTACGTAGGAGGTACGGACACACCCGCGCATATATCCTCCACCAATATGGAGGTGTCACGAAAGGTCCGCTTCGATTTCATCGAGATGCCAACGGATGTGCTCTTCGCCCTCCGTCGGTGTGCCCCAGGATGGTCCCAAGAAGCCCGTCTGTCCAAGCTGGCGAAGATTTGACGTCGCGAACGGCACCTGGATGTTGTCTCCAGCAGCTCTCTCCATAGCTATGGCGATCCGGAGAAACCGGTGCTCGGAGGTGGGGGTCTCAAAAACAAACAAGCACAGCGGGCTGGGACCTAGCTCAACTTGGTCCCCTGATTTTATGAAATCCTGGTAAAGTTTGATCTTCTTCTGGGCCCTGGACTGGTCTACCGACCGTCTCTCCATCTCCAACAACAGGCGTGCATTGGGACTGTAAGACCTGTGCATGATCACCCTGGCTGCGGCGTCCGGGTATACGGCCATTTCCTCTCCGTCGTCAAGCGAAAATGGCTGTATGGCGCCCCTGGGGGGATCAAAGTCAATCAGTTCGTAGTCTGGACTCGCGCGCGCCTCTTTCGACAGCAGGGCCATGAGCCAGTGGACGGTGTCTGTGTGTCTGAACTGTCTGTGCAGTGTCCTGACATGCCGACCATACCACCTCTCCGGCCGCGGACCCTCCACAGATAGGCTGCTGAATGCTGTGCCTAGGGCCACCCGGTCTCGGCTGGACACATACCGCAGACCGACATCGCTGAGCGCATAGCAGGTGGCACCGCGCAGGGTAACGGGCGAGATCAGGCCACAAGCGTCTAGGGTGTGCAGCATCTGGCTGATGCGAGACGAGGACACTTCCAGGAATTCCGGAAGGTACTCTCGCCTCACGAGCAACCAATCGGCAATTATATCCAGTAGTTGCTTTTCCCGGCTCGTCAGGATGAAAGCGGGTTGCCCGGACATCAGATCGCCAGGATCGTGGGAGAGAGAGCCTGATCCCGGCGGCGGGACCGGCGGGTTCGATCTGGAGGTCTCCGGCAGCCCTTCCACGATGGCCCTGAGAGAGATATTCATGGGATCATCATCATTTCCCGCGGCGAGCCAGTCCTCCTGCTCGGTATCTACGGACAGAGCACGTCTTTCGAGCGCAAGGTAGGCAGGCGGGCCTGGTCTGTCTTCGACGTGCCAGAACGCGATTCTCCGATCGGTCGTTGTGGTAGCAAGAATCATGACGATGTCCGGCCAGTCTTCCTCGTCTGCCCTCACGATGGCGGCCCAGCGTCTCGCGAAGGCCGCCCGGGACTGCATCCTGCCAACTCGCATCACCCCTATAATGGCGCCGGGATTGAGTTTTATCATAGCGTCGTAGGGGCCCGAGCCGTGGTAGTCCACGCTGGCCTTTAGAGCGGAAACACTCTCCTCGACCAAATTCAGCGCGAGCCTGTAGCATGCCGCTACCGCGTCGATGCGCTGCACCAGCCCTCGAAGTAAATTTGGATGAGACGGACTGGTGCGAAGAAATTCTTCTTTGCTGAGACCGAGCGCTTCGGCCACCGTCTCCACACCCGCAGATGTCGGATGGTACCGGCTCGTGCGCGCGATAACGCCCACCTGGTGCGGAACGCTGTCGACCAGGCCCAGGTCGCGCAGACGGCTGAGCCGCTGCCCGGTGGTGCTGGCCCACTCGTCAGTGAAGACCGCCAGTTCCAGCGCGTCCGCCAGAGGTATCATGCATACGACCTCAAGTAGGTCGAGCTGAGCAGCATTCAATTTTTGAGTGGACATCGCGGATCTCCTATTGGGTAACAACTTTAGATTGGTGCATGCAAATGAATTCCGCCCAGAGACCGGCGCGGATCCCTCTGGCGGTGTATGGCAGATTTGCCATACACCGCATTGCTTAATAAGGCAACATTTTATTGGGCCAATCTATCGCATCGTTGTGGGAGTGTCAAGACAACTCGCGCGTTCCTTGCATCAGGAATGTGCAACTGCCAGAAGGAGCGCGGGAAGAAGAGGAGTTCACCCTGCGGCCACGGTTCGCCGCAGGGTGAACGTGAGAGCGAATTGCAAACAGGGCTGGCCCCGACGCCCGTCGAAGATGCGGACGCTACTTGCTCGTGATGATGTCATACACCTGTTCTGCCAGTCATTACGACCCTCCATCCTCCATCGCCCTTGAAGAGAGTTACACGGATTAGCAGATAGTGGACATCGACGCCCAGGCGGAGACTCAGGTAGTCGGAGAAGCCAGTGGGGGTTACGTTGTCCGTGTCGAGACGCTTGCGCCTCACGCTGGTCGTAGAGGTAGCGGGCGCGCTGAGAGGAGCCATTGGTTCCATGTCGTTCACGTGAATGGATGTAGGCCGTTAACCCTTTCTTGGATTTCAGTGACACCGCGATAACCGTCCGGCAAAACCCTCACTGATTCCTTGCCTGACGGCGTAAATCGAGACAGCGCCGTATCCCCAACGTAGAGGGCCAAGGTGAACAGCCCTTGTATCTGGGACGTTGGGGTCGCGCGGTCGGCAGTCGGTTGTCAGGGTTATATGGGAATCGGGGCCGGAGCACGCCCGGTACTCTCGCTGGATAGCGCTGGCCGCCCTGTCCGGCGATTCTTCAACGGCGACAGCGGATGTCGTCAGCTCGGGGGGACAGTTCTATAGAGAAATATCCGGACCGCCGGATGAGCCATGACATGCTGGCACGCCGCGGCCGCGCAGAGCCCGCCGCAAGAGGCGCGGCATCGCGGCGCTACGGCGACTGGGTCGCTCTGTCACCGACACTCTGACCTACTCCCAGCACTTCCCATCAGCCTCCTGAGTGTCCACCGGGTGGACAGCTTCTCATGTCTGTCGCCAGATCCGCTTCTCCGGCGAACTTCGCATCTATCTTGATCCAGCCGAAAGACCGCACTCACAATGTGGAAAACGACATTTCGGACGGGAGGCGGTGCAACAGGAGAAATGCAGAGTGGAGAGCTCGACTCCTGGCTGTGGCGTTGGCAAGGAGAGAAGATTGACGACGGAGAAGTGAGGATTCCGGTCCACCCCTATCCGGCCGGACGCCAGCGGTCATTCGCCCCTGGTCTCGCTGGGCTTGACCGTGTTCTTTGGGGCCGCTAGGGTGTGGATAGAGTTGGCGTGGGCGGGATGGTGATTCCGCGCGTGAAACCATCAACAACATCCTGATGGGCCTGCCCATAGGCTGGCCGCTCGAGATTATAGTCGCGATCATCGCAGTGGAGGTGTCCTGGGTGATCAAGGACTTCATCGACCTGAAAAAGGCGCGCGCCGAGGCGAAAGCTGCTGAGGAGAGAGCCAAGGACGCCGAGGCGAGAGCTGCCAAGGCGGAAGCCAAGCTCGAGCGTCTGAGGGATGAGCTCAAGCGCCTGAAAGACGATAACAAGTAGCTCAGCGCCGCGATACACGACCAATAAGCCCCGTTTTCAACACGGGGTTTTTTGCTTAAAACGTGCTGCTCGAAATAAGTAAATCCACCAAGGACCTGCCAAACACCGGCAGGTCCTTTCTCTTGCAGCCGGAACGATGTCGAACGGCCTGTATCGATGGCAGTCTCGTCGCATCCGAGGACCTGCCCGGCGGCTTCGATGCCTGCAGGGAAGAACATAGCGTCGAAGGGTCAGCGCCGGACCCGGTTCTCCCGGATCTCAAGCCCGAACGAGCTGCCCGGGAGTCAAAATGTCACGGCGATCTGTTCCCGGCGCCTGTCCCCGCGGACCCATCGGGACCGTCTTTCCTCGAATTCTCTCAAACCGCAGCCGCAGATTCGTCCGAGGGAATCGTCGAAAACGACCTGGAGGTACGGACATGGTAAAGGACAGATGCCGGAGCAAGTCCACCAGGAACCAGTTGGAGCGCTTCGAGCGAGCGCTCGCAGAAATCGCAATCGGGAAGACACCGGCCTGGATCCGTCTGTCGCAAGGGCCAAGGAGGACGCGGTGGGCGGAAAGATGGTCGAGCTGAGGGATGAACTCCATCCGTATGAATCCATGGAAGCCGGCGCATTCGCTCCGGAGTACCTGGAAATGGTGTTCGAACAGTCAGACACGCTCATTGGTGCGCGCATTGCCCGGGAGTGGGCCAGAAGTAATTGCCAGAGTTGATCGGGTCATCGGCGCAGTATGGCAACCATATTGAACGAATTCACCGGAGACCCCGCGGTCTCCACATTCTTTCCCACGGCGGAACAGGCCGCCACCACCGCGCATCTCCCCATCGCACCACCCCAAACCATAACGGAGGAGGCGCCTGGACCTCGGTTCTACAACTCTCAACCCACCGGAGAGGTGTCGAGTCGAGACAACACTCCCGATTCGCAAGCGCATCGTCGCATGGCTCTCCGAAGAAGCGCTTGGACAAGAGATTGCCTGGCCGACCAGAGAGTCCGCTGACTTCAGCGTCGGCCGATGCGGTCCCGATCACACAGTTTCACACGGGTACTGAGTCAGATGATGATACACTTCGGTTCAACATCGCCGGCGCCTCGAAGTAAGGAGGACGCCATGCTGTACATGACCACCAGCGACAATAAGTTCGCGTTCGACTTCGCCTACTCCACTCCCGACGACGAGCTTCACAACAGGCTCTCCCTCCAGGTCCTTGAGAAACGCGGTCCGGGACAGTGGGCGCAGATCGACACGTTCAGCGCGGATGCCGTGCTGTTCGCGCTCCGCGACAGCGGGCTGCTAAGGCTCAGCGAAGCGAGTGGCTGAGGGCCTGCGAGCCGGGTCCTGAAACGCGCGACCGGATTATGCGCTAAGCCAGGTTGCCGGCGCTCTTTCATTTGCACCCATAGGACCCTTTTCTAGTGGCATGAGTGTAGTTCCGGCCTGATTTCTGTGTTGTGCGTGAACGTGTGGATGCCGCCAACCTCGCTGGCGATCTCATCGTTGACTTGCCTGCTTACTATCACCGTGGGGTACTGTGTCCGGTCCTATATCTGCTGTTATCGGCGGCCCCGGGGCATGGATTTGCCATGCAGAACACCTTGTCGTGCGGCATCATGCGAATATCCGGGTCACCTGACCTTCCAGAGTCATATCGTCCTCGCAGATGATGCGGTAGGCGACATCTCTGTCCGCCGCGACACTAGCGACCGCAGGCAGGGCTATACTGCCGGAGAAGTGATCGAGAAGCAGGTGGCTGAGTGGCTGCGCCGCCCGCGGTTAGCCATGCGGCGCTCTCTGGTGTAGATTTGGACGGGGACATGCTCGAACCCGGCTTGTGCGACATCGAGTCGAAGCCTCGGAAACTACCATAGAGATGTCCTTGGGAAACACCCGCCGCAGTGGAAGCGCGCTCCTCGACGCCAGGCCCTGTGTGGCCGTTGCAGTAGAAGACTTTGAATCGGACTCGGCGACTGTCGGGCTCAGGAGGAAAAGATGAGTACAGACCAATTTCCGAAGGAATTAGCAGCCAGGGTCGGTTACTATGTGTACCGGCTTATTGATCCACGCAACGGTCAGACATTCTACGTTGGAAAGGGGAAAGATGATCGCGTGTTCAGGCACGCTGAGGGAGTTGAGCACGACCCGGAAGACTACGGGCCCGGCTCCACCCAGGAGCGGATAGCGCGGATCAAGTTCGCGGGCCTTTCTGTCGGACACATCATCCATCGCCACGGAATGAACGAGCGGACGGCTCTTGAGGTAGAAGCCGCTCTGATCGACTGCTACCAGGGGCTGACCAACAAGCAAGGTGGGTATCAGAACCACTTACGCGGCTGCCGGCACGCCGACGAGATTCTGGCGGATTACAACGCTGTCGATTTTGAAGTGGACGAACCGCTGATTGCTTTCACCATCAACCAGATGTGGCAGAAGCTTGGATTTTATGAGGCGACCCGTGGGGTCTGGAAGCTCAACATCAACAGGGCGAAGCAACGCCTCCTGGCGCTGGGTGTGGTAAACAACGTAGTCAAGGGCGTTTACCGTCCTACTGAGTGGATTGAGGGTACGCTGGAGAACTTCCCCTGGTACGGAGGCGCAACCAAGAACATGTGGGGTTTTGAGGGCGAAGAGGCCGAAGATGAAGTTCAAACCAGGTATCTGGGCAAACGGATTCCGGCTGAGTACCGCAAGAAGGGAGTACGTATATCAAGGCGATATATACCGCGCTGGATATAACAGCAGAAGTGTAATTTCGATCTCCACACCTGTCGGACTGCATTGAATGAAACTCATACCGAAGACGATACTCAAGATCCCTGCCCTGCTGATCATTGTGGGCATTCTCGCAGCGTGCGGGATCACTTCGGCGCCGGAGCCGACCGCGACCCCGACGGCGACGGCGGCGGCCGCTCCCATTCCTACAGCCACCATGACGCCTATCCCAACATCGCCTCCTACAGCAACTCCCACACCGACGCCGACGGCCACCATAACGCCGTCTCCAACCGCGACCGCTACCAACACGCCGATACCCACTCCGACACTGACACCGACGCCCACTCTCACCTCAACACCGACACAGACTGTAACCCCAACTCCGACTCCCCTTCCGACTACGACTGCCACTCCCACTCGAACCGCCACACGAACGGATACCCCGTCACCCACGCCTACACCGTTCCCCGACCGCGCCGCACTGATTGCGTTCTACGACTCCACAGGGGGCGACAACTGGTACAGAAGACAGAACTGGAAGAGCGACAGGCCGCTCAGTGAATGGCACGGCGTGGCAACGAACTACGACGGCCAGGTAACGCTGCTCGACCTGGCCGAGAACAACCTCAGCGGCGCCATTCCGCCCGAAATCGGCGACCTGGTGATGATGCAGTCGCTCGCGCTCTGGGGAAACGACCTCAGCGGACCCATACCATCGGAGATGGGAAACCTCACAAGACTCAGGCAAATCTACATGTCGAACAACGACCTCAGCGGACCGATTCCACGGGGGTTCGGTAACTTCGAGAGGCTGGAGGAGCTTGCGCTCTGGAACAACAGGCTGAGCGGGCCGATTCCGCCGGAGATGAACAATCTAACCAGGCTGAGGGTCCTCGCTCTTTACAACAACCAGATAGTGGGTCCGATTCCGCCGGGAATCATCGGCGAACTCCTGGACGCCAGCACAGTGGAGAAACGCCTCATCACCCTCGCCGACGTCCGGCCCGCTCTGGAGGCGCTCTACACTGCCGCGAATGGTGATGAGTGGGAGACAAACACCAACTGGAGCAGCGACGAGCCGCTGCACACATGGCACGGCGTTACGACGGACAGGTTCGGGCGCGTCACAGAACTCGATCTGTTCGACAACGACCTGAAGGGCACAGTGCCACCGGACATCGGCGCTCTCACCTCACTGAGGGAGCTTACACTCGCCGACAGCAGGCTGACCGGCCCATTTCCGCCGGAAATAGGAAATCTCATAGACCTGGAATTGCTGAATCTTTCGGAAACCGACCTGACCGGGCCTATTCTGCCGGAAATAGGAAATCTTACAAACCTGAAAGTGCTTACTCTGTCTCAGAACAGGCTAATACGCTCCATCCCGCCCGAGATCGGTAATTTAACGGAACTGGAAATACTCACTCTAACCGACAATAGTCTGAGCGGACCGCTGCCTTCCGAGATAGGAAATCTACACAACCTGGAGATCTTAGACCTGTTCGACAACAAGCTGACCGGGCCAATCCCCGCTGAGATTGGCAACCTGTCCAACCTCATATCGCTCGGCTTGAGCGACAACAGGATAGACGGAACACTTCCAACTGAGATGAGTAACCTGGTGAGTCTCAGGCATCTCTATCTCAACAACAACGCGCAACTGAAGGGCGAAGTGCCGGTGGGCCTCAGCAAAATACCATTAGTTGCGGCATGGGCCTCTGAGACCCAGCTCTGTGTCAACAGGAGCATGGAGGGATGGGCGTATCTCCCGACCTGCCGCTAATGCTCAGCGAGCTGCGGAACATGAGTTTTCCTTCAGGACGGTGCGGATAACGAACATCTCAGGCTCGCCATCAAGTCGGCGGTGGAATGGCCTCCACATGGAACGAGCAGAAGCGCGACGTATATTCAGGACCTCAGCTGCAGTATGGACAACTGGGTTCGGCGGTCATGGAAACCCTGATGGGGCCTTCCAGCTTCTCCCGGTCTATGCCGCAGGACGTGAATCGCCCGTCGGGGAATCCCCTATGTAGCAGGTCAAACTCCGCCAGGCGTCGCTGGCGGTCAATATCATCGTCGAACTGCCCGGTCTCGATTGCCTCTCTGGCCCTCTCCGCTACAGTCTGATGTCCGTATCTAGCCTCCGCATAGCTATCCTGTCTGAATCCTCTCCCCCTGATGATGTCGGCGATTATGCCCGGCAGTTCGGAAAGCCTGTGGTCTCTTAACCATATCCATGCTGCGCTGACGCGGGCGCAGTTCTCTGGCTCCCATGCATATAGCGGAGATTCAGACTCGACAGCGCCCCACCCAGGCGCGCCTATCGGCTGGAGCAGCTCGAAACCACTGTCCCACTGTCCGGCATCGAACGCGCTCTCCACCTGGTCCAGTCTGGCCGCCGTCGCACTCTCGTCCTTCGGCTTCCCGCGAGGTTCGCTGGGATGCATGGTTCGCCCCTCCCAGACCGACGCCCAGAACTCCGCGTCAGTGAATGCCCGGAACTTATCAGCGACAGTGGCGTCCCGACCGGGGGCTTCCGTCCCTCCAATGACTTCGCCGGGCGCCCGCCACTGGGCGTCGGAAATCCCTGCGGCGCACTCCAGGCATACTCTTCCATACGGATCCGACCAGTCCATCCATACGGTCCCCGAAAAGGTCTGGTGAACGGGTGTCTCGCACAGGTCGCATCGGGGAACCGACCAGGCGCACAGATTCTCCGTTCCCTGATTCCTCCAGCAGAAGGGCGAGCAGTAGACCGCCTGCTGGTTCATCTCGATGTAAGCGACTAACGGCAGGTCCTCGTGAGCGGCAAGCGCTTCGTCGCTCGGTTTGGAGGTCAGAACGACTTCCACGATGGCTGAGACTTCGTCCACCTTGCCCAGCGCGGCGACGTCGGCGCGAAGACGCGGCTGCGATGAGTAGGTGTACTCGGTTGCCACACCGGAGATGTCTTCGGTCGGGAATGATGTGAGGGTTCCGCAGAACCCGCAGGTGAAGTCCGGCAGGGCCCGGAACTTCGCCGCGATCCTGTCCCGCACACCATCGTGCGTCCCACGCATATAGGCGTCCCACCCCGGACCGGGAGGCTTGGGTTCGATCTTGTCCGGCAGATAGAATCGAGGCATAGTCTTATCCTGTGAGACGCTACCTCATGATCTCGCCGACCGAAAGCGGCAAGTCCCGACACGCTGCCGAGACCGGGAGCACGGGACGTCTCCCCTACAGATCTCGTTACCGCATTTTCAGCCAACTTTCGAGACTATTTATGACGTTCCTCAGATATCGCAGACCAACGTTTGGCCATGATAAGTCCCGTTCAGCACGCTTGGAAAGGGTCGGCAGACTCAAAATAGGGTCAGGGAAGCAGGGAAGCGCGGGATGGCCACGACCGCGGCAGCAGACCTGCTTGACCGACTCGCGGACTTCATAGCTACGAAAGCGTTGCTGCGGGTATCCTGAGCATGGACGATCAAGGGGAGGGTTTACATTCCCTCTTATGAGTCGGCCCCGATATGTTAGAATCCGACACCCGATCCCCGTATTGTCTCCTAAACTGGATGAGTCCGCCACAAAATCTGCAAAATGCCGCACGGGAAGATAAGCCTGCCGCCTGACGCCATACCACCTGCTTCAGATCTGGAGTATGGACCGCTCGCCTACCCGGTATTTCTCCACGAGACGGTTCCGGACACGCTCCCTGACGTGCCTCAAGTCCGCCGTCGCCTCTCGCTGGTACTCCAGCATCTAGCGGCCAACGGACGCACCAGCGTCGTCAAGAGCTGCAGCGACCCTCTCAATCGCGGCTGGCGCAGGACGCCCATGGGTGGGAACGAAGGGATGCAGTTCTATCTCTGGTGGACGACCGGCGGCAGTCGGATCATCCCGGCCGATGTTCACCTCCGGAAGGGCCTACAGCGCAGCATCTGGGTCAGAGCCGTCCGGCACCACGACGACGTGAGCCCCCTCGACCCCGGCGATGCCAGCGACGACTACTATCCACTGGCGCAGCCGTACATAACCGGCCAGGATGAGACTTTCGTCGAAACACCCTGGACAGAGAGTCAGATGGAGTTCGTGAAAGCGCCAGAGCCGGTCCGGATAGTCTATGGACATCCTGGTAGCGGCAAGACCACCACGCTCTGGCAGGCCGTCAACGCCCACGCCGGCGAGCGCATCCTGTACACCACCTGGTCCCGGGAACTGGTTGTACTGGCCTCCGCCTACTTCGATACATTCGGCCCTTCGAACAACAGGGTATCCCTGTATGACTTTAGAACCCTTCTCGGCATGCTCTGTCGTCGAGACATACCACGCCTGACGCAGGGGCAGCAGACACGCGCACTGTCGGAAGCCATCGTGAACGCCCGCATACAGCGAAGCGTACTGGGTCCATGGGCGGATCGAACGGAGCAGTTATATGCGGAAATCAGGGCCGTGCTGTTGGGCATGGCGGCGAACACGCACACGGTGGTGCGCCCCCAGGAAGGGTACTCAAGACTGAACAGCAATGCATACCTATCCCTGAGAGCCGGAGAGGACGGCATCGGAAAGCGGGCCGCCGGTGCCCTCATGGCGATAGTCTCCCGTCTTGAGCGGAACGAGAGCATGGGGACCATATTCCCCGAAGTCATAGCCACATCTGCGGCCCTGGATCAACTCAGCGAGGATTCGCTGCCGGACGGTTTCGAAGAGTTCGACAGGGTTGTGATAGACGAGGTGCAGGACCTCACCCTCGTGGAGGCTAATGCGTTCACGGAGCTGTGCCGCGCCATTGGCAAGCGGCGAGACCAATTTCCTCGACTTCTCATATCTGGCGACGAGGGACAGACCGTCAGGCCGTCCGGGTTCGACTGGGGACAGTTCAACGACCTGCTGAACAGGCAGTTCGGGCGCCCGGCCCGCGAGGTCGCGCTTGAGACCAGGCTCCGCTCTCCGCGGCGCATATCAGATGTCCTGGGAAACGCCTCGGCGCTGTACCGCAACCTGGAGCGTGGACTACGGCCATCGAACCAGAACGAGACAGCCGAGAGCCAGGCCACGGACGCGCGGCTCTTTCACGTACAGGTCTCCGACACGGATGCCGCCTGCAGGCTAATCGGCCAACTGTCCCACATCGAGAACCTCGCCGTCATAACCTCAGACGCTGAATCCCCAGGCTGGATAGAACCGGAGCTCCGCAGTATCGTACTGACCCCGCAGGCGGTAAAGGGCCTCGAGTACCAGGTTGTGTGCCTGCTGAATCCCGGGCAGACGCTGCTGAGCATCATGACGCCAGTATCCGAATACGCCAGCTCGCCCGGCCTGGACCGGCACATGTCCAGGACACTCATAGACCGGTACCGCGTCGCCCTCAGCCGCTCCACCGAGACACTCGTATTCATCGACGTGGAGCCAACGCCGGAGGCTGCCGAGACCAGCCTGAAGGTCCTGGGAGATCCGGTAACTTGCATTCCCGAGCAGCTGATCGAATACCTTGCCGAGTCTGATGCCCTGGAAGATGAGCGGGTCCTGGCGCGCATACAGGAGTCTCGCGACCTGCTCGACGGCGACCCACCGGCTGCGTGGAACAGGGCAGTCCAGGCAGTATCGCTTCTCGGCAATCCCCACCTGCCCAACGGCGTCGCCGATCCGGAAGCCAGGACGGCGGCGCATGTGAACCTTCTCTTCGTGGGCGCGTGCATCCTTGTGGACATGGCCGAGGTGAATGCACACGAGGTTTCGGAGCGATGCCGCGCCGCAGTTCAGGAGCTCGATGGCAACGGCCACGTGGACGCATTCATAGCCCTCGAAACGTGGATGACGAATCCCGAAGATTCACCGATCCCTCTGCTTAACGCACTGACCCTCCTGGACAGGACACACGACTGGCTGGGCAACAGCCTTGCGTCGGTCTATCAGACCCTTCAATCGGGGATCGAACGAATCTCGACAGACCCGGAAAGCTGTGTGGAGTTCGCGGGTCCGGTGGAAGAATGGCTGACGCTGTCCGGCTACGCCGGCGAGGTCAGTAAGAGAGCTAAGGAACTGAGATTCGATGCTTTTCGCACGCTCATAGACGCGGGTGACAAGCCGGGCGCAAAGATCGTGCTGGCCGTTTTCGAGACTCAGACGGCAGCGGACAAAGCGGAACTGGAGGCGCGAGAATCGCGTCATGACCTTGCGGCGTACCTGTACGAGCACGCTCAGATGCCGGAGGAGTCACGACAGTCGTCGATAGACCATATCGAAGCGCTGCTGGCAGACGCCGAGGACCGCGCGGATGAATACAAATACTTGGACGCCCTGCATGGGTGCGAAGCGATCAGGGACTTCTGTAGGGACTGGCCGATCCCGGACAATCTGCTCAACAGCTATGTGCACACGCGAGCTGAGGCCTACTGGGGACTCTCGATGTATGAAGAGAGCCTCGATGGATACGAGCGTCTCATCGAGATTGCCACGGACGACTCCATGAAGGCGGGAGGATACAACGGCCGCGCCCATGTACTATTCCACACCGGCGATTACGACGGGGCGCTCGACGACTGCCTAAGAGCCATAGAACTGGATCCGGAAGACGACGGGTACTACGGCACGATGGACTCGCCTCTGCAGTTGGTTGCTATGCTGTACAGCGGTCGGCAGCAATACGAAGAATCAATTCGGTATGGTGTCCGTTTCCTGGACCTGCATCCCGACGACGTTGACGCCATGCTTCTGTTGGGAAACAACCATCAGAAGCTCGGCAATTATGCGAAGGCCATCGAACAGCGAGACGCGGCAGAGAAAGCAGGAGGCGTCTCGGATGGAACACGCTTCCTGACCGCACTGGTGCTTGCGTCACAGGAAAGATACTCCGAAGCCATTGAGCAGTTTGATCGGGCCATCGAGCTGAATCCCGCCAACTGGGTCGTCCTCATGTATCGCGGATACGCAAATGTGCAGTTGGGGGACCTGGAAACTGCCGCCGCCGACTATGATAGTTGCATACAACAACTGGGGGCCAACAGCGCTAGGATCCTGCCTTTCCTTTGCCGCGCCGACCTGAGGATGAAACAGACCCTGTACGCAGCCGCGATGGGCGATATCAACAGGGCGCTGTCGGCTGCGCCGGATGAGTTTGAATTTCGCGTCCTCCGTCTTGAGGCCAACTTCGAATCCAGAAACTACTCGGCCGCTCTCGAAGACTGCGCCGAGATAGTACGTCGGGGCGGCACTGGACCCGATCTCTTCGAGATTATGGCCGTTCTCACCATGCACTTAGAAATCGAGTCTGAGGCGCAATCCTTACGGCGCGGGCCAACCAGATATGCGGAGCCGCGCGAGAAGGGTGCAGACAGTCTCAGTCAGAATCTTGCTGGCACGCCAATTCCACCGGAGATATTTTCCCTTCCGCCCGTCTTCCGGATTCGTGAGGGATTGCTTCGCTCGAATCTTGGGCTTGTTCCAGTGAGTGAAATCAAGCCGCCACCCGGCTGGGCCTCCCTTGTGGGTCTAACTCAACCCATGAGATAACATCCGTTCAACGATGGCTCCGCCACCGAGCGGTAGTTGGTTGAGACCACTTTAGGTGAGACGTCAGCGGCCCCGGACAGTGGCGATAGACCGACACGTTCAGCGCCGAGACGCTGCTGTTCGCGCTCAGAGAGAGCGCTCTGCTCCGGCTGAGAGAGGCGAGTGGATGAGGGCCGAGCGTAGAATAGACGACACTGTGCTTTCCACTAATCTCTGAACAAGATGGGAGAGCATCTCGGGAACATGAGCCAATTCCACTCAGGATCGCCTGAGAAACTCGTATCTGGTATCTCGGGAGGGTGGGAAGTCATCCATTGTCGTCAGACGACCGAATATAGCAATTCCGACGACATTCCCCGCCAGAAGGCAAGCCCTAGGCAGCTACGAGGCACTGCGGTCCATCAGGTCGAGACTACGCCCACTGGACCTATCTCGTCGCACTGCTCATACTCATAAAGAAGCGCATCGATCACGACGGTCGTAATTCGTCACCTATCATCTCGCATAGAGAAAAATCACACACGTTCCGAGCGATTGGCTGTAGCGACGGAGAACTTGTCCAACCTATAGGTTCTGATTATCCATGGTAGGACTGAAGCTAAGAGCATGAACGTCAAACTTCCAGCCCTGCGGCCCGTTCAATAGCTTCTGCACCACTTCACTATTCTTCTCTCGCAGGCCGTCTGCAGCGCCGCTTTTATTCGAACCGGTCAACTGGAAGATCGCTCTCTCGACATCGACGGCTCGATAGTCGCGGTCGTTATGATGAGGTGAGCGTGGATTAGCATTTACCAGGTAGGCAATTCCCCTGCACCATGCGGCCCATTTCTCATAGGCTCGTTCATTCTTCGGCGTAGCCCCAGACTGGATGTTGAGGCATCTCAGGGGGCCGAATCTATATATCTTGGCGGCATCAGCGATCCTTTCATCCAGGGTAGGAAAGTCATCCGTATTCAGGAACATCCGTATCTTGCTTACGAAGGACATCCTGCTGAACTGTGGCATCCCGATATTCTTGATGCAGACTATTCCAGGGCTACGTACTGATCCGGGGCTACGCAGGTACTCGCTATTGACTTGAATTCGTCAATATGATCTTCTGTGACCCTCATCCAGAAAACGCCTACACGATAAGGGCGGATCCCTTTCTGGTCTCCTCCAAATCCCCAGTACAGGACGTTCGACAGTCCGTACTTCACTTCCTGAGAGTTGGAGCTAAGTAGCTGAGACTTTATTAAAGTCTCCAGTTCACTCATGTCCCGATGGCGGATTTCACGGCCGCTCTTGAATATGTACTTAAACCGATTGTTCACGTTGCCAGGATGATGAATGACTCGCTCATAATCTTCCTGGCCGAAGTCATAGGTAACCGCGGGGAACTGATATGCTTTGACAGCCTTGAACAACTCCCATGCGTAGTCGTTTATTTCTAACTGTTGACTGCGCTCAGCCCGTTTGCGGCGTTCCTCTTCCAACATTAACTGCTGAGCGCGGACTCTACGTTCATCTGGACTGAGATTAAGGAATTCCCGCAGGGTATTGCTAAATGAACGTCGTTGTTCTCGTGTCACGTCTCTCCCTCCCTCATTTACAGCTTGGGGTTGGACTGGTCGATTGGAGAACTGAATCCTCATCTGGACCGCTTGTTTCTACGCATTCGCGCGGCTTTAAGGTCCAGGCTCCCGAAGCTACTCGATGGTGACGTCGCCGAAGTTCATACCTATAACCACCTTTCATCCCCCACTGGTTGGCTTCCATGCCGGAGCGAAGCTCTTCGTACATCGCCCTGCCGACCATCGCGACCATCGCTATGTCTGTTCTCTAACCTAGAACGGGGATCCGGCGACACGCCCATTCTATCAAGGGGTCGCACAGGCGAATCATAGCTGATCATCCTGGTAAGCGTATTCTGTGCTCAATCCCAGCAACCCGGCTGTCGAATCAACGCATGACAGATGGGTCAGGAACCACTCAGTACCCACCCCGTTTCCTCGCCTGTTGACCGGACTGTGGTCCACGGCGTTGAGATGCCTGTGTATCCTGGTCTCTACCTCTGACAGGCTACCGTCGGGACATGTGTAAATCCGCAGTATGACGGGCAGCTCAGGAAGGGCCGTGGTGCCCTGCTGCTGGACCCTCTGCCTCACGTCAGTCTTCGACAGCCCTATCTTCAAATATGTCCTCGATCCGGCGTCTTCATCCTCTGATGGCAGTACAGGACACTTGAGATAGTGTGGATAGGTGTAGACGTAGATGCCCGCGACGCCTTCGGGAATGCTTGTGCTGCTTTCCTCAGCCGACCGCGTCTCACGGGCGATGGCATCTTCGTCCCTAGATATGCGCTCATGGTCTTTCGCAAGGACTTCCAGTCTCGCCACAGCCTGGCCGGACAGGCGCCCGGAGTTGCGATTGATGAAGCCGCGCACACGCCTGGCCCTCCTCGCAGCTTCGGTTGGCCGGTCGGTCAGCTCCCGACACTCCTGAAGGGTTCTTATCTCCGCTAAGCGTGTTCGGACTCTCCTCTCGGGAATTTTCATCTCGGCAGCGATTGACTGGACGTCCGCACCCTCACGCTTAAGACGAAAGACATCGCCCATCATCACCCGTTCGGAATCAAGCGACGCTTCTATCTCCGTTCGATAGTCATATCCAGAATCGACATCGCTGGTCGTCTGTTTCTCCTCTGATCGCATTGCTGGATAGGATTCTCTCATCACGCACGGATACGCTATTGGGAAAACACCGACAGGATACCCAGTTTTGGCGGGGCCTGCCAGAACCATGTGGGATATACTTGAAACCTAACCTTGGTTACGCTGTAAGAGACGAGGATCTTGTGAACACATACGGCCGCAGGTCCCGCTCCACCCCGATGCCCACAGCGGCACAGGTCGCCGCCGCCATAGAGAGCCGGCCCTCGGGCGGCTGGTACAGGACAGCGGGCTTCTGCCACGGCAAGACCGCGCGCTCCAACAAGACGCTGGCTTTCAGAGACACGTCCGGCGGCTACATCCAGGTCAAGTGCTTCGCCGGCTGCACGGAGGGTGAGGGCTGGCGAACCGTCCGCGACGAACTGCTCAGACGGGCCGGATACGATCCGGGAAGATTCGCCACCGGACCGGAGACTACTGTTAAGACGGCGCCGAGGCCCACTCCGAAGACGGCGACTACCGACCCTGTGGACGCGATACTGGACACGCTCGTCACAGTTCCGAGTCACCCTGACCACCCTGCCCGCCTGTGGGCGGCGACCAAGGAGAAGGGTAAGGAGCTGGTCGCTAAGGATTCGTGCTTCCCTGCCTCGATTGGCTGGATAGACAGGGCCGGGCTGCTCAGGGTGTCCAGGGCCGGAAACTCCCCCGCGCACAGGATGTATCGCTACTTCCGCGGGGCCGGCGCGCTCGTCATGCCATTCGCTCCCTACGCATCATGGAACGATAGGCTGCGCCCTGCCCGCTCCGACATCCGCGGCGTGCAGCTCGTCCACCTGAATGGGAACGGCGCAAAGTATTATCTCTTCGAGAACGATTCCGGCTCGGACAAGCGCTCGATAAGGCGCGCCGACGCGGACAACAGCGGGCTTCGGGGAAGTCTCGGACTGCTGCAGGTACGGGAAGGTGCTCAGGACATCGAGGTGAACCTGGTCGAGGGTCTGGCGGACGCGCTGGCAGTGCTCCGGTACGGGCGCGACACGCGGGGCCATGTCGTCGGCATGGTCGTCGGGACATCGGGTTTCCTGGGCCTGGGATATGCCGACTTGGGCTTCGCCTCCACGGTAAGGCTGTGGGCGGACTCGGACGACGGCGGAGACGGTCGCATCGCCGCCGCGAAGCTGGCCCAGAGACTCGCCAACGCAGGGATGGACGCCAGAATCGAGAGGCCGCCCAGAGGGAGCGACCCGGCATCGGCGCCGTTGCGGGTGGCTTGCCCCGGGTGCGGTCGCGAGGTTCCTGTGTCCTACATAAACCAATCGGGCGTCTGCCGCGGATGCGCGGTGAACTCGTGCCGATGATGCAACAAATACTCCAAGTAACTGTCGCTGCGCTACGCGAAACCCCGCTCCGTCCCTCTGCCGCCCCAGCGCCTGACTGTCTGCGATGACTCGAAGCGATGACATGACGCTTCCCAAGTCCAACTTAGATGCCGTAGAGTCGACCGTGCAGGTGATATTCTGGCAGCGGGGCCGCAACCCGGATCGGAAATTGAGTGGCTCGAAGCCCGGCGCCTTGTCAACCGATGGCGCGCTTCCCACAGCCGTCCGCTGAATACATTTCGGATGAACCTGCGAAGAAGAGTCAGCAACAACGACATAGTGGCGCAGCGCCTCAAGCGTCTCCCGTCAATCATTAAAAAGTTAGAGAGACTGCACTGGCTGAAGCTGTCGCGGATGCAAGACATCGGCGGGTGCCGCGCCATTGTGGATAGCGCCGAGGATGCTTTCAGGCTGGCCGCTGACTTCGGCGACAGCAGGATCAGGCACGAGCTGGTCAGGTACGACAATTATATCGACCAGCCCCGCCGCTCAGGTTACAGGAGTCTCCACATGGTTTACTCCTACCACAGCGACAGGACCGAGTTCTGGAACAGCCTGAAGACCGAGATTCAGGTCCGATCCCAGCTCCAGCACCAGTGGGCGACCGCCGTGGAAACAGTCGAGACGTTCACCGGCGACAACCTGAAGGCCGGCGTCGGTGACCAGGACTGGCTCAGGTTCTTCGCCCTTATGAGCTCAGTAATCGCCGAACGGGAGGGAACAACTGTCGTCCCGGATACACCGGCCAACCGAAGCAAACTCATCAGTGAGATCAGACAGCATGACCAGACGCTCGGTATTTCCCGTCGCCTGGCGGTGTTCCAGAACCTCACCCTGCAGCTCAGGGATTCTCGCTCGATCAGAAACCACTGGGTCGGACTGGAACTGGACCCGCTTGCCAATCAGGTCGCAGGCCGGATATTCAATCCAGATGACTGGGAGAGCGCGAATGACTGGTACTCAGGCAGGGAATTGGAGAATCGGGATAGCCCGCATATAGTCGTCGTGCTGGTATCGTCGAGTTCGCTGAGCGACCTCAGAAGAGCCTATCCGAACTTCTTCGCCGACATAGGAAGGCTCAGGAGGATCCTTCAGGAGTCCGTCGCGTAGATTTGGCGTCCGTCCTGGAGAGTTGTTCTACCCGCCTGGCCCTCGCTCTCTGACCGCGTTCCTTGGCCTTGCGCATGACCCTTTCGAACCGCTCAGACGGGCTCTCAGTATCTTTACGGATTTCCACCCGGGTCGCCATATCGAGTCCTCCGTGTTTTCGATCCTCTCACCCGTATCATAATACAGACAGTCCCCCGAACGCACCTTGACTTGAGCCGCTGTCCGGGACGAAATTATCAAAGTCCCTTCGGCAGCGGCGAGCAAGAGTTGGTTAAGGATCATGGTCGAAGCTGCGCCAGAGTCTATCCGGGGACGATCAAGCGGGACTGCGCGAAAGCCCGCAGAGCCGTCTTTCCAAGCCCCCCTACCCTATTGCCCATGAGAGTCCTCAGATAGGACAATGGAGACGGAATGTAACTGCTGCGCGCGGCCCAAACGCCCCGCGCCGGCGCGGATACCACGATGGAGAATTGACATGGACGGTGACAATGGATACCGGTTGGATACCACCGAGGAAATAGTATCCCGGGAGGCATGGGCCGAGGAACTGGCGGATATTGCGCCACTACTGGATGATGCGGTCGACCGCGCAGCATTCGACAGGCTCAGGGCGATCAGCGACTCGATAGCGCAGAGCTCGGAAATTGGCGCCGTGATCTCCGGGCTGGACCTGGCCGCCTACGTGCTCGAAGCCGCAGACGACGACCAGCGCCGGCAGGCGATGAACAGGCTGCTGTTCTGGGCGGAGGAACGAAGGCCGCTCGACACCCATACGGAATGGGACACGTTCACGCCTGACGACCTGGAGTGGATCATCGAGGGATGGCTGCCCGCCGGCCGCATAGGGATACTCTCGGGCCAGGGCGGGCGCGGCAAGTCCCGCCTGGCGCTCCAGCTCGCCGCTGCGATGGCGTCCGGTCAGACGGACTTCCTGGGAGGACTTCCCCCTGCTTACGGTATCAGCAAAAGAACCGTGCTGAGCGGGGCGCAAACCGTCGTGTATGCCTCCTGGGAGGACGACCGGCATGAGGTCGGAAGAAGGCTCAGGGCGCTTTCCACCTCTCACAGCAACTGCGAGGGCATGCACCTGGACGGCTTCCCGTTCACTCTCCATCTGGGCGACCTGGCCGACAGGCTCCGGTATGTTGACATGGCAGGAGAGGGACCCGTGTGGGGACCCGCGCCGGGGGCCCACGTCTCCACAATGGCGGAGATCACTCCCGCTGGCAGACGGCTCAGGAAGTATGCCGAGGAGTCCGGAGCGAAGATGCTATTGCTCGACCCTCTGGCCGCAGCATTCGGCTCGAACGAAAACGACCGGGGCCTCGTGAGGGCGTTCCTGGCTAACTGGGACAGGTGGGGACGGGATAACGACTGCGCCATATTGGTAATATCACACCCACCGAAGGCGACCGGGGCGGCCTACTCAGGATCTACGGACTGGGAAGCCGGACCAAGGTTCATGTGGACACTGGACTACAAGGAACCGGCAAAGGGCGAGGACGCGAAGCCCGCGCTGACCCTAGAGAAGAGCAACTACGGTCGCAGGGGCGCCACGATATGGCTTGAGATATGCAGCAAAGGGGTGTGGGCAGAAGCCGCCCCTGTCAACGAACAAGATGGCTCTAGTGGAATCTCAGGCATCTGACCTGCACGGGTTGACCATCAGCGTCCCCACCGTTCCCAGAAACGCCAACCTGAACTGCCCTGTAACGAGGTATCACTAGCTGCGGGAAGCATGAGCGTCATACGCTCCACGTTCGCGTTCGCGGCCCGAACATTCTCATTTGCTGCCTCGAGGTGTCCGTTCAGGCGATCAACCTCCGCCTGCAGTGCAACCGAATGGGCCTGTGAGTCACTGATTCGTTCACGTTGGCTGGCAATCAATTCCTCCATACCCTTGATCTGGGCTCGAGCAGCAGCAAGCTGCTCACTCGGCAGGGCGACCACTTCCACTTCGCCATCCTCACTCCCCTGCCCTGCACCTTCTACCCTCACAATCTCGGCCTGAACTACGGCTTCCAGCCACTCCTGGACAGTACGGGCACCACTCCTTTGCACCGCAGCCATCGCGCGCTTGTGCCAGGACTCTTCAAGCCTGCATCCGAACATTCGCCTCGGCATCTTACCTTCACGTCTCCTGAACCACATGTCACCCGACGCAACGGGCTTACTGACTTCCTATTGCAGGCCCTCGACTGCATTTCCCGTCTATCACAACTCTCCTGCAACACATTGATACGTACTGATACATCGTGTAACACCAAATGACCTGCCACCGTTTCAGGCTGCTTCACCTTGTTGCAAAGTGAAGCAAATCTCTACATCGGTCGCGCTTTCATCAAGAAGGGCAACTTCTGGAAATGCTCCTGAGATGTCTGTCCAAGATACCGTGTACTGAAATGATGCCGTTCGGTGGAGTTACAGTCAGTGTCTGCTTCAATGTGTAGCACCGGGCGACATATTGAAGCAAGTAGCGACAGGTGCGTCCTAACGCTGAAATTGTCTCAAAACGGATATGCAAGGAATATGGCGCTGGTATAATGTTCTGAGGAAGTAGGCGAACGAAAGGAATAGTCCCATGGGTCGCACCAGCCGAGAATCCCTTCGGTTGCTTACCCGAGCGGTCTGGCAGGCTAACGGCAATGACACGGCTTGCCCTGCCGAAAAATACCCGACCTTTAGACAGCTCGACGACCTCATCACTACTACGGCTTGGGGCTTGGAAGCTCGTGAAGAATTCTTTAGGCGTTGGCAGTCTTTGGCACCGTCGGACGATGCCACCATCGAGAGCGGCGGGAGTTTCTCCGAGTTGGCCCACCTGGTTTGGGAGGAGGCGGCGACCAGCGACCCCAATCGGCAGCATCCACTTGCACCACTCATAGCGGCATGGCAATCGGGTCCGCTAGAGGTACAGGCCGTCAGAGAGCCCGATGGCACTTTGAGGCCGGATACGATTGCACCTCGAATCGCTATGCGAGACAGTGGCAATCCCAGGGCAGACAGGCTCTATCTTCCCCCTGCGCACATCAGCAC
This sequence comes from Dehalococcoidia bacterium, assembly GCA_965202965.1. GTDB lineage: Bacteria > Chloroflexota > Dehalococcoidia > Lucifugimonadales > UBA1123 > VXRN01. Next base: position 160,798 of record CBDBCQ010000002.1, on the reverse strand, counting down.
GGACAGCGATGGTTCTCAGGTTACACTCCCCGGCTTTGAGGGTGGTCGCAGCACTGGCGGGATACCCGTTCTTCCAGTCAATCTCTACGACCTGGGCGTTGAGGCTGGCGAAGCTCGAGGAGGTCGGGGCTCTGCCCCGATTCCAGCCCGCATGTTGGTCAAACTCGCAGCAGCGCCATCAGCATATGTGAGACATGGTGAACGCTTTGTAACATACCAGATCACTCTTAGAGACCTCCGGGATGCGCTGTATCCCCCAATGCGACTGGATGGCAGACGTCGGAGACTCCCACCGGTCTCTGAAATGTGGCCGCGCGTCAGGGCCGCAATTCGCGTCATCAACGAAGATGCTCGAATCCCAATAATTGACCCTGAAACAGGGTACGGTCGCTATCATCACCTTCTCCGCATCAGTGAGAACTTCGGACGCATTGACCTCAATATGCCGATTCACGTTGTCCTGGATATTCCGCCAGAAGTCGAAGGCGGTGTAGAACTCCCAGTTAGGCTTGACCAGTGGGGAGCAGAGAGCGCGCCGGCATATCGTGCCCTCTTAGGGCTATCGTTCCTCTGGCACGAACCAGGCCGAACTCACGCTCCGACGAAGGATGGACGGTGGTTGCGGAGAACCGGCCTTGACCCTTACGACCCCATGTCCGATGACGACGCAATTGCACTCGCCTTCCCGAACACCAGGGTTCGCAACCGTAGCGTCCTTGTGCGACGTGCATGGGACGCCCTGGAGCACTTGGAAGAATTCGGCGAACTTCGTATCGAGGGCCGACGCATCCTGCCGCCCGAGACGGAAACTCAGGGTTGATCGAAAGACTGCGGTTTGATGTTAGCCAGAATACAGTTTGATGTTAGAAAAGACGCTGTTTTCTTAGCTAAGTCAGCGATCACTACTCCCCTACGCGCCGTCTGGATTGATTAGCAAAGTACGACGGTGGAGTAAGCAGGCATCACGTAGGATACTAGGTCCGGCAGGTCTCCAATAACCTGCTCACCGCGATACAACTCGCAACAGATAGCTACAAATTGCGTCACTCTGCTACAACTTGGGCCAGAGAATCCGACCAACAGGTGGAGTGGTCCACGATCTGATACATGATGATACATGCCGTAACAGAAAGCTGCAACCGCCTGAGACCAGTTCACCGGGTTGGCCGAGGGTCCCGCCAGTACCCTGAACCAATACAGTTTGATGTTAGTCTCAATACAGTTTGATGTTAAAATAAGGTCGCTTAGATGTTAGAGATGATACAGTCTGATGTTACGGTTAATGCAGTCTGATGTTAGCCTCAATACAGTTTGATGTTAGATAAATCACCGGATTCATACATAAAACCGCTTTCCCTACACACTACCTCCTACTACCTACTCTCTACAAGAGGAGGGGGTAGGGGATGGGAAGAGGAGCTTCTGTTAGGCGCTCTCTTCCCACCTCTATGACAATTCGACTCTGTAGACCCAAAGGTAGTCAGCGATCTAGAGTTGTGTCGTGACGTGCCCAAGCCCTGTAAAATCGGGGTCGTAATTGTGCTGTTCCCCGACTGGTGTCATCGTGGCAGCTACGCCACCTCCGGCTCGATACGCTCAGAGCAGTCCTCCGAACTGATCTCACACCAGCCGCACTCGCGCTCGCTCGGAACGTGGCGCGCGGGCTTCCGGGCTACGATCCGACGCATGAAGGTCGTCGCGTTCGCCTTGAATTCGTCCGTTATGGAGTCGGCGCCGATTTTCTTCTCCGTGCCGTCGGCGTACACCACGCAGCCATCGAAGCTGGCTCCATGCCAGCGCCGGTGTCCCGAAAGAGGCAGCAGGAACATATACAACTTCACCTGTATTTCGTCCGAGGTCCTGGGCTGTCCGGTCTTCACGTCGTATATCGTCGCCGAGCCGTCCGGATTCAGCGCGATCAGGTCGGGCTTGCCGTTCACTATCGATTGAGAGCTCTTGCTCTGGGTCTCGAACCAGTTCTGCCCTTCGAGGAAGACCTCGCAGCCCTGTTCCTCCAGCCTGTCGGCGAGATTGTGAAGGTGCGTGGTGTGCCTTATGTTCCACTCTGAGAAGTCGCGGTCCTGGGGCACCTTCTTGAAAACGGAGTGCCAGGACCTGAACCAGACGAAGAACAGGCAGGCGTTGTCGCCTGAGAGGAGCTTGGCGAGCCAGGTAACGTATGTCTTGGGGATGTTTCTGGGTACGGGCAATGGTGGCCTCCTTTTGGAATTGTTCCAAACAATAGTTCGGCATATATCATAGCACAATAGTTTGAAAAGGGAAGGGTGCGGCGAGAATTGAGATTCTCACCGCGGTCCAATCGCCAGGTGGTCTCATCTACAGTCTTCAGGCGGTCGCGATACCGTGGGGTCTCTTCCGCATGCCTGTGGAGTCGGTTGCAGATCAGACTGGGTAAATGTTGGGAGGAGGTCGTGTATCACTCAGACGGTTTCAGAAGCCAGTCGCGGTTCCAGATTGTCATTTCCGAGAAGGCGGGAGCCTGGAAGGGCCCAACGCTCGGCAATCCGGCAATCCATGGTGGGGAGACCCCGCGACTGCTGCAACCTCACCTCTGAATTTTCTCTCAGCGCAGTCGAGTGTTGATGACTGTCGCGGGTCATGGAATCTTTTCTCTACCACCCCTATCGATTCGACGGTAGGGTCGAGACCGTCCTTCTGGGACGGTCTCTGTCTTTGTGAGGTAGTAGAGATTCTTTACCTACCTGTATATAGGAGGCTTCAATCTATACTATCTCGCCCTGAAGGACACGCCGTTCCGACGGCTTGACTTGCGGAGGATGGTCGAGACCGGGTTCCTCATCATTCGATCAATTGGGTTTGCTACTTCACCGCGAGGCTCACGCCCGCCCGGGCAACTCCTCTCAGCGGCAGCATGCGTATCTCAGAGCGCCGGCCGCATTACCTAGCTTCGGCACCTACTATTGCACCTTCCGGTCTGGCGTCAAGCGCCGTCTTCTGGTTGAGGCTGTAGCTGGTCTCCCGCCTTACGTCCTGGTCAGAGACTTGGAGGAGAAGGTATCGGACGTGAACCTCGCCGCCCGCCTTCTGGTGGATGGGTTCAACGGAGAGTCAGAGCAGGCTGTCGCCGTGCCTAACGATGCGGAACTTGCCTGGGCCATGCTGTATGGGCTGGACGATATGCGGCTTCGAGTCCACACTCGTCAATCCTGACCCAAGAACGCCGGCCCCGGAAACCTGGCCGATGCTGCCTCCTACGTCAAGTGGCTCTGGAGGAGCCATCTGCCACGGAGCCAGCTTCCCGATACGCTTAGGGATGAGTTGGTATCGTCACTAAACCGTCAGGACGGTGACCACCAAGACCCGGACTTATCAGCGGGTTGCCTGTCGAGTTAGCGAAACAGGAAGCCAAGGAGCAAGTCTATTGATACGGTGTTGCGCGCAACATGGAAGGTGAAGGAGTGGCGTGGTTCCAGGCCGAAGTGGGACATACAGGAAAGCGCCTTCTGGTTCATCTCGAGTCTTGTAAATCTGCATGGATTGTCTGTGGATTAACCAGAATTTGGGTGGTCAGGCCAGTCCAGTACCTGGTTATGCCTCAACTGCGTATTGCGGCGATGTCCCTATGTCTCTTACTCCCGGTAGCGGTTCTCACCTCACCACTCTTACCGATCAGACTTCTGAAATAGAGCGAGGATACCCAGCGACAGGCTGCGTCTGCCGGGCCTTCGGGCGTGTGGGTCATATGAAGCTGGAGGCTACCCCCCGCCCGGTCACTAGAATCGCCTGGGCCTCCAGCCCCATACCGGAAAGCGCACCGTCAGTCTTGTGATTTGCGGCTGAGGGAACAGGCTGAAGATCACTCCGGGCTTGGCAATCCCTGGCAGATCAGGCAGGCATCCTGAGATGTCCACCACCGCGATTTCTCGGATGATGTTCCGAGCCGAAGCCCCATCGTCGCACTTGCTCTCGGTCACCTTCTCAGTGGGTTGAACTTCAGGATACCGATGAGGGCGTGAGACTCTGCTCACCTGCTGCTGGATCTGTCGTCGTCAGCCGCCGACGATGAGTATATCTCGGTTAGATGCCTCACTTGCATCCTGAAGATAACCCCCAATACGACGGCGAATCCTATGACAGGAGCCGCGATGCCCACTGTCATCAGGGGATAATTTATGGGCTCGGCGACGATGGACAAGAATGTAGCGGTTATGGCGCTGTATGGCAGGGAGAAGATCGAAATAGTGAGCGCTATGTCGAGTCCACTCCAATCATCGTTTGACAAGACCATGTACAGAAAGAGGTAAGAGCAGGCGTTCGTGACCAGGTATCCCGCCAGTGGCACCACCCAGAGGTCCGGATACCTGGTCACGACCATGAGCGCGCCGACAAGACTTGCGGGGCTTCCCACAAGCAGGAGGACCACCACAATAGGCAGCGAGGCCTCAGCGTATATCCGTATCCGCGACATCCTTCTTCCCCCCGGCGGTTCAGCCCGAGTATACGTGAAGCCGGCGGCGGGGTAAATGGTGTCCCCCATGGCCCTTCCGTATTCGTATCGCCCGCCAGACCCGGGACCGTCATTCCCGAGAAGCCTGGCCTCTGAAAACGGGGAGCGGGAAGGACGAAGGTCTCGCCGCTCGGCAATCCACGTCTCCGCCATCGAACGTGCAACACTTGACTCACACCAAACGGCATAATGATAGGATCCTGGAGCAGGTGGTGAATTCTGCGAATTGACGCGCCGGTTGCGGAACTATGGCTTCAGTCCTCGACACTGGCTCCGCACGAAACTCGCTTGCCAGTGCCGGCCGCGCCGGCTGTATCACTATTCGCGGAGCGTTCAGACGATTCAGTTACCAATGCGAGAGGAGAGCGAGCCTGGCGCTGGGTACGACGGCTGTGGACCTAGATCCCCAAATAGGGCGTTCGTCTTCCATGTACTCACCGAATGTCCCGGCTGTGTGAGTCAGTTCAGGGCGTGACTGGAATGGATTCCTAGCGTCTGGGCGGGCGTGAGAGTGGAGCCGGAAATGTGATCAAGAACAGACAGAGCGCACTCTGCTTTCCCAGACACCTGCTCGGAACGGACAAGGGGATGGTCGAAGCCAGCAAGTTCCTCCGGCGCATTGACCCGCGCAAGTTTCTCGTCGAACGATTGCGCGCGGAGTCCTCGGATAATCTCGTGCAGGTCATCGGCTGCGCGCTCATAACCGATGGCAGCGGAGTAAACAGGGCCTTTGGGACGCCGAGCGCCGATTCCTACGACAGCGAGGGAAATTTCAGCCTGATAGTCGGCGGACACGTCGACGCCGAACGCAGAAGCGACGCCTAACAGCCCGCCCATGAGCTCACGTACCGGGCTACAAAACGTGGGTCGAAGAGGAACAGGGTCAGAAGCCGTCAGCACAGATGCCAATGCTCGGCGTGCCGGTGGACGCAAGTTCCGCAAGAAAGTCCCGACACATCGGCGTGGTGTATCAGTGCGAAATCGATTGTAAGATATACTCCGAACGCTCGGACGGGTTCATAGCAGACTCGCCCATCGCAGGCACATACACGCTCGCCGAGCTCGGCAGGCTCACAAATCTCATGGACCCCTGGTCTAAGATAGCGACCCGGAGCCTGACGAAGATAGCGAAGACATACGCAGAGGGCCCTGAACGAAATCCCACGGTCAAAAGGGAGAAGACCGGTGCTGATACCCACAACTAACTACTACATACCCGATGGCAACCGCCTGGTCGACGTGGCGACACTCGCGCGTCCGCAGGACCTCGACGAGCTCATAGCCGACCTCGAGATGATGGGCGAAGACCGGCCGGGCGAGGAACTGAGCGCGAGCGTCTACTCGCGCTCCATAACGCGCACCTGGCCCGGCCCGTTGCCGGACGAACTCATAGACCTACTGCTCGATGAAGAGCAGAGTGCCGAGTTCATCATCTCCGTATCGCCCGAGGACGGGTCCACCCAGCACCTGGTGATAAGGGACGGCCACATGGTCGAAATATCCACCCTGGTGAGCCTGAGCGCCGAAGAACGGGCCGCCCTGTCGGACGAGCTGAACATCTTCTTCATACCCAGAGAGTCAGCCAGACCGATGGCGGTGGCGCGCTACCTGGACATAGGCCCAGAGCTTCTATACGAAGACGAGGGAATGTCCGAAGCGTTCAGGAACTTCACGGCAGAGCAGATGAGAAAGGGACCTAGAGAAAGGATCACTGTCCTTCAGTGGACGGAGTGAGCCAGAAGGTCCATAAGAGAGCGGACTTACCGAAAAGGCGGGGTCCGCCAAACCATGGCCCACTACATTCAGGAGCACGAAGGGAGCTTATAAATGAAACCCTCCTGCGGCGGTGAGGCATGGTCATGCGGGGCCAGGTATGGGGCACATCAGTCTGGGCAGCGCGCGGCTCATCGTGGAAGGGTGGCTCCTCTTCCCGGAGACTTTCCTTGAGCGGTTGAAGGACGGGTGGAGTGAATCGCCTGCTTAGGTTCCTCCAACATGCAGGAGAATCGGGCCGGATTGAATCGCCATCGCTGGGAGTGAGTGGATACAATATCGAAATCTGCCCCCACGTCTCGACGTGGAGTAGGGGACAGTGGGACCAGCCAGCGAGCAGCGTCGAAGGATTTGCGCCATGTATCAGAGATCTCCCATAACCGCCTCCGACTTCTTCAGCAACTCCGCCAGTCGGGAAGCCGGCCTCACCGATGAGTTCTGGTTTGGGGTCTATACACTCTACATGGATAAGATGCATAACACGCCAGGCGTATCGTTCAATGGGTACGACATAGAGCAGACCCTCAGAGTCCCCTTTGGACAGGGCCACGTAGACGTGCTTGTGCGTTCTCAGCCGCATCCGCGCGAGGAGGAGGTTTTTCGGTTTACGGCGTTTGCCGCAGGCGAGAAGGACGAGGTCCGACAGATGAGCAGGGCATACAGGTACAACGATGACCGTCCCGTACTGGGGGAGGCTGTGCTGCCGGATGGGAATATGAGATGGTAAGCCTGCGCGCGCGCATTTCACCGGTGGTCGGGTGTCCTGAAATCCCGTGGGTCGTTTTCCTCTCCGGCTGTATCAGGGAAGTGCAATTGCGTCAACGCTGGAACACCCGCGAGTTGAACTGCTGGTGTGGGTAATGTCGCGGCAATCCCACTGCCCGGCACGCGTGCCTGCGCGGGGAGTCCTGCATGAACAATGAGGTCAACATCATATGCCAAGGCTTTCCCATGTCTCATGCCGAGCGGGTGCGGGTTACCCATCGCCAAATTTATGAGGATCGCATCGAGGAACTACGCGGCTATGCAGAGGAGGACGAAGACCTCGAAGCCGTTAATGAAGCCTCTATTGAAGACTTCTGGTCTTTCATGGAGAGTACAGGTTTCTCGCGCCGCGCCCGGTTTGGTGATGCTGGACAACGGAAACCTGCGGGCTGTTTGGCGAGAAAATGGTGGTCATAGTGTGTGTTATTGCTTAACGATTCTGTCCGCAGTAACTGCTGAGCGAAAATGTCCGCATGATGGAGCATGTGACATTGACGCAGCAAGAACAGGCAAGACCCCGGGTACTCAATTTCTTGCTGGCGGGATATATTACGACAGAACGGGCGGCGACGCTTATGGCCCTGAGAGCCTGGAGACCAGGTCAGAGGTATCTTGAGGGCTGGACCTAGCCTATAATCTATCCATGGAACACGAGGGACTGGAATACAAGAACCTTGGGGAGGTCCCTGAAGTCAACGCTCCCTATGGAGAATGGTCGGACGTTGTGAAGCGACAGCCGCCGACTGTCAAAGTCGAGGTGGACACATCGAAATTCAAGGGGCGGACTTAAACGAGCGGGACGTTGAAATGGGAGTCTGGCAAGAACCTGGTGTTTGTCAGTTCGTCTAAGCGGCATCCCCAGAGATTCGATGTACCGTCGAGACCCGCCGAGCGGAAGAGACCGAAACGAAAGAAAGCGCGTCATCCCTATGCAACGAGGGGTGAGCGGATTTGAGGGAAATTGAGGCCAACCACAATCAAACGTAACCCATAGACCTGAAAAGAGACGCTCCCATGGCCAGCTTTCTATCCACTCTAGCCCGAGGCTTAGGATATATCATCGCCTGCGCCGCATTTTGCTCTATCATAGGGCTCTTGACGGCGATAATTTACTCGCACAAGAACGATGTCGACCGACCGGGGTTGGTTATGAGCGACGTAGTCCGTGAATTGGAGGGATTAGCCAGAGCAAAGAGTGGTGAGGTCGTCAAGAGGGAGCGGCTCACGGAATACTCTTACAGGCAAGTGCTGTATGTTCACCAGTCCAATGTACCCGCAGTGCAAAGCATCGTGGACAGCAACTCGGACACCATGGATGTGGAGTTGAGGGTATCCGAGGAGGACAACCCGCATTATCGGTATCATCGGTGGGTGGGGATTGATCTCTCGCTGTCGGAGGCCCAGGTAGCGCGTCTGAGGTCGGATCCGGGGCTGAATCCACGTGGCGAAAAACCTGGCAGTCATTTGGGTGTTCCGGTTGGGGTTTTCCTGTTTATCATCATTATGCCCGTTGTGGGGACAGTGCTCTGGACGGATTCGTTCGGTCCCGGTGGTCCCAGTTTACCGGGTATGCCATTTTAATGAAGATTATCATGGTCTGATCTGGAGCTTGGCTTGTCAGCTGGCGGGGCGTTCGCCGAGGGCGAAGAAGTGGGAGCGGATTTCAGGGAAGACTAGCCTGCCAACTACAACCAAGCGGAACCTCCCGCGGAAATAGATGGCAGACGCAATGAACAGGAGGAGAAGCGAATGACCGCCCACGGTTCACAGGCCGCCGCCCGCGAGCTCACAGGATTTCCGACCGTTCTGTTGACGAGCGAGTCTGAAGAGTACGGAGTCCGACCGATGGAGTCCGGCGACGCCCAGGCCCTGCTGGAGTTCTTCCGGCGAGTCCCTGAAGATGACCGTTACTACCTGAAGGAGGACGTGACCTCGCCGGAAGTCATCGAACGATGGTGTGAGGAGCTCGACCACCGCAGGGTGATTCCGCTGGTGGCCACCAGGGGCGACAGGATAATCGGGGACGCGACCCTTCACCGAAGTCGCTCGATGGCCAGGCGACACGTGGCGGACGTCAGGGTCGTGGTGGACCCGGAATACAGGAACAGGGGAGTCGGCCGGGGCCTGCTGCGCTGCCCGGGAGACGTGGCCGGCCGGAGCGACGTCGCGAGGCTGAGATTCGAGGTCGTCGCCGGCAGGTAGGAACCTGCCAGGCGGACCGCGCTGGCGCTCGGGTTCGTTCCGGTTGCCGCGCTGCCCGATTACATCCAAGACGGTGACGGGATGCTGCATGACCTGCTGATAATGGACCTGAGAGTGTCCGCGCTGGTGGGCCATAATGATGCGGAGATACTCCAGGAGTGGTAGTCTCGACCATCTCTCCGCGTGCGACAGAATGAATGAAGGTCCACGGATCGTCCGGAGAGGTGGCCGGTTGTCGCCGACCGGCGGATCGGCCGCGACGCCGGGAGAAGTCCGGTCAGTCCGGCGCTTCGAGGTGTCGTCCATCCATCCCGCCGAGACCGCATGGCGCCGGGCCATGGTCCGGTATGATCATGCGGGGTGAGGATGGGGCACGTCAGTCCGGGCAATGCGCGGCTCATCGCGGAGGAGCGGCTCCTCTTCCCGGAGACTTTCCTTGAGCGGTTGAAGGACGGGTGGCGTGGGTCGCCTGCTCCTAGTCCTCCGTCATGGAGGAAAACCGGGCCGGATTGAATCGCCACCGCCGCGAGAGGGTGGATACAATATCGAAGTCCGCCGCCGCATCCAGGTGTGGGCAGGGGACAGCGGGAACAGCCCGCGAGCGGCGCCGAAGGAACTACGCCATGACCGAGAGACCCCCCATAACCGCCGCCGACCTCTTCATCAACTCGGCTGCCCGGGAGGCCGGCCTCACCGACGGGTTCTGGTTCCGGGCCTACAACCTCTACATGGAGGAGGTGAACAGCGTCGCGGGCATGTCATTCGACGTGTTCGAGATGGCCCGGACGGTCAGGGTACCCTTCGAGCAGGGCCATGCCGACGTGCTCGTGCGTTCCCAGCCGGAGTCGCGGGAGGTGCGGATTCTGCGATTCACCGCGTTTGCCGCGGGCGACGAGGCCGAAGTCCGGCAGGTGGACAGGCTGTACTGGCTCGACGAGGACCGTCCCGTACTCGGTGAGGCCGTGCTGCCGGACGACAACCTGAGATGGTGAGCCGCGCGCGTATGTCCTGGGTGGCGAGGTGTCCTGACATGCCGAAGGCCATCACTCCCTCTCCACCTGTCTTCCGGAAATGGAGTTGTCTAGGTGCTGGAACGCCCGCAAATTGAACTGCTAGTGTGGTTGATGTCGCGGTAATCCTACTGCCCGGCACGCGGATATGCTCGAGGAATGCTGCATGAACAACGAGGTCAACATCATAATCACCAGCCTGGACGCGCTCGCCGAGTGGACGCCAGTCCTCAACGCCGATCTGGGAGATGTGTGGGAGGTGGAAATCGCGGACGGCTTGAGGTTCGCGGCGACTCCGTACCGGCATTCGCTGTGCTCCCGCATGTAGGAGAACCCGGAGAGACAGTTCCGGCCGAGGGATGAACTGACGAAGATCGGCGTGCCCGGGCGTTACCTGAACGTGCTGGACTGGGAGTTGTCTCGTCCCAGGAACGAGGATGGCGAGATCGACTTCGAGAATGTCGCCACGTTCGAGATACTCTTCAGAAATCCCTTCGACCCGCAAGCCGGATGATCCGACCGGAGTCCCTGCCATGACCCTTCCGCGTCTGGACATCGTCACCTGGGAGATGGCCGACGGGCGTCTGGCCGGCGAGATAGCCGACGCCGGGCAGGTCGGACCCTTTGAGGAGTTCGTGCTCAGGAGTCTGCTGGTCAACCGGCCGGCCTGGTATTCCGGCGTGAGGCCCTTGCCGTCCCGCACGAACACCGCGGACCGAAGTGGGCGCTGAGCCTGGGAGTCGTGTACGACACCGACGTGGCGGAAGTCGGGGGAGACGGGACATACTATGTTCCCCGCGAAGTCCCACCGTCGCCGTGCTCGTAACGAACCTCGTCAGGTTCAACTATCTGGATAATCGCCCTCCGATCACCGGACAGCTACCGGGCGGGCTCATCAGCGTAAGCGGCCAGTGAGACAGAACATGATGAAAGCTATATGAGTCATCTTACCTCTCCCGGCAGTGCAGCTATCTGAAGAATCCCGTGCGACACGCATCGAGGCGCTACACCGTCTCCCAGGTAATCAGCAGTTCCCTCATCGGCCGCTGCCACCTGGGACGAAACCCGTCGGTTCCGGAGATGAACAGTTCGTCGAAGCTGTCCCGGAAGATGCCGGCGGCCCGTTCCCGGTCCTCGTCAAGAAGCCATGGACCCTCGACTGCCCATTCCAGGGCCTCTTCGCGGCTGGGGTAGGCTCTGGTCTCCCACCAGGGTGCATCCGGCAACACCAGCACGTCGGGTAGGATATTCATCTCCCACAACGCCGGCAGCAGTTGTTGAAAGCCGGGCAACTGCACCTGATTCTCACCATGCGCCAACCGGAACAGTGGCGCGCCCCTGCAGGGTGGTGGCACGCTCCACAGGGTGATCATCACCCTCCGGCGCGTCGCCGCAACGAGTTTCTCCACGAAGGGAACGATGTCCCTCACAAAGTAGGTAACGCAGGCCGAGAGCGTCACGTCGCCCTCGATGTCTGCTGCGTCCATCCAGTCGGACTGCACCCTGCGCGCATTGTCGATGCCGGCCTCCCTGCGGCTGGCGTCGAACTCCGCTCCCATTCCAGGCGAGGGCTCAACCATGACGACCTCCCCGCAACTCCGCGCCAGGGGCAGGCACATTCTGCCCGCCCCGCCGCCGACATCGACGAGCACGTCTTCGGGTCTCAGATAGGAGGAGATAATCTGCAGGTTCGGTTCCGGATCGCGGTTGGGGTCCATGCGGAAGGACCCGGCCACAGCGCCCCAGGGATCGCCCGGCGGCTCCGGCCCGAAGACGCGGGACTGCTGCGCGGCGACTGCGTCATGACGGGCGGCGTAATTCGCGGCGGCTGACATTCGGTTGGATATCCCAGGATTCAGGTAGCCCACGTCCAGCGGGCGAGTAACCTTAGTCATAACCGACCCCGATGCGCAAGTCCGACCCGGAAGGGCATGCGGACTTCTCGATTCGAGACCTTCCGAACGTTCGGGATGATGGGCCGCTCCCACGTCTGGTCGATCATCCTCTTTGACATTGGCTCCGGCGGTTGAATAGAGTTTCGGGCGGGACGAAACCATGTTCCCGCAAATGCAGCCGGAGGAAGAATCGGAATGCACCTGAGAAGAACCGCCGTTATGGTCACGGTCACCGTAGCCGTGGTCGTAATCGTCGTCATTGCCGGACTGACGTTCATGGGCCTGTCCGGAGAGGAAAGGCCCACGAAGGAAGACTCCGCAGCCTACACGAAGGCGTTTGTCCAGAAGGCCATCGAGCGCTACGAACGGGAGGGCAGGCAGGCGACGATAGAGTATTACAACGATCCCAAGAACATAGACGGTCAGTGGTACGGCGTCATAATCGACGAGGACGGCTACACGATAGCCCACTATAACCCAGACCGCCGGGGAAGAGATCCGAGCGAACGCGTGGATGCTACGGGCTACTTCTTCGGTGACGACGTAATGGCAGCCACCGGGGAGGGACACTGGGTCGAGTTCGTTCTCCTGAATCCCGCGACCGGAAAGAATCAGAAGAAGCACACCTGGGTGGTAAGATACGACGGTCTGATCTTCGCATCGGGCTGGTACGAGGAATAGGGCCCGCGGAGACGCTCGCGTTCGGGCGGCAGCCGGACCAGCGAGTTCAGTTCGCCATCGCTCAGGTCCCGGGTGGCCGGTAGTCGACGGTCCTTCCGACCGCCTCGTCCACGGTCTCAGGCGTTATGAGGACCGTCGTCTTTACACTGCCGGCGCCGGATGCCCCCACGACGAGAGAGGTGGCGATTGCAGCCGCTTCGTCGGGAAGGTCGGCGATAACATAGACGTCGCTTTCGCCGAAGGCATAGTAGAACGCCTCCAGGCTTCCTCCCATTTCGTTCGCCAGTCTCTCGATCGCTTCCCGACGTCGAGTGTCCCCGTCTTTCAGGAGGCCCTGCAGCCCTTCCGTCGAGTGCGAGGCCTCAAATAAGAACTCCGGCATAATACATATTCCTGCCCGTAATTCCGGTCTGGTATGGATTCTGGCGCGAATGGGACTACTCCGTCATATGCGCGCTTACTCAGGTGACGGTTGGATGCGAAGCAGTTGATTGATTTCTCAGGACGAATCCCGGACCATGATCCTCGATGCCCCGGGAGTTCACTCTGGTAGCGAACCACAAGCTTCATATAAGCGACTCATATTAAGTTTATACGAATGTTCTGAACTTGTGGCAGCCTGGAAGGGCAAGTTGGGGAGTAAGCCGACGACGCTGTGCCTTTGATATCGCGATTTATCTTCTGCTGCAGACAGATACAGGTTCCACAAAAGCACGCCCTTTTGATGCACACTATGCCAATTGGTCATTCACTATGCTAGTATTGGAGCGGTTCGGCAGAATTGACGCAACTTTCACCCTCTCACACTAGGTTCCAGGCACTTTTCTGCAGACCGCTTAATTCTGAAGCCTTCACTTCCCTTACTCGCATGCCGTCAGACAACCTAGATGGCTGGGAATCGCAAGATTTCATAGACCAGCCGACACCCATCCCACTGGAAAGTGATCCATGGGACCCAATACCGGTCCTGTCGGAATCGCCGTCTCCCACAGTCGATAAATTGTCGGGGCGACCAACTGAAACTAGACAAGATACGGCAGGTCCGGCTACCGATGTGGCAGATCCACGTATGCCTCGCTCTGACCAGCATCCCGTTTCTTCAACGTCGGAACCAAGTCCCGCTGGCGACCTCGATATTCCTACCGACTGGTTTGAGGACGAACCGGAGACCGATCAGGAATCTGAGGCTTCTGACCTTCCGGTTCCTTCCTTCGAGTATGACCCAAATTTGGGCGTCGAGCTCTACCAAGGTGCGGAATTCATTGACCTGACTGATGTGGAAGTTCGCCTCGACCTGTTTCTGGCCAGTGTGGGCTTATCCGCAGACCAAGATTGTCGGATACGCGGACACCTCAATGGTTTCAGCCGGGCACGTCTATCAAATTGGCTCCCGTGGCTCATTTCAAAGACATGGTCTGCACGAACCTTGCTGATGTTCGTGCAGTTCCATAACTTCTGGGAGAGTATGCCTGAGTGGTGGGAAAGCAGATGGTACTTCCGGGTATCCGGCTGGCAGCCCGCAAAGTTCCCGATGTCGAATATTCTCACGAGGGACAATGCATACCGGATAGTGCATCATCGCATCGACTTTCATCCGGAAGAAATGATCGATCCCGTGTGGTTTGAGGAGTGGGACTACCACTCGCTCTGGAGACACGGATTCTTATCGTTTGCCTCCTTTGCCACGTTCCGATCCGCACTGAATGATGGTGAGGAATGGAAGACCCTGATCTTCTGGGAAAGTCCTGAGAAAGATATGGAATCCTATTCTCGGCGGGATCTTCTCATAGATTCGACACTCCGATTGGCGAATGGAGGCCCGCCAACCAAGGAAGATGAGATTCCCCCGTACTCCTACACTTCCAGTTTGCCCCGCTGGTATCACATCCAGGATTGGTATCCAGAACATGAGTGGCACGACAACTTGGGCTGGAACATACCTAGTGTCGGCGCTTCGGAGTCCAGCAACTCACCAGAATCCTCACCAGGACCTGTATGGCCTTTCGGGGGGCGCAATGAATAACGGCCTTATCCCTGGCCCCGGCTGCTGGGTATCAACCGATTCCAAGCCAGGCGCCATCGGCATGGTCGTCGACGGCAGGACGAACGGCGCTAGCGTGGAAATTCAGGTCCGGTGGGGGAACACTGCTGACGCCCAATGGCACCCATTGTCCGAACTCAGAAACGGCTTCAGGCTCAATCACATTGTTCAGGACAGACCCCGTTCCAATATTCGGACAACACTCGGATTGGCTACGGTTCGAGCCTACCGAGAAATCGCCGGCAGGGATATGGTGCTCGTTCAGCTGCACCGCACAGGGGAGAATCGCTGGTTGCCATATGAGAATCTGGTAAGGGTTCGTGATGCCTCTCTTAAGTTCCTTTCCAAGCAGGCATCCGAAGATAGCGCTGAATGCTTCAGGTTGAAGGCTTTGGCTTACGCGCTCGATTCTTGGAACCAGGTAACGGGAGCTCTAGACAGGCTGGATGTTGATCCTCTTCCTCACCAGATCGATCTCGTGCATCGCATTCTGGCTTCCGATCATGCCAACTGGCTCATCGCGGACGACGTGGGCCTCGGCAAGACCATCGAGGTCGGCCTACTACTTGCCGCATTGCGCCGCAGGCGGCAGGCACGCAGAGTTCTGATTGTTTGCCCTGCAGGTATCGCAAAACAGTGGCAGGACGAAATGCGGTTCAAATTTAACCAAGACTACCGCATCTATGGCAGGGACTTCTTCGTGAACCAGCCATCTCACTGGACTACATTCGACAAGGTGATCGTGTCAATCGACAGGGCTAAGTCAGACAATCATGCCCCGGTCTTTGGCGACTCGGGTGAATGGGATGTCATTGTCTTCGACGAAGCTCACCATCTCAGCAAGATTCCCAACCAGTCAGTGACCCAGCGATACCGTCTTGCAGAGATTCTAAGGAGCCATACCGACCGGCTTATCTTTCTCACAGGCACTCCTCACCAAGGGCGAGAGACTCAGTTCTTCAATCTACTCATGCTACTTCGGCCCGACCTTCGCCAGCGGTTTGCCAGGATGTACTCTGATCCGTCAGTCGTCGCCGAGGTAATACTCAGAAATCGCAAGAGCTTGGTAACGGATGCCGCGGGCAAATTCATATTCAGGGGCCAGGACACGAACTTGGTTGAGGTGCCACTCTCGGACGAGTCCCGGAGTTTCGACGCGCGCCTTCAGCGATATCTGAAAGAAGGCTACGCCGCTTCTCAGGCGGGAGGAATTCAGGGCCGGGCCATCGGATTCGTGATGACTACATACAGGAAACTGGCATCCTCGAGCGTTGCGGCCATCGAGCGCGCTCTGAAGCTTCGCAGGGATAGACTTATAGGAGAGGCTGTCGGAGCAGACAGTTCTGCACCTTCACTCAACGAACTGTTGGAGGAGTTTCAGGAAGGGACCGACGCTAGGGACGACCTCGAACGTTTGGCAGACCAGGTTGTCACGAGGAATGCCGGCGTCAATCCCTTCTTCGCGAATGAACTCAAACAACTTGACCAACTGATTGGGGACGCCGCTCAGGTCAGGAAGAGAGACCTCAAGCTCAGCGAGTTTCTGTCCAAGATAGTGTCTCCTCTCCAGCGCAGCCGATCGAAACTGCTCATTTTCACAGAATATCGAGCGACGCAGGAATACCTTGCTAATGTCCTGCAGGAAAGATATCCCAACGCCGGGGTGGCTCAGATTCACGGGTCCATGTCGCTTGACGAAAAGCGGTCTTCAATAGACAGATTCAATGAGTCCGCCCGTTTTATGATTTCCACTGAGGCGGGCGGAGAAGGTATCAACCTTCACCACAACTGCCACATCATGGTCAATTATGACTTGCCGTGGAATCCGAGTCGGCTGGTGCAGCGCTCAGGAAGACTGTACCGATACGGCCAGACTGAGAGAGTAGTGGTCTTCAATCTCACCTCAGATGATGGGTTCGATAGCCAGGCGCTCGGCATGATGCTGGAACGCATAGACACGATTTCCAGGACGATGGCGGAAGTCGGAGACGATTACCGCGAAGGGCTCCACCAGGAGATTATGGGAGAATTGCTGGAGAGAGTAGACATGGCTTCCATTCTGTCGGCAAACAGGACGCTTGACATAGGCCGTACAGATGCCGAAATAGACGAGGCCATTACAAGAGCAAGAGCAGCCCAATCCCAACAACAACAATTGTTTACACATGTTGAGGGCTATGATCCCAATGAGACGACGGCACTTCACAGCTTCAGCGACAGCGATGTTCTTGCGTTCCTCGAGGGGATGTTGCCTTTCGTGGGAATAAGAGTCCGCAATCGGATTCACAACGGCAAGACATTGGAGGTGGAACTCCCTGCGGACCTTCGAGGTCGGTACTCCGAGTTTCCGCCGAGGGGTGCGTATGCGCGGATCACGGTTGATCGGGAAGTTGCCGCGAATTCGGCAAATGTTGTTCCAATGGATTTTGCCAGTCCCTTCTTCCTTGATCTCATTGAGAAGGCGCAGTCTCCGGAGTTCGGCGGTGAATATGCCTGCTTGCCCTCGCCGAAGAGCGGCACTCTTGCCCTATACAAGATGCGTTGGCAGGACGACCAGGGTCTACCTCGATGGGATGCGCTCGTGCCAATTCACTTAACTGAGCGAGGTAATGCCATAAGTAACCCCGATTTCTTCAATGACCTATTGACAGGTGGAGGGCAGATGCCAATTCCTGCGATCAGCGGGCAGAGGAGAATGAAGCAGCTGGACGCCCTGAGCCAGAAGGCGCATGATGAACTTGCCGCGCGCTGTTCTCCTTTGAGACATCCAAACGATGTTGTTCTATTGGCGGCGGCAGACTTAAGAGAGTCTTAGCTCTGACTGAAGGGTTGCGCATTGAGAGGATTCACTTCCTACCCTGATTTCGTGAGTTGAGGTCTGAATGCCCCCTTTGATCCCTGATTCTCAGTGAGAAGATGGAACTGACGGCTCAACGATGGCATCCTGCCCGGGATTGGAAATCTCAAAAATGAAGCTCCCGTTTCGTGGACCCTACAGAAATCTAGTCTTTTGGATAGGGGCTCTGTCCAGTCAGGATTGTTTGGGAAATGAACATGAATAGAGAGGAATTGCTAGCGAAGTTCCAGAACCTCAGAGTTTGGAGCAGATATGGTGTCCGAGCTCCTTACAAGCCGATGCTTGCGATTTGGGTCATCGGTCGATGTCTCGCTGACAAGCCGCGAATGGTCGCATTTAACTCCGTAGATGCCGAACTCACCAAATTGATCCGTTTGTTCGGACCTCATCATGGAAGTGTTCCTACAGAACAGCCATTTTGGCGAATGCAGAACGATGATGTGTGGGAGGTTGATATCCGGGATTTGGACATCTTGGATTCCTCTGGATTTCCCCGCGTTCCCATGCTACGAGAGCATGGAATCATGGGCGGCCTCAAAGACTCCTACTACAGAGCCATGCAAGATGACCCAAATCTGGCGTGGCGAGTAGTTCTGTCTCTTCTTGAGTCCCACTTTCCTGCTTCACTCCACGATGACATTCTGCGGGCGACAGGATTCTTCGCCCCTTCGGTTGTGAATGACGAGCAAATCGTTGAGGTGACAGTCCGTCGTCGTAGACGAAACGGAGCCTTCAGGGCCCGGGTACTTGATGCCTACAATGGTAGTTGCGCTGTTTGCGAACTGTCTCTGGAGCTACAGGAACATAATGTCGGATTGGAGGCGGCTCACATTCACTGGCACGCATATGGCGGAACTTCGGAAGTCCGCAACGGTCTGGCGCTCTGCGTGCTCCACCATAAGCTCTTTGACCTGGGCTCATTCACAGTGGAGGAGGATCTCAGGGTCCTGGTCTCCAGTTATCTAACAGGACATGGTAAAGAATTGGCTATCAGCCAGTTTGAAGGTGGGCGTCTCTATGTGCCTGCTGGACTGGAAAGCGGCCACCAGCCTGCTCCCGAATATCTCGACTGGCATCGAAGGCAGGTATTCAAGGCACACCCTTAGCTGTCCCGGTGATGCGGAAATACATCCGCCTGAACCGACCGCTATCACTCTTCAACATGGGTGTGTAGGGTTCGCAGGCTCCTCGATCTGTGGATTTCATTCCGCGGGTGCTACAATGATGTCTCTGCCTCCAACTGTGCGCCGTTTCATGCGCAGTAGCAGTTGCCTATACTCATGACTCAAGAATCTTCACCCATAACTCTAACCAGCGTCGGCGATTCAAGCCTCTCTGAACTTCGCAGCGCCATCAGCCGCGCCCAGGCCCAAGATCCCTTCGCCAGGGTCGTCGTCATCGCCGACCACCTCGACGTGGCAACCGCGTTGCGCCACTACCTGGGCGGGTCCGGCATGATGAACGTTACCGTGCAGACCGGCCGACGTCTCGCCGCAGAGATCGCTGCTCCTATCCTGCGCACCCGATCCCTGAAACCGCTCACCAGACTCCTGGAGCGCCAGGCTGTGAGGACGGTAGCGGAAGACAGCGTGAGGCGATACGGCTTCAACTCGCAGGGCGAGCGCCTCATGCGATACTCGCTGGCCGCCGCGTTCAGGCAGATGCAGGAACCAGCGGCGATGCAAGAACCCGACGATGGCGACGCCAGCGATATGAACACGCTCGTGGAGCGTCTCCTGAAGGAATTCCTCGACCTGGTCCATCGCAGAGACTACTACACACCGGCAGAAGTCTCGGAAATGGCGGCGAGGGCCGTCTCCGAGGGACATCACGAACCGAGCCGACTGCCCCAGGTGATCTACTACCTGCCCAGGCGACTGTCGGAGGGCGACCTTCAACTGGCAAATGCCCTGCTGGAGCGATCCAAGTGCGATGTTCTCCTCGGCCTTACAGGGGACGAAGAATCCGACGGGCCGGTGCGTGACCTGCTGCTTCGACTGACCGACCAGGACATTCCTGCCCCTGCTATTTCGGTACCGCTTCAGCGCCTCGCGGAAGGCGATAGCCTGTCCATAGCCGCCGCGCCCGACCCCGAGGAAGAGGTAAGGACGGTCGTCCGGTCCATCGTGGCGGACGATCTTCCCTTCCACAGGACCGCCGTCATATACAGGCAGGACAACCCTTACGCAAGCCTGCTCCGGCAGGCGTTGGACTTCGCGGAAATACCTTATTCTGGAACCGAGCGCCGGACCCTGGCGAACACACCGTCCGGCCTGCTCCTGCTGGGCCTCGTGGATATGGCGGCCAACCTGGGCGGGAATGGAGCCGTCGAGCGGGAGCGGTTCATCGAGTGGATAAATTCGACGCCCATCCGGAATACGAACCTGTCAGAAGAGGACGGCCCCTCGTCGCAGCTAGTCCCCGCCTCCCAGTGGGCGAGAATGGCCAGGCAGTCAAGGGCCGGCGGTCCGCCCGAGATGTGGGAAGGCCGCCTCGATGCTCATATCAGCACTGAGGGGGCACGCTACCTGGAACGCGAAGAGGAAGTACCTGCCCGTGTTCAAGAGGAGCGATGCCAGACGAAGAAGCTGGATCAATTCGTGAGCGCTCTTTCCCAATCCCTCGGCGATCTTGTAGATACCGGCGGAACCTGGCGATCAGCGTCCGCGAAGCTCAAGAATCTGCTCATATCCTACCGCTGGGCGGTGAGGGAGGAGTCGCTCGAGGACCGGCGGCGCATCGACGAGTTCCTTGACAGCCTGGAAGAGCTCGACGAGTGGGACACCTCCTTCGACGCCCAGGAACTAAGACAGGTGGTGCAGGAGGGCCTTCAGATCCCTGTCTCGGACAGGGGAAGGCCGGTGGGAAGCGGAGTGTACCTGGGTCCTCCCGCCGGAATAGCGGGCGCGGACTACGCCAGGGTTTACGTGGTCGGCATGGTGGAAAAGCAGTTCCCACCGCGCGCGGCGACCAGCCCATGGCTCGGGGCCAGTTCTTCAAGAGCACAGCGGGAGATGGCTCTGGAGCGCTTCGACTTCCTCTCGGCCATCGCCTCCGCCGATAGCGCGGTACTGAGCTGGCCTGCGGCGACCGCGGAGCGCGCCGCTTCGTATCCGTCACGGTGGCTCATAGAGGCGGCGAACACTCTTCACGAGAACGCCGGCGCCGACGAGCGCCTGACCTACGAGACTATTACGCAGGATAGGGATGGCAAGCCGTGGCTTACCTTCGTCGCCTCGAGGGAGGCGGGACTTAGGCATCTGGCCGGTTCGGACGTGAAGCCCACTGATGCATCCGACTACAATCTGTCGCACATGATCGGCCTTCCGCCCGAAAACGTAGAGCGACATCCCGCGATAGCGCAAGACACCAGGATGGTCAACGCCCTCAGCGCCGGGGACGCTCGCTCGGGCGACATTCTGTCCAAATGGGACGGCCTAGTCGGACCCGTGAGTCTCCAACTCGAAAATGCTGGCACGGCGGAAAGCCCCATATCCCCAAGCGCGCTCGAAACGCTCGCCAACTGTCCATACAGGTACTTTCTCGGAAGGGTACTGGGCATCTCGGCCCCTGCTGAGGACGACGAAGCCGAGCTATCCAACATGGACCGAGGGTTGCTGGTTCACGAGATACTCGAGCGCTTCGTGAAAGACGGGGGCACGACCGAAGATGAATTGCTCGCAATTGCGGAGGAAGAGTTCGACAACACTGAAGCGCGAGGCGCGACCGGATACCACCTGCTGTGGGAGATCGAGAGGGACAAGATTCGAGATGCGCTCAGGCAGTTCCTCGCGGTCGAGGGGGCATGGCTCGGCGGGACACCGGAGAGCTCTGACGCGGAGGTCGACTTCGGCGTTGACCCAGGATCAGGTGGCGTATCAATTGATCTGGAGGGCTTCGGCGAGGTCCACTTCCGCGGGAAGATAGACCGACTGGACATGCTTGGAGACGAGGTGAGGGTACGCGACTTCAAGACCGGCAAGCCTGACTACTACCGGGAAAAGAGAGGCGGGGGAGAGCCGGACCGCAGCGTCGCCAACGGCCGAGCGCTACAGCTCCCGGTGTACCTGGAGGCGGCCCAGGTCATGTATCCGGACAAGTCGGTCTCTGCCTCGTACGGCTTCCCGCTTCACGACAGGCACACGCATGACGTCGGAACATACACCGAGGAAGATAGGGATCGGTTCCGTGAGTCGCTTGGGCTCATCATGGGAATGGTGCGGCAGGGTGTGTTCCCCGCCACACCGGAACAGAGCGACGGCGACGAGAGGGGCGGGAACTGCAACTACTGCGACTTCAAGCAGCTATGCCCGGCGCGCAAGCGCCAGATATGGGAGCGGAAGGGCAGGGCGGATCCCGCTGCGATGCCGTTCAACCAGCTGGGCAACAAGGCATCCATGATGGATGAAGAAGATGAAGACGGCTGACCAACAGACGCTTCACAGGATCGTACACGACCTGGCCGCCAACCTCATCATCGAGGCAGGGGCTGGCACGGGCAAGACCTACGCGCTGGTCAGCCGCGTCGTGGCGCTGGTAAAGAGCGGCGCGCGGATGCGGGACATCGTCGCGATAACGTTCACTGAGGCGGCGGCGGCAGAACTCTCCGAGCGGGTCCGCTCCCGCCTGGAGCAGCTACTCGATGCGAGCAATCCCCAGAACGAACAGGACATGCTCGCGAAGAACCTGACCGACGAGGACAGAAAGCGTCTGGAGCGCGCCGTCTCGGAACTCGACGAGGCATCGGTGCAGACCATTCACAGCTTCGCCGCCCAGTTGCTGCGCGAGCGTCCGCTCGACGCCGGACTGCCGCCGGGTTGGATGAACCTCGATGAGATAGACTACTCCGAGCGGTTCAATGAGCGATGGGATAGGTGGCTGGAGACCACCCTTGCCCGCGACGCCGACATTTCGACGGAACTCGCAGCTTCCCTGCGGTACCTCGCGGAGACCGAGGGCGACATTGGGAAGTGGAAGACCGTCGCCCAGGCAATCTCCGAGGACTTGCACAGATTTCCCGGCGGTGATGAGATAGCGGAGAGCGGCCTGGGAAGCGTCGTCGCGACCACACTGGAGACGCTCAACGATCTGGCAGAGGAATGCTCGAATACGTCCGACAGGCTCTACGAGCAGCTACTTGGCGCGCTCCAGACGGTGGAAGCCGTGGGCGGGGTGGCAGACGATCCAGTCGCCGCAAAGAGGGCGCTGGATGATGGTGAGCCCGTTGACTACAACAGGAACGTAGGAGCCAGGCGCAACTGGGGGATTGACCCGAAGGATGTCAGGCAGGAGTTCCGAGATACTGGACAGACCTTCCAGTCCGTGGTCCGGTTCGCCCCGCTCGCTCCACTACTCAACGAGCTGGTGCGGTTCGCACGCGAGTGCGAGTCCGTCCGCAGGTCCGACGGAGAGGCGAACTTCAGGGACCTGCTGGTGTGGGCGCGGAACGTACTCAGGGACAACCCGGACACGCGCTCTTATTTCCAGCGACGCTACTCCCACATCCTCATCGACGAGTTCCAGGACACCGATCCCCTGCAGGCCGAGATCGCGTTCTACCTGGCCGCCGAGCCTGACGCGGAGGTGAAGGATCGTCCATGGCACACGCTGCCGCTCTCTCCGGGGAAGCTGTTCGTAGTGGGCGACGACAAGCAGGCGATCTACCGCTTCCGCGGGGCTGACATGGGTGTGACCCAGATCGTGAAGGACGGCGGCCAACTCGTGCCGCTGTCGCTCCGTGAGAACCGCCGCTCCCAGGAGCCGCTACTGGACTGGGTGAACGCGATCTTCGGCGAGTGCGGGCTCATGGAACATGATCCGGGCATCCAGGCGCAATACTCGCCGCTCACGCCCAATGGTGGGCTTCAGAACGAGGATATAGAATCTGCGGTGCAGTCTTTTGGAGGGCCGGTGGAGTTGACTGCCGACCCAACCCGAAGACGGGAAGCGCAGCGCCTGGCCAACATCATAGTGTACTCGATAGCAGACGACAATGGCCTGAAGGTCTATGACAAAGATCTCGGGCAAGTCAGGAGAGCGAAGCTCCAGGACATCTGCATCCTGATACGGTCGAGAACCGGATTGAACGTTCTCACGCGACAGCTGGAGATCGCCGGGGTTCCGTACAGGATCGAAGGGGGCTCACTGCTGTTCGACACGCAGGAGGTGCGCGACCTGCTCAACTGCCTGCGCGCCATCGACGACCCCTCGGATGAGGTGTCCGTCGTGGCGGCGCTGCGCTCCCCCGCCTTCGCCTGCTCGGACCTGGACCTGCTACGCTGGCGCGATGCCCGCGGTCCCTGGAACTATATGTCCTCGCTTCTAGGAGACAGGGTACTGTCCAACGAAAGTAGCGAGACACGTCGCCAGGACCTGGCCGGTGACATTTCGTTGTCGAGCGTACGCTCGGGACTTCTCAAGCTGCGAGAATTTAGCGAGATGCGCCAGACCGCAGGCGTCTCGCGTCTCATATCCGAGTTCATACTGGAGCGGCGGCTTGACGAGCTCGACCTTGCCGAGAGCAGGCCGAGGGAGACCTGGCGCAGGCGGCGCTTTCTGACCGAGCAGGCAAGAACGCTGGAATTCGGGCGCATACTCAGTTCCAACTCCCAGCCCCTGAATCTCTACCAGTTCATCCAGTGGGTGGAACTACAGCAGGAGGAGCGCGCCCGGATAGCGGAGGTGGTCGTCCCCGACACCGACGACGATGCGGTCAGGATAATGACGATGCACGCCTCCAAGGGGCTGGAGTTCCCGGTGGTGTTCGTCCTGGGTCTTGCCCAGGACCCCAGGCGGAACGACAAGCCCCTGTTCTTCGACCCCCACGCAGGCACGGCCGAGTTGAAACTGGGCTCGATTGCGTCGCAGGGCTACTCTGGATTGCAGGAGATAGAAGACGCCCACGGCGGGGCGGAGCAGGTCCGTCTCGCGTATGTGGCAACAACGCGGGCGCGTGACCATCTCTTCGTCAGCATGTATAGGTCCACTACCCCGGGCAACCACCAGTCGAAGGGCGTAACGTCTCAAATCGAAGAACACTTGCCGCAGTTAGAGGGACTCTACGAAGAGGCTTCTGCCCATTCGGATGACAATCTGAAATTGATACCGGACGTGCCCGATTCGGTAGAGGTCGATGACTATGATCCCGATACCTGGCTCGATGAGCGGAACCGTGTCATCAGAGAGAGGTCGCTTCCTTCAGCGGTGACCGCTACGCAACTGGCAAGGACCGCCAGGAGCGTCGCTGATACAGAGGAGATGGAGGACAAGGACTCCGAGCGGGATGAGGAACATTCGATCATCCGCGGACGGGGAGGGACCGCGTTCGGCAGCGCGCTCCACGCCGTGCTGCAGGAGGTTGTTGAGATGCTCTCAGGACAGTTACCGCTCGACGAAGGTTCCTCGGTGGACGATCTTCTCCCGAACATTGGCCACGTGATCGATAACCTGGCGGGGACCTATGCCGCCGCGCACAGCGTGTCTTCGGGCCGGGGCGAGTTGGTTGCACTGGCAAACCGGGCGCTGCGCCATCCTACCGTGGAAGCTGCGTTCAGGGCCCCGCGTCTGTGGTCCGAGATCCCTGTTGCCGGGAAGATAGAAACCGACCGAGGCCATGTCGTCATCGAGGGGATTATCGACCTGCTCTACCAGGACCACGACGGCAAGCTGGTGATCGTGGACCACAAGTCCGACTACGTTCCCAATGCCGGAGCGCTGTCGGCCAAGATGGACCTCTACGGGTGGCAGGGCGCGGCCTATGCTTCGGCTGTCGGAAATGCCACCGGGATGGATGTGAAGGATGTGAAGTTGCTATTCGTCAGGGCGAACGAGGCGCGTTCGGTTCCGGACCTTGAAGAACTCGTTTCGCAGTTACCAGAGTTTGTTTCACAGTCCTAGATGCCGAGTCCACTTCCTCCACACAGCGGATACTTCATAGGATGGTGGTGGCGCTCACGAATCCTGGTATGGCTCAATACCTGACATCGCTGCGTTCAAGGTAGTAACCAACTTCTTCATCGCGTCGGCTATGGCCTCGGCCTCTCGGGTCTGTCTCACGGGGTCATTCCCTGCAAATCCATAGGAATCGGAGTTGTCCCAATAGATGTACCGCTGAGTGCCTCGCTGTACCCACTTCAGAGCTTGACCGAAGCACTGTTCTAGGTCGTCCTTCATCTCCAAAAGACGGTCGAAGTAGTATTCCGAGTGGGCGCGCCAGTCCTTGCTCCCGGAAAACCAGATGCCCGCCCTGGAGTCGCTCTCCATCACCCGCACGTAGAATCCTATGGGAGTATCCTCACTTGGATACTCGGTCCTCATATCTTCTGCCCTGGGACGAAGATCATCCTTCCAGATGCCGAATTCAGCGCACTCTCGCGCCAAGACCGGAAGGACGCGCCCCCACCAGTCCCTGTATCTCTGGGAGCGCTCAGGACTGGTGGATCGTCCGCCGCCCTCGCGCGTCAGAGCGGGGTCCGGGCCGACCCTTCGGACAAGCCGTGGAACGGGCCTGGAGTCGTCCACCCTGATGACCTCCATGGTGAAGAGGTAGGCCGTGATGTTGGTCTCGTCGTTCAGCCATTCCACAACCCGCATATAGCCCGCGCTTGCTTCGGTTGCTATCCACACCGCGCCCTGGGCCTCGAACGCAACGATGTACTGGACCAGACCGGACAGGTGGTCGCCGTCGGCAGCGTACAGTTGATTCTCGATAACGACGGGAAGGGGCTCATCGGATCCTGGAAATATGGCTTCGCAGAGCAGGTCCACCCGCAGCGTTCCGTTCCATGCGGACACTTCCTGCCGGACGGACTTCGGGTCTATATCGAACACCATCTGCTGATCCAGGACCTCTATGTTCTCGGCCAGCCATCTCGAGAAGTCCAACTCGTGCGGCCACACGTCGCTGAGGTCTACGTTCTGAACAGTTCCGAAGTCCGCCATGTGATGACTCCATTTCCCATACAAGGCTCAAGGTCACTATGCCACACATAGAAGGGCAGAGAGTAGCGGGGTGCCTCAGTAGTCTTCCTGTCGGATGCCCGAACACAGACCTCAGCGCCGCTTAGCCTACCGAAAGGAGGCGTGGTACCATCCAGGCCGCTTTCAAACACGGCGCACGGCGCCTCGAACTTAATCTGAACTCGCATGTATGACCCCGCTCTATACGATCCTGCGACAGTTGCCGCCGAAACCTCCAGGCTGCATCGCCTGACCGCTCCCCGCAAGTCCCGGATCGAAGTGACCGAGCGCGCAATACTCATCCAGGACACCGCCGGAATAACGACCGCCGAACTGCCGGTCAACGAATTCGACGACATCGCGCTCGAGCGTGGCCTGCTGTGGAGTAGCATCTCTTTCAGTCTGACCGACGGGTCCTCATATTCCGTCGGCGGACTGCCGCACGAGGATGCCCGGAAGATACGCGCGAGGTGCCGCGATGAGGTTGCCAGGTACGCCTCGACGGTCAGGGAACCTCTGTCGGCTCTCGTGGAGTCCGTATCCCGAACTCTCACTGATGC
Source organism: Dehalococcoidia bacterium (assembly GCA_965202965.1). Taxonomy (GTDB): domain Bacteria; phylum Chloroflexota; class Dehalococcoidia; order Lucifugimonadales; family UBA1123; genus VXRN01. Next base: position 133,567 of record CBDBCQ010000002.1, on the reverse strand, counting down.
ACGCTACACCCGCCACTCCGAGGGAAAGAAGTTGTATGCCTCCCTTCATACAGGTCTGAGAGGGCTTGGGCGCGAGGTCCGCAGGAGCCTCGCCGCCTCAGAAGCCCGGCTGCTGGATTTCCTGGCTCCCCTGGAAGAGCGCTCGACATTCGAGGATGCGCGCGGAAAGACCAACGACGCCTACGTGCGAAGCGTCCTGCCGGGCGTCAGGCACGCCGCGCTTCCGGTCCGGCTAACGGACGAGCAGGCGGAGGCCATAGCTACCGACGAGGACGCGACGCTGGTACTCGCCGGAGCCGGAACCGGCAAGACCTCCGTAATCGTGGGCAAGGTCGCTCATCTCGTCCGCAACATGGACGCGCCTCCTGAAGAGATACTCGTCATAGCCTACAACCGCAAGGCCGCAGAGGAGGTGCGGGAGAGACTGTCCGGGGACCTGCGCGGCGCGGCGGTCTTCACCTTCCACGCGCTCGGTCGCAGGATCATCGCCGAGGCCGGCAACTCCGCGCCGTCCATTTCGAGACTCGCCAGCGACGGCTACACGTCGCTCCGCGCCTTCGACGGCATCCTGAAGTCGCTCCTGCGCGATCCCGGCCAGGCGAGGGAGGTACTCGAATTCATAGCGAACCACCAGGCGTCCTACCGCTCGGCCTTCTCTTTCAAGACTCCCGCCGAGTACGACGAATATGTCCGCCAGGTGGAGCTCAGGGCGCTGAGCGGCGACAGGGTCAGGAGCTTCGAGGAACTGCTCATCGCCAACCACCTCACCGAATACGGAGTTCGCTTCCGGTACGAGCGAAACTACCCGGTCGAGACGGCTGATCGCCGGCACAGCCAGTACCGGCCCGACTTCTACCTGCCCGAGCACGACATATACGTCGAGCACTTCGCTCTGGACGAGAGCGGACAGCCGCCCGAGGGCTGGTCCAACTACCTGCAGGGAGTGGAGTGGAAGCGGGCCATACACCAACAGTACGGCACGACCCTCGTGGAGACCTACAGCTGGCAGAGTCGCCAGGACAGGCTGCTCACCGAACTCAGGAAGAACCTGGAGGGCAGGGGAGTCAGATTCGAGCGCCAGTCTGTGGAGGCGCTGGTCGAAAGGCTCGGCCAGCGTCGCATCAGTTGGCTCGCCGGACTCATCGCCACGTTCCTGAACCACGTCAAGGAGAGACAGCTCACCGGGGACGTACTATCAGCTCGAATCGAGCGCCTGGGCGACAAGGAGCGCGGTAGGAGATTCCTGGGCGTGTTCGAGCAGGTCCGCTGTCGTTACGAGGCGGCGCTGAGGGACGAGAGGGCTGTGGACTTTCACGACCTCATAAACCGCGCGGCGCGGCTGGTGTCGGACCGCAGGTGGGAGCACTCATACCGCTACGTTCTGGTCGACGAGTTCCAGGACATATCCGTAGGCCGTATGAACCTGCTCTCCTCGCTGAAGAAGCCCGGCCTGGCCTACTTCCTCGTCGGAGACGACTGGCAGTCCATATACCGCTTCGCCGGCAGCGACGTCGGAATCATGCGGAACGCGGGCGACCGCCTCGGTTTCGTACAGGAGAGGACCCTGAGCCGGACGTTTCGCTATGGAGACGGAATCCTCGACCCGTCCTCCGCCTTCGTCAGGAGGAATCCCGGACAGACCCAGAGGCCGCTGCGTTCGCTCGGTTCTACCGCCGACAGCGGCATCACCGTCGTATCCGCCCGAACGCCGGCGAGCGGGCTGAGGACCGCTCTTCAGGACATGAGGGACCACCTGAAGGTCGACAGCGGATCGGTACTCGCGCTTGGACGGTACAGGCGCAGCAGGGAGCACATGCCGAAGGAAGCGGACGACGGCTCGCTGGGCATCGAATTCAGTACTGTCCACGCGGCCAAGGGACGCGAGGCGGACTTCGTAATCGTCCTGGACCTGACCGACCGTTACCATGGCTTTCCGTCCCGGGTCGAGGACGACCCGCTTCTGACGCTGGCCCTTCCCGCAGGCGGGGAGGGGGCCTATCCGTTCGCAGAGGAGAGGCGGCTATTCTACGTCGCCCTGACGCGCGCCAGGCGGGGAGTGTATCTCGTTACCGACGAGCGACACCCTTCGCCGTTCGTTACGGAGCTGCTCAAGGAGTCTAAGGGACTGCGGCAGATGGGCGAGTTCGCCCCTGAGTGTCCGAGGTGCGGCGGGGGCAAGCTCGTTCCGGCGCGCCATGGGCGGAGTCTGAGGTGCTCCCGCGGGCAGGAGTGCGGCTGTATCGCGCCCATCTGCACCGGCTGCGGTCAGGGCTACGTCGTAATTGTGGAGAAGGGACAGTCGTCCTGCACCAACTCCGGCTGCAAGAGCCCTCCCGCCGCGTGTCCACAGTGCGGGCTCGGGGTGCTGGTTCGAAGGAAGGGGCCATACGGTCCGTTCTTCGCGTGCAGCGAGAGTTTTTCCTCGGTCCAATGTGGATACAAGCGCGATCCCAGCCGAGGATGGCGCAGCAGGCGCGGTCGGGGTAGGCGGCGATGATAACATAGGGCGTGTTTGCCCTCGATCCGTAGTGGAGGTTACGAAATATGGCCAAATTCTACGGCACCAACGGGGTGTCGCACTGTCTCGACGAGATCATCAGGGTACGACCGGGCGCATTTTGCTGATTAGCCCCTACCTGAAGTTCAGCCGTCGCATCCAGGAAGAACTAAAGAGACAGGATAATTTTTACTCCGCCATACTCAAGCTGTCGAGCTGCCTGCCTGGGACAATATTACTCAACCGTTTACAGTCTGGACGTGGCGGTGGGAGTTCCCCGTCGATATATCATTGGCATGATCCCATGTGCGGCGACGGTGGGAATAGTCCTGATAGTTCAAGTCTGTCTGCTCTGTGCCAGCTACTAGGACATGCACAGGGAACAGCAGCGGCTTCAAGGAAAACTGGCTCTGCTTGACAGATTGCTTAAATTCCTCGGCTACGGGTTTGTTAACTTCCTCGTCCTGTGGCTTCCGACTTGGATATTCTGTGACACCCCGATGGAGTAGATGAAGCTACTTTGTCCATATTCTCGACGAATCGATACCAGATCACAGGCATTCTGATCCGACGGCATTCATATCCTAAGTATCGGTGAGGGACTCGTGAAGAAATTCGTTGAGTTCAGCCACTGACATGAATAGATGATCCGGCTCGGATGCTCGCAATGAATCGAGATCCTCTGCTCCCCATCCTGCCCCAATGGAAACAACGCCAGCACTGTGTGAAGCCCGCGTATCATCGGCTTTGTCTCCCACATGAAATGACGATCCAGCATCTGCTTCGTAGTGTTCCAATGCTATGAACAGGCCCTCTGGATCTGGTTTAAGGCGTGAAACCTGGTGATACCCGATGACCAATTCGATAGGCCAGCTGTATCTACGCACGAAGCTCTCGGGCACCATACTTGGACTGGTTGTAAGTATCGCCAGATCGTGATGTAGCTCATGCAAGCTGACGATGAGTTCAGTGATTCCTGGATAAGGGGACAGAGCATCAGCTCTCGCGTTTACCTCACGCCATCTGCGCGCTCTTCTCAGGTGCTCCACTGAACTCGTGTCAACAAGGGTCTGATCGAAGTCAAAGATGATCATCAAGCACTCCCGAAGGTCCAACGCATCTGTCCCGAGTCCTCAATGCTATTCACTTCCTCTGAATCAAGTGCTGGTTCTTGGTACTCTTCAGCAAGGGCGACACTTCCGGTGAGAAAGTAACTTAGGGATTCCTCGTCGTAAATGCTGGTCGCTGTCTCTTCTCCGATCAGTTTCCGGTTGCCTCTGGCGGGCAGGTCGATACAGCCGAGAGGACGTTCTTGTTCCTTGGCATACCTGACAGTGTGCATGGTGCCGCCCTTTACATCTGTTTCGATAACCAGAACGCGGTCAGAAAGGCCGCTCTGTATGCGATCCCTGTATGCGAATGCCCATTTCGACGGCCCTGCGCCAACAGGGTATTCGCTGACCAAACAGCCATTGAATTCCAATATCCGCTCCGCAAGATCCCGGTTGGCGGCAGGATAAACTCTATCCAGTCCATGGGCTAGAACAGCAACTCCGATTCCTTCCCGTTCCACACATCCTCCGTGCGCTCTCGCGTCGCATCCCAGGGCCAGCCCACTTACAACAGACACATCTGACTCGGCAGCTAGTGTGCCTGCCTTCCACGCAGCCCTCTCTCCACGGATGGAAGGTTTTCGAGTCCCGACTATCGCTACGCTGCATAGCTGATGGAGAGCTTCTACCTGACCCTTCACAAAGAGAACTGCTGGCGGATCTGGGGTTCGTCTAAGGCGTTCCGGGTATTCAGAATCGTTGAATGTGATTATTCTAACGCCAATGTCATGGCTATCCTGCACACGTTGGACGCTCTTGTTCCATATATCTTCGTGCGCTTTCTCAGTCCCGGGATAATCTCTGGCGAAGGATATGAAGACTTGGTGCGTATCAGTCGAATCGCGTCTTTCCGGCATGGCAGCCAGCAGGTCAAGCGCCTTCCTGTTTCCAACGCCTTTTAGCCTCACCAGGGATGTGAGGATTTGAGCGTCACTCAGAGACGTGTCGTTTTGAATCATCGCTGTCACCCTTTGTCGTATCTGGTCCAGATCTCTCCCCATTCCGATGGTATATGGTCGTTCGTATAGGCTTGATCGAAGTCCATTAGATACTGCTGTCGGTCATTCTTAGCCAGCGCCATTCCGTACACGGTTACTCCCGGATTCGATCTGATTATAGCTGAGGCGATTGCGGAGAGCGTGGTGCCCCGAGTAATCAAATCATCGAGGATGAATATGTTTTGGGATTCAACTTCTCCAGCACGGTACCTCGCTTCTTCGATTATATCCTCGCGCTCCGCAGCAGTTCTTAATCGTCCGTGCAATCTGCTGTGGGGTCTTTTCCTGAGTAAGTCTAGGCGAAATTCACTTCCGCACCCCTTAGCGCAGAACTCTGCAATCAGGGGCAGGACTCCTCGAACGGGTGCCCTTCGTTCTCCAGACCTCAGCGCGGGAATGAGAGTCACATCCTCGCCCTCGAGTCCGAGGGCATCCAGCAAAACAGGCATCGCGGTTCTGAGAATAGAGGCACCGGCATTTAGAGATGGGCGATAGTCGTTCTTGAATCTGGAAAATCTTCTCGTCCATACCTCACTGCGATTGTCTAGGAATCTGTATCCGATGACAAAGGATTGCTCGATGGCGGCACCACCACTGTCTAGCTCGTCAAAGGCGAGCCACCCATTCAATTCGTATGCCTCTGCCAATTATCCACCTCCTATGAGGGGTGTGCCCAATTCGCGAAGTATCTGTTGTGGGACGATTATTGTGCCCTGCCAAGTGTCTTCTACTCACCTGACCCGTGGAACCGAAGTCTGTCGTTGCCTCAGGCACAATTATATCGGAGTAGCGCCTATCTACACATCCTCCATTCCTTGGGCGGACTCCCGCAGCGGGATTCACGATGTACACGGGAATATCGAGCTCCTAGTCGTGCTGAAGTCCCTGCTCTGCAGTCCGAGCTTGTGCCGCGCGCTTTCGAGAATGTACGGTGAGTCGCGCTACGCGCCGTGGGAGAACGTGAAAGTGTCGTCGCTGCCTACCTCTTAGAGTCTGTGTTGGGTGTCCTCGAAGTCCAGAATGATAAAGTGGACAGCCAAGCAGAACAGGGGTCTATCATCTGCGCTGTTACTTTCTTCAGAATCAACCTAATCGTCTTGATGCGCCCTCATCATGGAAAATCTCTCGCTGTATCGGTATTGTATTCTATGACGGACAGACCTAACTAAGGGACGTGTCTACCCCATCATGTGACAATTCTGACGGAAAAGGATGATCACGCCATGCCCAGCAGCCAATCTGAGATGTTCGGAAGCAGCCCGTTTCGAGATGTGCTGAGAGCGCTGGACGCGAGGGCGAAGACCACACGGGAAAAGGGAGATCTTTTCGAAGAACTAGCGAAGACGTTCTTCGAGGAGGACGCCCTCTACCGCGAGCAGTTCGACGGGGTCTGGCTATGGAGCGAATGGCCGGAGCGTGGAGGACGCACCGACACCGGCATCGATCTGGTGGCCAAGAACGTGGACGATGGCGACTATACCGCCATTCAGTGCAAGTTCTACGGACCGAACTCCGTTATCAGCAAGGATGATGTGGATACCTTCGTCACTGCGGCCGGAATATACACCGAAGGAGGTCCACGCTTTTCGAAGCTACTCTTCGTCAGCACCACTGAACGATGGAGCGGCAACGCCGAGGAGGCCCTGAACCAGGAAAAAGAGAGTGCCCGCATAGGTGTTCAGGACTTCGAGAACTCCTCGATTGACTGGACACAGTACGACGTCTCTCGTCCCACAGAGATGATCCAGCGCGAGCAGAAGTCGCCCCGGCAGCACCAGCTCGAGGCCATCAATGCCGTGCTGGAAGGTTTCAGGGACCATGCTCGCGGCAAGCTCATCATGGCCTGCGGCACGGGCAAGACCTTCACCGCACTCAGGATAGCCGAGCAGCAGACAAAGCCGGGAGACATTGTGCTGTTCCTTGCGCCGTCAATAACGCTGGTATCCCAGTCCATCCGCGAATGGAGCAACGAAGCTACCGAGCCGATGCGAATACACGTGGTCTGTTCCGACACGCGAGCCGGCAGGATCGGTGACGAGGATACCAACGAGACCGGCCTGTATGACCTTGTAGCTCCAGCCACGACGGATGCAGAGACGCTCTTCACCAATGTGCAGAAGAGTCACCGGCCTGACCGCAGGACCGTGATCTTCAGTACCTACCAGTCCCTTGATGTCATCAGCAAGGCGCAGAAGCTCGGACTGGGCGACATCTCCCTGGTTGTCTGTGACGAGGCGCACCGCACCACCGGCGCCACCCTGGCAGGACAGGACGAGTCCCACTTCGTTAGGGTCCACCGGAACCGCTATATCAGGGCGGACAAGCGGCTGTACATGACCGCCACTCCCCGCATCTATGGACAGGAGAGTCAGCGGCGGGCTATGACCGCCGATGCCACCCTTGCGTCTATGGACGATGAGGATATTTATGGGACGGAGTTCTACCGATTCACGTTCGCCGAGGCGGTTGAGGCCGACCAGCTATGCGACTACCGAGTGCTGGTGTTCGGAGTTGAGGAATCCGCCGTCTCCAGGGACTTCCAGAAGGTTCTTGGCGATGGCGACCTGGATCTGTCCCTGAACGACGCCGGCAAGATCATCGCCAGCCTGAACGCGATGTCCAAGCAGAAGAGCCCGTATGAGCAGTTCGAGCAGGACCCGGCTCCAATGCAGAGCGTCGTGGCCTTCGCCAGCCGCATCAAGGAGTCTGAGGCGTTCAGAGACTCCTTCAATGAGATCGCCGGCAGCTACGAAGCGGACGAGAAGAGCAGACAGTATCAGGCGAACCATATTGATGGCAGGGACAACGCACTGGTTCGAGCCGAGAGACTGAACTGGCTGCGCGCCGGTGGGGACGAGTGCCACGTGCTCTCAAACGCCAAGTGTCTGACCGAGGGGGTTGATGTTCCGGCGCTGGACGCGGTGCTGTTCCTGTCGCCCCGACGTTCGCAGATAGACGTCGTGCAGGCTGTTGGCCGGGCGATGCGTAAATCTCCGGGCAAGAAATTCGGCTATATCGTTATCCCGATCACGGTGCCACCGACGGAGAATTACGAGAAGATCGTACTCGACAGGAGGTTCAACCCGACGTTTCAGGTTCTCCAGGCGCTGAAGTCCCACGACGAGGACTTCTACGACACGATCAACCAAGCCGACCTGAGAGACAACAGGAAGGTATCGGTTTCTATCTTCGGGAGTGGATCAGGGTCAACTAACGGAACCAACGGATCGGGTGGCGTAGCCGGTGGCGCAGAAGCAGCTCTTCAGCCCGAACTTGAGCTGGAAGTATCGGATACGGTGCGGGAGGCCATCTTCGCGCGGATCGTCGATAGCCTGACCGATAAGCACTACTACACCAGGTGGGCGCAGGAGACGGCCCGGGTCAACGCTCAGTATGAGGAGCGAATCAAGGGGCTGCTCGCCACCGACAGGGATGGTGTGCGGTCGGAGTTCGCCAAGTTCCACGCAGCTCTTCGTAGGGACCTGAACGACGGCATCACCGACGAAAAGGCCGTCAGCCTGCTTGCTCAACACCTCGTTACCAGGCCCATATTCGACGCGCTGTTCTCGGAATTCGAATTCGCGCAGAACAATCCGGTGTCGCGCGCCATGGACGGCATGGTGAGGACACTGCGCTTCGAGCATGGGACCGACAGCGAGACCAAGGAGCTGGCCAACTTCTACAAGAGCGTCCAGCGTCGTGTCCGCTATGTTGACACTGCGGAGAAGAAACAGCGCATCATCGCCGACCTTTACCAGGACTTCTTCAAGACAGCGTTCCCCAAGGACTCGGACGCGCTCGGCATAGTGTATACCCCTGTCGAGGCGGTGGATTTCATCATCAGGTCGGTCGAGGACATCCTGAACGAGGAATTCGGCGCGTCCCTGAGTGACGAGGGCGTGAACGTACTTGACCCGTTTGTGGGGACCGGGACCTTCATCTCTCGCCTGCTGTCCAGCGGGTTGGTCAGGCCTGAAGATATTGTTCGGAAGTACACTCAGGAGCTGCACGCCAACGAGATAATGCTGCTAGCGTATTACATAGCCACGGTCAACATAGAGATGACCTTTCATGACATGGCGCAGGCCACCGCCTACACGCCGTTCAACGGCGTAGTTTTCGCTGACTCCTTCGAAGCTCAAGAAGAACGGATTGCGCCGCGATTGAGGTCTGAATTTCTCGTGGCCAATAGTAACCGGATGAAGTCTCAGAACGAAAAGGACATACAGGTCATCATAGGTAACCCACCCTGGTCTGTCGGTCAAAGGGCACAGAACGACGATAACCGAAATCGGATTTATCCAGGGATTCGCGCGAGGATTTCAGAAACCTATGCCGAGGTCTCTGAAGCTCAATTGAGCAGAAACATGTATGACACCTATGTTCAGGCGATCCGCATGGCCTCGGACAGGATTCAAGAACGTGAGAAAGGCGGCATAGTCGCGTTTGTTACCAACGGTGGGTATATTGATGGACAATCTGGCTCAGGCCTTCGCAAGATTCTCATGAAGGAGTTCCATAAGGTCTATTGTATGAACTTGCGGGGAACGGTTGTCAGTGGGGGATACCTGCCGAAGGCTAGGAGACTCCAAGAGGGGGACAGTATATTCCAGTCGGGGACTCAATCAGGTACATCCATCCTCATGCTTGTCAAACTGCCCGGTAAGTTAAAGGGTAGGGGTCGGCTTTTCTATTACGACATGATCGATTTGCCCGATAGATCCCGTGACGTCAAACTTCATTTTCTCAATGATAATCACAAGACATCTGTGCCTTGGAGGGAAATTGTACCTGATGATCATGGAGACTGGATCAACCAGCGGGACCCAGGATTCCAGAATCTGCTGCCCCTGTATGGTGAGGACAATTCAGCATTCATATTAAACAGCGCTGGTGTGAGTACTAACCGCGACCCTTGGGTGTATGGGTTCAGTGAAGAAAAAGTTACTCGAAACACCCGCTCCATGATGGATTCGTATAATCGTCAGATTCCAACCAGCAGCCCGGTGAGGAATCCCAAGGAGTTTAGCTGGACACGTAAATCTCTCCGTATGGCGAGAAATGGAACTAAGTTGGTGCATGACAGTAATCGCATCATGCTGAGTGAGTACAGGCCATTCGTAAAACAAAATACTTACTTTGACCGTAGCGCTAACGAAGAAGTTGGGCAATTGGACCGAATATTCCCGGCGATGGGACTATCGAACAAAGGTATTGTCATCAATGCTAAGGACAAGAATAATCCATTGTCATGTCTGATGATTGATAGTCTGCCGAATCTCCATACGATTGGCGACACACAGTTTCTACCTAGATGGACCTACGAGAGGGATATGTTCAATCATGAGTATGAGAAGGTAAGTAACATCAACCCAGCGATGCTAAAGAAGTTTAGGGACCACCTAGGCGACCAAGGGATCACCGATGACGATCTCTTCCATTATGTCTATGGGATATTGCACCACGAGGACTATCGGAGTAGGTATGCTGCTAATTTGAACAAGGAGGCTGCTCGCTTACCGATGGCGGCTTCCCTTGCGGACTTCCGCGCATTTGTGGATGCAGGAAAGACGCTCTCCCACCTGCACATAAACTACGAGGGTGTGGATCGTTATCCCCTGGAGGAGGAGGTTAATGGCAGTCCAGACATGGAGAGTATCTACCGGGTCACGAAAAAGATGAAACATCCTAAGGAGCGTGGAGTTGAGGACGAATCTGCGCTGATGTACAACGACTACATTACTCTCAAGGGTATCCCCGAGAAAGCTCACAGATACATCCTCGGACAATATTCCGCTCTACGTTGGTTGGTGGATCGATACTACATCAAGACAGATAAACCTAGTGGAATTGTGAACGACCCGAACGATTGGGGACTGGAGCGTGGGGAACCGCGGTATATCCTCGACCTGATAAAGCGCATCGTTACCGTGAGTGTCAAGACGGTGGATATTATTGAGGGACTCCCGGAGTTGCCTGCCGCTTAGGAGAAAGTGACCGATGCTGAGTCATAGGAATCGAGGCGTTGATCGGGAATATGACATCTTCATCTCTCATGCCTCGGAAGACAAAGATGACTTCGTGCGACCACTGGCACAGGCTCTGGTTAAAGAAGGACTGACGGTGTGGTACGACGAATTTGAATTTACTGTAGGAGACAGCCTGCGCCGGAGAATCGATGATGGCTTGGTACACAGCAGATTCGGAGTCGTTGTGTTATCCCCTTCGTTCTTCCAAAAGAACTGGACGCAGTATGAATTGGATGGCCTAACTGAGAGACAGATGGCCGGCGAGGATGTCATTCTCCCCATTTGGCATCGACTGACCCATGATGAAATCTTGAATCTAGCTCCCTCGCTTGCAGGGATATATTCGCTGAACTCATCGTCAGATAGTCTGGCACATATCGCCAGCGAGATCGCTAGGAAAGTGAATGTCGCCAATCCGTCATTGAGTTCCATACCCAGGGATGTCTCTGTATCCACCCAAGGTGTTGGACGCACCTTTGCTGTGTTTTACATTGCGCCTGCCCGCACAGCAGAGCTAGCTTCTAGTCAGAAGCCTGAGCAACGATTCCTGGGGGTCACCAGTCCCGATGGATGGTTTTCTATGGTAATGGGCGACGAGGAGCTAGAGTACGATCTTCAAGAGGGAAAGCTCCGCCTGAGACTGGACTGGGGAAATCATTGGCAGGGAGACGAACTCTATGCGTCCCAGATGGTGTCAAGTGGAGAACCATTCGCATTGATTATTCGTCCTTCCGATGCAGAGCAGGTCTATCTTCCCACGGTTGTGAACACATCGCCGGGCGAATGGTGGACAGGCAGATCGAACCGCTCCGGTTGGATGGTCTTTGAGATTCAGCAGTAAATGGTAGTCAGACAATGGAATTCAGCTATGTTCTTCACTCATCCAAGCCTGGCTACCTGTTGTCAGTCTAGCCATTTCGCATGAGGCAATTACAATGACTCAAACCAACGAGAGAAACACAGACATGACTGAATCATGGGAAGGAGCGCTGAGGTCATACGCATACCCTGTTGACCTTCGGAAATTCAAGTATGCAGGAAAATTTCCGGGCTGGTTCGAAAAGGACCTTGTTGCCGGATGCCCAAGTGAGACAACGGCATTCGAAGACAGATTTAGGAAATTGGCGCCCCATCACCTTGAGGCATGGTACGAGGTTGTGTTTTGGAAAATGTACTCACAAGAATTCAGGAGGGACGCCGTAGCTACAAGGACGATAACGAATGTGGAAAAGACGGGTGTGTCAGCTAGTGACTTGTGGGGTCTGTGCCACGAGTATATGGATACTCTCGACAAGAAATCATTCCGGAACCTCCGAAACAAGCTGTTCGGCTATATGATTGCCACTGCTGCAACATTTCCGGCGTTTATCGATCCACTAAATTTCCCAATGGTTGACACGCAAGTCGCGAGGTGGGCACGAACGAACGCCTCGCGATTCAGCTATGCTCAGGTCGGAGGCCCACTCCTTTTACAGGGGCCCGAGTTTGGACGCTCTGCGACGGCGCTGGATGACAGGCTCAATCGGCACTGGAATTTTGTCATGTCTTGGTATGAATGGTGCCGATTCACGGCTGAGCTACTTAGTGATCGCACAGACCGGACTTGGCGTGCGCGCGATGTCGAGATGGCAGTATTTCATGCGCAAAGAAGCGGGCTCGATCTGAGCCCGCTTGACGCCCAATAGAGGAAAAGAGTTCTCCATTTGCGAATTTTCGAGGTCCTGCCGCGAAGGTTCAAGTCGGATGCGACACAAGTGGTCAGCGACAGATTATTGGTCAGAACGGCTACACTGGGAGCTCACTGGTCGGCTGTAGTAATGATTGGGCTGACTCTGGGTATCCTCGCGTGCTCCGCGGAACCTGATGAAGTTTCCGTGCCCATGGCAGCGACACCCTCGGCGCCGACGGAAATGCCTATCTCTCCTCCAGCGCCTCAGCCTACTGCGACTCCTGTACCGCCAGTAGCCACTCCCGTCGTCTATCCAAGCGCTGTACAGAATCTCAGCGTTGTCAATGTGTCCGAGAATTCTGTCGCGCTCGTATGGGACCCTCCCTTAAACGCCGACTTGGTTCCAGTAGAACGATACGAAGTGACGCGGGATGTGTCCTTTGCCCCTGACGAGCAAACCTTCGTGCAGGAACCTACGTTTACCGACGTGGGACTCGAGGCGGGTACCGAGCACAGGTATCGGGTGAGAGCGATTGGCGCTGGGGGGATTCAGGGCGTTGAGGTCGGAATTGAAGAGGTCACGCTGAGTCCGCCAACGCCTGAGCCGACCAGAACTCCTATGCCGCTTACTTCTACACCATCGTCGTCGGAATCTCCAGCTACCACTCCTGTTTCACAACCGGGCGGCGTGCTGAATCTCAGAATTGCCAATGTTTCCGAAGATTCGATCACACTCAGGTGGGACCCACCGGCGAATGCTGACTCTGTCCAGATAGAGCAGTACGAGGTGTTACAGGATGTGTCCTTCGGACCTGACGAGCGCCATTTTGTATCGGAAACGACGTTTTCTGACACCGGACTTAAGCCAGGTACGGAATACAGGTATCGGGTGCGGGCGATTGGCGCGGATGGACTCGAGGGACCTGAAGTTGGTATCGAGGAATCCACTGCGAGGCCGCCTACACCCACGCCGACCCAGATGCCGGAACCGACTGCAACACGCATCCCGTCCACGCCAACACCAATGGCGACAGCCACAGCACTGCCGCCCACACCAACGGCTACGTCCGAACCGACTGTGACTGCAACTCCTGTCCCGCCGACACCTACACAGGTCTCCACTCCGAGTTCAACCGCATTGTGGCGCGGTCTGGAGGTAGCTGATGAAGATCGCTGCTCACCATACGACTCCGATGACTATCGCTACTCCCAGTCCGTCGAAGACAGAATAGTTGCGGACATGGGTGGGATAATCTATGGACCCTACACGGGAAGATGGTTCTCCAGTACCGGAGAGACCGACATAGAGCACATCGTAGCCCGCTCTGAAGCTCACGACAGTGGGCTTTGCGCCGCAGATGCTCAAGAGCGGAGGCGGTTCGCCTCTGACCTGCTGAATCTCACGCTTGCCTCACCGAGCGTGAATCGGCATCAGAAGGTCGACAATGACGCAGCCGAATGGCTTCCCGATCTGAATCGGTGTTGGTTTGCGGATCGAGTGATTCGAGTGCGACGTGAGTATAGTCTGACGATAGATGAACGTGAGGTCACAGCTCTTGATTCGGTGCTGTCCGGGTGTTCCTCATTCGATATCGTCGTCGTGCAAGATGATCATGCGTCCCCCACACCGATACCGGCGTCCACGACCGGGTCCGGGTCAGGCGTGGATGTGCTGGCGATGTGGGATGACAACGGGAACGGGAGAATAAGCTGCGCGGAGGCTCGAAACCACGGGATTGCCCCGGTTCGTAGCGACCACCCGGCATATCCGTACATGACTGACCGCGATGGCGATGGAGTCGTATGCGAGTAGAAGAATGTCAAAGGCTCTTCGGCCCGGGATGTGTGAGCCTTTTGGAGGGCGTATCTTCGCAAGGGTCTTACATCCGTCGGAGAGGTTTTCACAGCAAGCTACTACATAATTCGCGCTACAATGTATATATCAACGAAGTCCGTAGGTTTTGCAGCGGGTTTGGTGGGCCGAAATTGTACGGCTCCATCCATCTCTGATTGGTCGGCCTATCAGATTCCGTCCCCCGCTGTTGGCCGTCTGGGTTTGGCACACCTCTGTCATTCGTTCAGCAGTATCACTCTCAAGACGGATTTTGCTACTGATTATCAACTGTGTTCTTCTCTCCAATCACTATGTAGGACTGAGTATGGGATAAGTCTCAGACTCCGGCCAGTTGTTTCGTAGCCTAGTGGACGGCGAGAAATCCTGAACTTGAAAGCATGGCGCTGCCTGTCCTACGATCTTCTATATGCTGCTCACTATTTCCACGACACACCGGCCTGCGACGGACCTTGGGTACCTGGTTCACAAGAACCCTGCCCGATTCCAGTCGTTCACCCTCCCGTTTGGGCGGGCCGATGTATTTTATCCCGAGGCGGACAGCCTTCGCTGCACGGTAGCGCTTCTGCTGGACATAGATCCGGTGGGTCTTGTGCGGCCAAAGACCGGGGCCCCTGGCGCCGGGGACTGGCTCGGGCAGTATGTGAACGACCGTCCCTACGTTGCCTCGTCATACTTGAGCGTGGCGATTTCCACGGTGTTCGGCAGTGCGCTCGCAGGGAAAAGCAGGGAACGACCAGAGCTCGCGGCGACGGCCATCCCACTGGAAGTCCATATTCCCGTTGTGGCCTCTCATGAAGGATCCAACATCGTCAGGAACCTGTTCGAGCCGCTTGGCTATGGCGTTGAGATCGAGGCGCTCCGGCTGGATGAGCGTTTTCCCGAATGGGGCGCAAGCACGTACTTCAGCGTGCGCCTCGCGGCGGAGACCTGTCTTAGGGACCTGCTTACACATCTGTATGTTCTCCTGCCCGTTCTCGACGACGAGAAGCATTACTGGGTCGGCGACGACGAGGTGGCCAAGCTGCTGCGCCACGGCGATGGATGGCTCAGCAGCCATCCGCAGAAGACCCTCATATCGGAGCGATACCTGAAGCACCAACGCAGTCTTGTCGACCGGGCCCTGGTCCAACTGCTTGACGCAGGACCGGCTGATCCAGAAGCCGCTGCCATTCGCTATGAACAGGAAGAGGAGCAACTCGAGGCCCCCCTTCGACTGAGCGAACAGCGCATACAGGCGGTGCTGGACATACTCCGCGACGTCGGCGCTGCCAAAGTGCTCGATCTGGGGTGTGGCGAGGGGAGACTGATCGGCAAACTGCTCGAGGAACCCGCGATTCGGTCAATAACCGGCCTCGACGTCTCACATAGGGGATTGGAGACAGCTCGAAGGCGTCTGCGTCTCGATAAACTGCCCGCGAAGCAGCGGGACAGTGTCACCCTGTTGCATGGGTCCCTAACATACACGGACAGACGTCTTTCAGGTTACGACGCAGCAGTGGCCATGGAGGTAATCGAACACATAGACTCCACGCGGCTCGACGCCTTCGAGGAGGCAGTGTTTGGGACGGCGAAGCCGAATACCGTGATCATCACGACACCGAATGTGGAGTACAACGCGCTGTTCGATGGGCTTTCGGCCGGATCATACAGGCACAGGGACCACCGGTTCGAATGGACGCGAGAGGAGTTCCGGGACTGGTCAGGCCAGGTAGCTGACCGCCGCAAGTGCGATGTGCGTTTCCAGGACATCGGCCCCGTCCACCACGTCCATGGAGCGCCGACCCAGATGGCCGTCTTTACGCGATGAATATCACGATTCCAGAGTTGTGTCTCGTCGCGCTCGTCGGCCCCTCAGGCTCCGGGAAGTCCCACTTTGCCTCCCGGCATTTCAGGGCCACGGAAGTGATCTCCTCGGATGCGTGCAGGGCGATGGTTTCGGATGACGCGAATGACCAGTCCGTGACAGCAGACGCCTTCGCGGTACTCAACTTCATCGCGGCCAAACGCCTCCAGGCAGGGCGTCTCACCGTCATAGACGCCACCAGCGTACAGCCGGAAGCTCGGAAGCCTCTGGTGGGACTGGCGAGGGAGCACGACTGCCTGGCGGTGGCAATCGTACTGAACATGCCTGAATCTGTGTGCCATGCGCGCAACAGAGAGCGGCCCGACAGGTCGTTTGGGCGTCGCGTCGTGCGCCGGCAGGTCCAGCAGCTCAAGCGGTCGCTGCGCAGGTTGAGACGCGAGGGCTTCCGTCACGTGTTCGTGCTCAACTCTCCTGAGGAGGCGGAGGCGGTCACAATTGAGCGGGCGCGCATGTGGACCAACTTACGCGACGAGCGCGGACCTTTCGACATCATCGGGGACGTGCACGGGTGTTTCGATGAGCTCTCCACACTCCTGGAACGCCTGGGATATCGGATTGAGACTCGCGCCGGCGCTTCCGGAGAAACCCGGTTCTCCGTGACCCATCCCCAGGGGCGCAGGGCCGTATTCGTCGGCGACCTCGTGGACCGCGGTCCGGGTGTTACAGATGTGTTGAGACTCGTGATGTCCATGACAGCGGACGGAGTGGGGCTCTGCGTGGCGGGCAATCACGAGTCCAAGCTTGTTCGCAAGCTCCGGGGCCGGAACGTGCAGGTATCCCATGGGCTGGCGGAGTCCCTTGCGCAACTGGAAATGGAGTCGCCGGAGTTCCGAGAGAAGGCCACCGAGTTCATGGATGGGCTGATAAGCCACTACGTCCTAGACGACGGAAACCTGGTGGTGGCGCACGCGGGGATAAAGGCGGAGTACCAAGGCCGCGCATCGGCCCGTGTCCGCGACTTCTGCCTTTATGGAGAGACCACCGGAGAGACGGACGAATTCGGACTCCCGATACGCGCCAACTGGGCTGCCGACTATCGTGGAAGAGCCATGGTCGTATATGGCCACACCGCGGTCGAGGGACCCGTCTGGCTGAACCGCACCATCAACATTGATACCGGTTGCGTATTCGGTGGCAAGCTGACCGCGCTGAGGTATCCTGAAAGGGAACTCGTGTCGGTCCCGGCGGCCAGGGTTTACTATGACCCGGTAAGACCCCTGGCCAGAGCCACTCAGTCTGAAGAGTCCCTAGCACCACCCGGGACTCGCCCGGCGAACACCCTCGACATAGACGACGTGATCGGCAAGCGTGTCGTTTCGACGAGACTCCGCGGAAACGTTACGGTGCGGGAGGAGAACGCGGCGGCGGCGCTGGAGGTGATGAGCCGGTTTGCCCTGGACCCCCGCTGGCTGGTTTACCTTCCGCCGACCATATCCCCATGCGAAACGTCGGGACTCCCCGGCCTGCTGGAGCATCCGGCCGAGGTGTTCTCCTACTTCCGTAACAGCGGCGTTTCCAGCGTGGTCTGTCAGGAGAAACACATGGGTTCGCGGGCCGTCGTCGTGGTCGGAAAAGACGCGGCAGCCATAGAGCGGCGGTTCGGAATCTCCGGGGAGGGTATCGGTGTCTGCTACACGCGGACAGGACGAAGGTTCTTCGAGGACAGGGCATTGGAGGCGGAGTTCCTAGAGCATGTCCGTAAGGGTGTTTCGGACGCCGGCCTCTGGGACGAACTCGGGACTGATTGGGTAGTCTTGGACAGCGAACTCATGCCGTGGTCCCTCAAGGCGCAGGAACTGCTCCGCGAACAGTATGCCGCGGTCAGCGCGGCGGCCCGGACCAGCCTGGCGGCGGCCGGGTCCCTCCTCCGTCAGACGGTGGACCGTGGCATTGACGCTGCCGATGCCCTGGCCAGGGTCGAAGAGCGGCTCAGCCTTGCCCGACTCTACAGCGCCTCTTACGCCCGGTACTGCTGGCCAGTGAATTCGCTAACCGACATCCGGCTTGCGCCCTTCCACCTGCTTGCGAGTGAAAAACGCGTGCACACCGATAAGGACCACATGTGGCATATGAACGTGGCCGAGCGCCTGCACCAAGCTGATCCTTCACTGTTCCCCAAGACCGAATACAGAGTTGTGCGCCTGGACACCTCGGATGAGTCTGAGGCTACTCGCTGGTGGGAGGAGCTTACGAGCGCGGGAGGTGAGGGCATGGTCGTGAAGCCGATGGACTTCGTCTCCAAGGGCAGGCGCCGCCTGGTGCAGCCCGCAATAAAGTGCAGGGGAGCCGAATACCTGCGCATCATCTATGGACCCGAGTACACTCTGCCGGAGAACCTCGACCGTCTGCGAAACAGGAATATTTCTTCGAAGAGGTCACTCGCCCTTCGGGAGTTTGCGCTGGGCGTAGAGGGTCTTCAGCGCTTTGTTGAACGCGAGCCCCTCTACCGTGTACATGAGTGTGCCTTCGGGGTGCTCGCCCTTGAGAGCGAGCCGGTGGACCCCAGGCTGTGAACGAACGCCTTCTGTCGTCCTGCTGAGATGGGTTCCTATTAAGTCTCTAATTGAAAGCATGGTAGCGATACTGTCATGCGTTAGTCTGAATCAACCGACGAAGGTCTATGGCAGACAGAAATATATTCAAACTGTCGCTAGAGTATTGTGAACCTGATAAGGTGTCTAGCGTCGCGTGGTTCCCAACTAGGAGGTTAATTTGGAGCCCCACAAACTCAAGAAATGGAAATTGGCCTGCTCGCAGGGCGATAGCGCATATTTCTACACTTGCGCCCGTCCTGGAAGATCCGGAGGCCCTAAAGGGAGCGTATTGGATCAGACCGTCTCAGCATGGGTATCATGTCTGCCTGGGCCTGATACTGCGATAGTCTCCCTCTTGGGTCGAAAGCAGGGGCGGACGGGTTCTAGCGAATTCTCCTATTATTCGTTCAGCGGTGGCTTCGATACGTGTCCGGAGCGAGGAAATCAACCAACCTTTGCTGAGTGGCTTGGAACTTATCATAGGGAGCGCAGATTTCTGGTCCGAGAGCATCCGACGTATGACTACCGGCCAATTTCCTATGAAAAGCTGGCGGCAGTCGAGACTGAAATTCGGGATCTGATTTCTATGGGTTGGGCCGTAGTCGTAATGGATTCCGGAGGAGAGACTCGTACAGGCAAGGTTTGCCGACACATGAAAGCGACCAGGGTGGTCTGAGAGATTCGACTTCATCTGCCTCGTCAAGCGGAGCCAGCATGTCTGTAGTCATCAGGGATCGCTGCGCACGCCAAGCCAGCGTCTGACCTTGGATGACGGTGATACGACATTGAAGCTAATCTACTTGGAGTAGCTAAACCCCTGAATTCGACGCTGCCCCATTCGGAAATCCCTGATTTCCTGTGGTACGTCAGTGTGATGTTGCAAAGAGATCGCGATTGTCTCCGCGTCTAGGAATCTATCATGTCCTGAAGATTGGCAGTGGTGATACACTACAGTAACTTACATGTTGTCGAAGAGCTTCAATTGTGTCAGCTTGGAGGTTCAGAGGAGAGGGGCGCGTCACAAATAACTGGGTGAACTTGGGAGTAGCTCTTGTTGGTTGCGTCCCCGTGCCTTGACATCGTCCAGAACCCTGATTCACACTGTCCGAGTCGGTATCCAATCTGAAGCGCCAAAGCTGAGGTACGTATTCCGTGGAGCCTCAAGACATCTCCAAGTCGCTATTGCGTGTTGTAGAAGACATATGTGCCGAGTATGACGCAGGTCAATTTCACGACTACTGGGAAATGTGCCTGCCTCTCTTCAAGGACTCTGCGGTCAGGAGTTTCTACGTTCACATGGATGACTCTGACGACGAACCGGAGATTATGAATGTAGCCTTTCTGACGGACAGCACGGTTGTCGACGTCGAAGGCGGACTCGCGCAAAAGGGATATGTGAGCTACCCGCCTTCAGACGAATATGGGCAATTGAGCGTCACTTCTTTGAGATCAATTTCGTCCGTCGAATTTCACATGGGTGGTATTTCAACGATCGAGGACACCTTTAACGCAAAGTTGGTCGTTTGGATAGAGCTTCTCGGGAGCGAGCGGATCGGCAGGTACTGGGTCGCTGAAACCGATGAGGAGTACAAACATCTAGTGAACTTCGGAAGAGCCCTCGTCGAAGCGACCACAGATTTTTGAGTTCTGAGCATGGCCCAATCAACCGCGAATCGAGTGCGCTTATTCGCCGATATGAACAGAAGTCGGCGACCTATCATCTTGAGTAAGTATCCTCTGAGATCTCAACATCGCGCCAAGAGACGCGGACTTTTGGTTCTCCCAATCGAAGCGAAGCCGCTGTGTTCTCATTTCAGGACTCGTGTTTTAGACTTGATCTACGATTGTGCCAAGAAAGAACTGGGAGACTCAATCAGGGGCGCGTCGGTATCGGTGTATCACGATCACTACGAACCGGTTCCACCTTCCCTTGTACTTACAATCGTGGCGGACATTGACGCTGAGTCTCTTGGCCGAGTCCACAGGTCCCTCGCTGAAAGTATCGCCCTTGAATCACTGCTGTGGACTGCGTCCGAAAGGTCTGATTTTGCGAATTCGATTCAGTATGAGTTCATTGCGCTTCGAATATGAGACCACTGGACTTCTATAGGCTTGGAGTTCAGATGGCTCAGACGGCGAAAACTGAGGCCGAGTTCAGGACTGCAATCGGCAGAATGTACTACGGGTTGCATCACGAAACCTGTTGCCGGTACTTCAGAGAGAATCCCAGTGCGGCCCCACTGGAACGTGGAAGGCGACACTTCCAGTTGGTAGGCAGGTTCAAGGTTGCCGGAAACAGCATCGGAGTCAGGATCTCGCAGCTGCTGGGGGAACTGTCCAGGATGCGTAATGCTTCGGATTACGAACTTGCAGGTCCAGTACGTCATGGGATCTTTAGGGGTGAATCAAGCCAATTCGTCATGATGCATGCGACCATAGTGGCAGACCAGCTACTTCAAGCCCTTGATGACTACTCTCAAGGCGAAGCGGAAGACGGCTGCGAGTGCCCTTCGGTTCTCACCCCGACATGACGAAACGCCTACATGCGATACCCTCATACGGGCTAAGTGACGCCAGTCGCTTCCCATTACAACCGTAGATAGGCAGACAGACTACACGCTCAAGCCAATAAGAGGTGCTCATGACTACGTCGGGATCACAGCCAGAGCGAGTATCTTGGGCGCACTATCCGATGGGATACTACGGCGGGGTTTGGCGATATGAACATGGACTGCATTATTGGGAGATACTGTTTTGGATAGGGGAGCCACCATATCCCATTCTCGGAAGTGGCTGGGCCTCAAGTGCCAGTGAGGGTCGCGAAGCCATGCAGGGAACGATGCAATTGTGGGTTGAGCACGGAGAGGCCCACATGTATCTGGAAGAAGAACGCGATACATACGCGAGGCGACGACCTGCAGGTTTTCCCACTCCCACGCCAACTCCAGTCCCGAGGACGAACGATGACTCTAAATCCGCAGATTAAAAGCATTCGTTATTGAGATCGTCCCGTGGCGAATGTCTGATAGCTTCGGGGAAAGGAGATATTAGTCCGAGTTCCGGCCGGATTTCCAAGCCTCTCATCCATCAGCGAGTGGTGAAGTCCTGATCTTCGGCGTCGAGGTCAGGGTTGCGATATTCTGCTACTCCGGCCCGGTTACCAGGGCGTCAAGTCGCTCTATGAGGTCCCCATAGTCTTGGACCCATGCCGAGATTGAGTCGGCAGTCTCATCCGACATGTCCATTCGCGTCGCAAGGTTGGCGAGATACTCTCTCTCCTCATCGCTCGTACTCTCATCGGCGATAGACAGCATAACCGCGTCCCGATAAACCAGCACGCGTGTGGCCCAGGGCAGTTCCGTCAGGTCCTCCGGCACATCTGGCAGGTCATCCACGTCAATACTGAAACTTTCCGCCTGCTGTGTCAGTATCTCCTGCTCACTGGGATGAATGCCGTCTGAATGGGCGAGTCTTGCAAGCGCGGCGATATACAGTTCGGGCGAAAAGCCTTCCAGGGAACTGTTCAGTGGGCTCATGATCGCTCCGTCATAAACTTATCCAGATCGTCGGTTGTGCGAAGTATGAGGTCTTCCTCCACACCGACCGCTTCGGCCAGTTCGATGCTGGCCTTCAGCATAAGGCTCGTGTTGACGCTGGTGTCGAAGGCGACTACGGCCAACCGCTCGAGGTTATCGAAATGGTCATCCAGCCGCCGCAGGTGCGCCCGGCACTCCTCGTCAAGCTGCGCGTAGGCCAGGTCAGCATCAGCGTGCAGTCGCCCTATGAGCTTCGCTTCATCTTCGTCAAGGACATCTCTCAGCGTCGTCGCGAGGAACTTTCCGGCAACGCTCCCAATAAATGCGCCCAGCAGTGGAACGGGGATTATGAACTGCCCCGTCGCCGACGCCACGCCGACTATCACCGCATCCACGACCGCCATCTGGGACAAGACGACGAACTGCTCCCCGTCTATATAGCCGGCGTGGTACTGGCACAGGAGACTCCCAATGCCCATCAGTCCGCTCACGAAGGCTCCCGCGGCGGGAGCGGAGAGATCAGTCGAGTTGGTCAGAAGATAAAGCGCTCCCCCTGCAATACCGCCGGCGCCGGCGCCCTGCGCCACCGGGACTCCTATGTCCTGCCAGTCCTGGTGTGAGAAGTCTCCCCTGAAGGGATTCTTTCCCTCGCGGTACTTGACCCAGATCCCCTGTGTGAGAGCCACGCCGCCCCCAACCGTGGCGCCAATTACAGCAGCCGTTCCTAAACCCGCGACGGATGGTCCATGGCGCGACCGCGCGGCTTCCTTCAGTTCTTCGTTCCGGCGGGTGAGCGAATTCTCACGGTCCCGGATGGTGTCGTGTACCCGACCCTGCTGTACCTCCGAGTAGGTGGCTTCGCCCGGCTGTATTACGTCCTCCGCGGACCTGCCGGTGAGCCGCTGCAGCTGTTCGAGCCTATCGAGGATTGCGCCGCCACCCTCTTCGACGCCTTGCCTCAGCTCCTCATGCTGATCTCGCGGGATGTGGTAGCCTGCCCCGCGACGCGCGAATTCAGGGTGCTTGCCTGCATGTCTGACTACGGCGTCCAGCGTGTTGCGAAGGCCGTTGTGGTACTTGGACTGCATATCAGTGCCGTCAAACAGGTAATCGGTAGCGTCAATCCTGCCCACGCCCTCGAAGGTGGCTCCGGGGAAGTTTCCCAGCAGGACGTCTTTAGCCCTGCTGACATGGACTGTAACGTATTCGGCAATCTCTCCATGCTTGGTGAGCCCGCTGCCCAGGATGTGTTCTGGGGAGCCGACGAAGTCCCGGATCGCCTGCATCTCCCGCATGGCGGAGAGGAACGCCCTGTCCTGGTTCGCAAGCGCCTCAGTCAGCTCGCGAGCCCGACCTGCCGCATCCAGACTGGCCCAGGTCGCCGCAACCTGGGCGGCTATATGTGGCGGCTCAGGCCGTGCGGTTTCGGTCTCGGGCCTGCTCAAACTGAGACCTCCGTCCTGATCAGCTGGCTGAGCGAGCGGATGTGGTTGATGAGAGCGGCCAGGCGTTCCTTCTGCTCCTCGGTGAACTCCCGGTAGTCTCCGGGTGTGCCGGACCCGAGAAGGGCGAGTTGCTCCATGCACCCTTCCGAGTGCTCAGCCGTTCTGCGGCTTAGTTCGCCGATTTCACGGCTGGTCGTTTCCAATGATCTTATTTGCGCTTCGACCTCGATTCGCTCCTCGGTTGCCCTCCTTGCGTGGGACTTGTTGCGGGCGTAGAGATATACGCCAGAGCCCACCAGAACTGCGCCACCGATGCCCCATCCTACGGGTCCGGCAAGCATCAGAATCTTGCTGCCCATCACCATGCCACCACCGCCGGCAGCAATCGCTCCGCCTCCCAGCCAGGCGAGAGCGGCATTGGTGGCTGCCGCCCCCGACAGCGCAGAGATGGCTGTGCCCGTTGATGCGGTACCGAAGGTGGTGGCAATCGCCATAGCCGCAGATGGTCCGAACGCGGCTATCCCCACACCCGCCGCGGCGCCCGCGGCGCCTGTGGCGCTGCCAACGCCCGTAGTTCTGGCGGCGCTTGCCTCTATCCGCTGTATCGTCTCCTCGAAATTGTCGGCGTGCACGCGGAACTCGATCACGGTCCTGTCGAATTCCTTCGGGGTATTGGAGAGCGCATTCACGTACAGTTCGACCCTGTGAATCACTTCGGTGGCGGCATACTGACGCCGCTCGTGCAGGTCCACGACAGTGGCCATTGCCTGCTCGCGAACCACTTCGTGTCTCTCGATTGACTTCCTGAGCCTGTCGATAGCATCCCGCCGAGCCGAGATATTGAACATTTGGCTACCTCACCCTAACAGACATTGCAATACCACACCGCTCCATTGTGCCTTATGATATGGGCAGTTGCTGTGTATCGCAATCATTGCTGTAATGAAGATGAGAATCGGATTTTCTGACAGTGGGCTGACCGTGAGCAAATTTCGCGGTGTAGCTGTGGAATCGCCGCGAGACTCCCCGTCGGGTGCGGCATTACCTCTAGGTAGATGAGCGTCGTCAGGGTCAGGCCGTGTCTGAGCCAGCGAGACAGCGAACTGATCGGGACACCTTCCATCAGGGGACGGAGGGTATAGTTGCAGCGGCTTGTGTGAGTGCCGGCTTTGGGCGGTAGCGAACCGAACTGCTCGGCGGCTCTCTACGTCGCCTTCTGCACCCATCTGTACGTGCATCGTAGGCAGAGCGACTACTTAGCCCGGTCTCCGAGCATATTGCTGACGATTAGAGCGCCGGCTTTGCTTATACCCTCTCCCCACGCCTCGCCGTATCCAACTGCGGACCGGTTGGACACGGCGTGTCCGAGTTCGTGGAGCAGTAGTTTCCAGTGCTCAGGGGTTCCGTAGGGAGGCTCGAAGAATGTATGGTCAATTCGCGCCTCGTTGAATCGTAGAATTGGGGTTGCGGTGGATTCCGAGCAGTCCGCGAGCCTCATGTTGTCCGGTTCGTCGAAATAGCGCACGGTGGCTCTGAGGTTGCAGTGTCCAGCCATTTCTGTGACCCACTCGGCGAATCGAGCTTGTTTGGAACCGGGTTCGGGCTCGTAGTCTTTGCGTGGCGGCGGTGGGGTAGGGAATACTTCGTCGGAGCCCTTCACATCGGCGTGCTTCCGGAACGCTTCTCTTTCCTTTGCGGACATCCCGCCTGGATTGGCTACTCCATAGCCAGCGTCAGCCGCTCGCATGTTGGCATCCGAGTCGAGTGTCGCGAAGACAGTTCGGGAACTCAGTTTCTATCTCCGTATCTGTGCGAACGCTTCTCGGAATTGAATCTGGGGAGATGTTCGGCGCCACTTCGCTTGAAGAAGTCGCTCGCGTTGGACCTGGGGGACAGAGGATTAGGGATGTCTATACTCGGACTACGATGCCGGACTCGAAGGTCGAACAGCATTGTGGTTCCGCGATACCACCGTAACCCAGAGCATGGCTCCCAAGCCTGATTCACATATTGCCGCCAAGTCTGCCAAGGTCCACCTTGCCGACAGGTATTGGGGCCAGCGCAGCAGGCCCCTTTTGACGACCCGCGTGAACTTGCCGACAATCCGGACGCCAATTGTGCGCGCTGACAGGGCAGTGGTTGGTTCATCCTGGGTTCCCTGCAACATCGATGTTTCTTCAACAGATCTCCCAGCGTGGGAAAAGGCGTTATGCGTATTCCTAGCCTCATCCTTGGGTATCCTATCGATCTTGGGACATCGAACGAATAGAAAGCCAACGTACCCGAGCCTGTCGCTTGACGACCTGCGAAAGCTGACCGTCCCCAACTTCGCGACACTGGGGGCTGGTGTGGTTTCCGGGCTCGTCACTACCTTCGATAACTGTGCTTCTAAGACATTATTGCCTCTACACCAGATGGACTCAGACCTCGTAAGGCGTGACCTCGACGGCGCGGTCTGCACAGCACTCGGAGTGGATAGCGAGCTTGTATCCACGATTCGGCATCAGCTTGCCGCGGAGCCTTCTGTTACTGGTCGGCGATATGGGAATTGACAAACTTGTGCTTCCCTAAACCCCATACATTCCGGTTAATTCTGCCTCAGAGAATTCACGAGAGTTTTGCTCCGTCCGGCGATGGTCGTGCTCAGGGCGGCGGTAGCTCTGTTTATGATACTTGTCTTCTGCTCCCCGCGATTTCTGCGGCCGAGCAAGATTACTCGTTCTTTGTTAGGCGACGCTGTAATGCCAACCGCAACGTCATGTGCGATAGGGAGCCAACTGGCGGCTTCAAGGTGCTCTCTAAGATTAAGGCCAACTATCGCTAGACCGTGGCTGCCGATGATGAAACTACTGTTAGGTACGCGGATGACGGCGACACATAGACCGGTTTCATTGGCAAATCTCTGTGTCTCGCTCTCTACATGAGGTTGGTCTCCGGCCGCGAACCTGGCGTTGACATTCGTCATTACCATCTTCCTGAGCCTCAGAATGTCGGTATCTTCGTAAAGCTCCTCTTTGGTTGGCAGCGGATAGTCGTTCTGGTCGGCGACATACTTTGCAGCTTGGTAAAAGGCATCTTGTATGCCTCTGGATGCAGCCTCACGATCCTGCGACTCCGGGGTGCGCCGAGCTAAGGTGAAGATGAATCGTTTCAAGGGGTCCTCAAGGTCTTCTGAGAGTCTGAGGAAATTTCCCCGGCGTGCCTGTTCAATCGTCTCGCGGATAGCAGGCGCTGCATCGCTTTCAATTTCGCTCAGGCGATGTTCGTATTCGTAGCTTCTGCTGACTGTTTCAAAAAATGCTGGCACTCCTGTCCCATTCTGTGTGTTGGCGAACTCTGACTTCGTATATAGGTTCTTGTGATAAAAGGCATTTTCTGGTTTCATTCGGAATGGTTTGTTTCCACGCGTCATCCAGATAAAGCCGTTCGCGTCACGGAAATTCTTGAGCAACACGACAGGGATATAGTGGTGTTTCTTGGGGTCGTTGCCTTGCATGTTCTCGCTTACAGAAATAGCTGTATCCCGCCCAGCAATGCTGACACAGCCAGAGTGAGGGCGGCGATAGCCAGAATAGTAAGGTTATGCTGTCTTGATTGAGTGTAGCGGTAGGGTGCGGCCCGTTCACGGAATCGGAAGTTGCTATCTTCGCCTATGTCTTCGTCAGGCAACTGGGTGAATTCCTCCCAGAACAGCTTAGGTGCAGGTCGCAGAGCCTCATATGTCGCGAGCAAGTCAGATATGCTTGAGCGCTCTAAGAAAGTATTCCGCAACGCATCCAGATCTTTTACTTTCCGGTCGATGCCCGAGAACTTGACCATCTCGACTATGACTCCGATCATCAACCCGTAGAAGGCTATCACGAATGTATCCCAAAACTGTTCGGCTCCGATATTCGATACTCCCGGTAGAAGGGTTGTGGAAGCGAAGGCTATCCAGAAAAAGAAGATCGTACCAATTGCAAAGACGAAGCCATAGAGGATGAACCATACGAGAGGCATCGGCCAAAACAGGTCTCTCTCTACTCCCCACTTCCGGTAGGAAGACTTTCTCTTACTGAATAAACGTGCGACTGCCTGTACAGAAAAACGTCCAAACAAGAACGTGTAGGCGACCATAAAGGCAAAGAGAATAATCGTAAGGGTCCAATCTGGAAAAACGTCGTTCATTTCTGCTCCTGTTCGGGTGTCCTTGCTCCGCCTTCTAGTCTATCAAACGATGCTATAGATGCGGTGGTATCCCGAGACGAGGAAGTTTCTTAGAACCTGTGGCCCGTGGGCCTCGGTCCGACTGGGAAACAGCCAGAACCAGCGATTTCGCCTGTTCCGGCGAAGAACCGCCCGCCATAGCGGCCCGTAGAGCCTCTGCTTTTTGGGCTGGATGGGTCGTAGTACCTGGGCGGCGGTTTCTGAATACTCTTCCGACTAGTGCCGTCCCGAGGTCGGTGAATGTCGTCGGCATACCCACACGAGTAGCTGCCGCGGCTTCGGTTAGCTACTAAGTCCCGCCGTCGCGGGCAGTTCGTGGTCTGGTATTTGTGGGTATCCCAAAACACACGATCTGCTGGAGACAAGAGCTGTGAGAAAGTCGCCCGTCACAGGAGTGTAGATTCTTGAGGGGGCATTATGATCTGCGGGAGAAAGCCTTGTGATCAAGGGCTGCGTTGTCATTTTGCTACAATCAACGGTGATGCATTTTCAAAAGCTAGAAGGCAATATATGTCACGTGGGGTTCGGCCCACGGGACTCACACAAGACCCCATGGAAGCTCCCGATACCCCAATTCGACGAAACGGATCCTATGCACGTCAGCATATCTGAGGCGGGGGTCCGAGCTGCTGAGGGGCGTCTGTCGGGCTTGGTGAACTGTATGAAGAGCGTGACAGGGTGACGGCTAATATCGCTAGGCGCGAGTTGAGGAAGTGGCTTCGAGGGTCAGAAGAGGGACAAGCAGCGGATGAGGTTGTGTCGGAGTTGCTTTCGTGTGGCAGAACTCATGGTCATAAGAAGCAAGTGCAGGGATACTGAAATAGGAAATCCGAAGAAGGTGCTGCTGAGCAGCGGCTGGATCTCGCATAGTGGGGTGATGTTGCTCCTGTGGCGAACCCACGTATTCGTGAGTGCCCCTCGTTCGCTGACGAAATCTTAAGTGGGAATGCGCGCCTTACGGTCTGGTGGACGAGATGAGATATGAATTGACCATAGTAGAACAGTTGGATCGTGCTGCCAGCGAGTTGTCGACTGATCATCCGATAAACAACCGTATGGCATTGATTCTTATCGACAATGCTACAGAGTTGATAGTCCATCAGCATGGTATGGGCTTGCTGGAGAACGATACTCGAGCGTCTGACCTTCAAAGAGCGTGGCGCGCGACCGCGAAAGGAAAAACCGCAGAGGTCGAGCCTCCCGATCTGTTTGGTCGCGGAGTAATGAATCTCAAACAGCGTGCCGCTGTCAGAGGAACCCACTTGGATCGCAAGCTTAAGGTGCTTGAAGAGGTTGGGGACATTACCGGGACGGAAAGGCGTTTCATCCGGATCGCACACGAATACAGGAATGAACTCTATCACGTCGGCCTGAAACATGATGACATAATCCGAGCTATCGCAGGACACTATTTTCTACTCTGCTGCAACCTGTTCGTCAGTCTGGGTCAGGTGGGAGTGTGGGGGCGTTCATTCAGTTCGGATGACGCATTTACTGACGTGGCGCAACGCTACTTCCCAATTCAAGATGGACTCTTCGCAGTGATGGGAGTTGGGAATGAGGAGATTGCGGAAAAACTTCGCTCCACTCTCCCATCTGGTATGCCCGAATTGCCCGCAACGCTCGCCGAAAGTGCCCATAGTTCAATAAAAGAAGTGGAAGCTGCATTTGGATTCTTGGTCAACGAGTTTCCATACAGTCTCGATTCTGCTGAGATATTGGTTGTTATCCAAAAGCACTTCGACCATGCCCAAATCCTCGAAAAGGGGGACATACACGGGCCATGGTCGGATCCGAGCTTTCGCAAGGATTTTGATCGAACCGCAGATCAACTGGAAGAAAATTGGAAGCAGCGACATACTTCACTGCCTATCGGTAAATGGAAACAGCGGGCCACTGCTGTGGGACAAGCAACAGACTCTCTCATTGCAATGGACAAGTACCAATCGCTTCGGAACGATATGGCTTACCTTGAGGAGGCAATCCTGTCCGCAGAAATAATACTTGACGAATGGGTACAGCAGCAGATCGATATAGCTCGAGGTAAGTGAAGAGGCCATCATCTTTGTTCTGCCGATGTCCAGCAGATTACTTCTCTATCCCCTTGACAAGATCCCCGTTACCGCCTGATGAATTTTAGGGACGGGTCCACTCGCCCCATTCCTTGGATCGCCGAAATACCGGGGCTGCCCGTTCGGATGCAAGGTCTTCTCGTAGGCTTCCACTGTCGAGAATGTCCAACAAGTGAACCGCCACGCTTGCGATTGCCAGTAGATTGTAAGTGGCTTCTGTAGGAAGAGGAGATCGAGGATCGTTCGTCCTGTTAAGGAATTCTCTCCAGACAGATTGTTCGAACTTCACACAGTCTTCGATATCGACCATCGCTTGAGTCAGGGCTTCATAATCCACAAGAATCGGACCAAACCTCCGAAACATTTGACCGCAGCGCGCTGCCAGGTTTTCGAAATTCCTGAAAATGTGATAGAGCGACCCGTATGAGTCAATGCCGCTCTCGTAGTCTAGGCGAGACCGGCCAAGTATGAATTCACGGGATTCTTCGTAGGTTGGTCTCAGATACTGTGGCCCATATTCGCTATGTCGGTAGGGATGTCTGCGCCACTGTTCTACCACAGATATGATTGAGTTCCTGGCTAGGCCCCGAAGTCCGTTGATAGCTCTTCTTGGAACAGTTCCGCGTCCCATTGTGAGAATTTCATCCGGAGAGGCCATTCGGGTAGAACTGCCGTCCCGAATATAAACGGCGTTGGCCTTCAGTTTCCCGAAATCGTTCCTGGTATAAACGGGCCCTTCCTGAATCGGGATCTCCAGTACACCTATAAACTTGTCCTCAATCGCAAAAGAGAAATAGCTGAACTTCACTGGTCTGTTGGTCTTGCTGTTGACGAACTGGTGTAGATTAGCGTCATCAAGGTGCTCCGAAATGCCAATTACCTTACTTCGCCCCACCTTCGCTTCCTCAACGCCGATCAGAATATATGCAACTTCATCCCGCGAGCTGTTTGTGAACGCAAGTATGTCTTTCAGCAGTTCACTCTTGGCAGTGTCATCGAATCCGTTGAACCTGTATTGCTCTCGCTTGAAATCGAGGGTGGTGCCTTCTGTGGTATTGAGGAGTCTTTCGAGAGTCGTGCTGTTAAAATCCATCCCACTAGTCTGTTCTTCCAATGCCATAGTCTCACATGCCGTTTTCTTATGTCATCAGTGGCGTCCTGCTACGTTACAGAATGCTTGCAGAGATAGTCACGACTAATCTAGGGACAGAAGAACCAGATTAGCTCCGTCTTAGTATCATCATGGCACCGTCGCAAGACTCCCCGTAGGATCCGGCACCAGCTCCAGGTAGATCAGCGTGGTCTGTAGCGAGGAATGTCCCAGCGAACGACTAAGATAGTTGATCGGGATACCGTTCACCAACAGGTGCCGGTCATACGAATGCCGAAATATATGACTCGAAATGCGCCGTCCCGCCGGTATCGCTCCTGCCTCTACAGCCTTTTCCGTGGCCGCCCGAATCCACCGGTCCGCGGTGGACCTCGAAGCTCTGATGAGCCGGTCTCCCTCGGCGATGTTTCCGAACTGGAGCGAGCTGGCGAGCGCAGTGTGTAGACCGGGATGGACGGGAACTATCCGAGGCTTCGCGCCCTTGCCCCGTCGGACGTGGATCGTCGGCAAATCGGTGTCCAGGGACAGGTCCCGGACTTCGAGTGCCAGCGCCTCGGACACCCTGAGACCGACGCGCCACTGTACCGGGAACAGCAGGGCAGCCCGCGAGTTCGGGGCGGCGCGAATAAGCGCTTCGGGTACTGGCCCCTAGGTCTTCTGTATCGCTGGACGGCGGTCTGCTGTGTTGTCAAAGCCCGAAGCTCCTACCTGTACAATGTAATAGTGCGACCTGTCTCTAATGTCTGTCTCTCTATGATCTTGGATCCAGTACACGACCCATGAACAGGATGGTTCCAGTCGCCTTATCCCTGATCAGGAAGATGAAGGGCCGGTCAATAGTGAGTTCAACCGGCGGGCCTAGCGGCTCGCTTTCGAGGATCACGATCACCGCGGTCGCCGCCGCGGCCTCGGTGCCCTCTTCGTCCACCAACACGAATGCCTTATGAATTACCTTCGAGACCAGCAGGCACGGAACGTCCCCTGTCGCGCACGAACGACCGTCCATCCCCGAAAAGTCGGCGCTTAGCGCGTCGAAGGCGTCGGGCATACCCATCGTGTTGAGCGTGTCGGCCAGGGCGAATGTCGAGGAGAACTCGAACCCCGGCATCGTCAGCATGACTTCCCTGGTATCGAGGTCTTCAAGTGTCCGTCCCAATAGTTTGTCGTCCAGCGAGGACTCGAACGCTTCGAAGTTCCCTGCGTCCGGGAGCAGAATGGTCATGCTCATATCGGAGAATTTGTAGTCCAGGTCCACCGCCTGGTAGCCGTCTCCGATGGCGTAATTGGTCTCGTCCGTTCGCTCCATCATCGGCACGGCACCCTCGCCTCCATCGAGCAGGAGGAAGGGCATTGGTCTCGGCACCTCCGTGAAGTGGCGCGTCCAACCGGCATTGAAGTAGATGGCGTTGACGAGAGCCAGCGCCGGAGGCTGATCCTCGAATATCCCGGGCTGAATCAGGTCCCTGATTCTGTCCTCGGTTTCGCTGGCGACCCACTCGTTGATTCTGAGGCGCGACTTCTCAGGCTCTCCCCGAAAGTCCAGCGGTATCACCCCGGCGCCGTAGTTCTTCGCGACCACGGCGAGGAACTCATCCAGGAACGAGTAGTCATACTGCGCCCACAGGGAGTTGGCGATGTTCAGCCTGAACGCGGAGGGGTCGTTGTTTCCCTTGCCGCCACCGCGGGAGTCGAGGTCCAGAAAGATAGAGTTGAACGCGGGGTGGAGCGTGTCCTGTGGAAGGGTGAAGTGGAGCGTGTCCGCCATCTGACGCTCCGTCTCGCCCCTCGCGCCCGCGTATGTCATTGCCAGGGCCTGCGAGATGCTGTAGGGAGAGAAGAACAGGTTGCCGTCCCCTGCGCTCAGAGTGCGATAGAGACCGAGTGCAAAGGAGCTGTTGCCCGCCACAAGGGATTCAATCTCCTCGTCGGTAGCAGTCGACACGTCCCTGGCGGGCGGTACGGTCGGAATCGGCGCGGTCGGGACCGGAGTGGGTGGGATAGGGATGGTAGTGGCGACCGGCGTCGCGGGACTGAAAGCCATGGTGGGAACGGGCGCCGGGCCCGGCCTGGACGTACTCGTTGGCTCTCCTTGCGATTCTGTCGCAGGAGTGAGCGTCGGTATGTCAGGGGCTTGAGATACCGGAGAGGATGCTGACGGTGGTCCGGTGTCCCCGGTCGGAGCAGGCTTCTCCGTGCAGGACAATAGGAGCAGGAGGAAAGCCAGGGCAGGTATCCCCACTCTGGTGATTCTCTGCGCAGAAATGTTCCGAACAGTCGCATCCGTCAGCCGGACGACCTTAACCAGGAGTAGCCGAAGACGCGGTGCGCCTGGCATTGGCGTGAGAAGATGCAATTCGTGTGGACCTCAACGGGTGGTGGAGGTGAATTCATACATATTGAAGGGAGACCCGCCGCATCTGCCGAAAATCCGATTTGGGGCATCGGACAAGCTCCCCGAGTGATTGTCCCAGAACGAGCCGAGGTTGTCGAGATTAAGGGGAGCGCTCAGCTATGAGCAGACTTCGGAAACGGGACATTTCACGGCAGATTGTCCTACTCGGGTTTGAGGGGGATTCCAGAAGTCCGCAGTAGGCTCTACTGACCGCGCAGACGCCGAAGTTCCGCCTCGAGCTCAGCGGCGCGAGCCTCAGCTGACTCAGCGCGATTCTCGGCAGCCAGCCGACCGGCGCGCTCACGCTCAGCCCTGGCGCGCTCTTCCTCATGACCGGGCAGATAGTCCTCAGCCACAGGATCGTAGAACCGGAGCTCTCCGTCCTCCCAGCAGATGTACAGACCCAGCGCCTCGCTGTATCCGCGAAGACTCTCGTCTCCCAGTGTCTCGATGACTATAGGTTCATACCTGCCATCGACAAGACGGTCTCCGGCGAGCGCCGCGTCGTGGTACTCACCTCTACTCGGATCGAATCGCCAGTATTCGGCTATCCCGTAGCGCTCGTAGTCCCGCCTCTTGGTCGTGTAGTCCACCACGCCCGTGGTCGGCGACGCCACCTCCAGAACCCAGTCCGGCGCCTTTCCCTGGCGGTCTATCGCGTACCCACGCTGCTCGCTGACCAGGTCGAGGTCGCACCCGAACGCCACGATGAGGTCGGGTATCCTGTAGTCCCCCCAGGGATCGAGGGTCGGCGCCACCGGGACCTCCCCGTGCACCAAGGCGCGCTCGCGGTTGGCGAAGTGGATCAGCAGGGTGGTCAGTACCGAGCGCAGGTGGAGGTGTTTCGTGTTCTGCATATCCTCGCGTGGCGGAAAGTCGGGAAAGCGGTCGAGCCTGCCGTCTTCTCTTGGGAGCGTGATCGTCTTGCTGGTCATCGCGGACCTCTCAGCGATTGGTGAGCGGCGATGTCGCCGGGTTGGGGACATTATACCATCACCATGGCCGCTATCCACCTGTGCGCGACAGAAGGTGGCATTATGTCCAATTGGTTTTCATACGAATGGTATTTGCGTTGACACTCGCAGTTCGTGTCCATAGGCTAATCCATAGATATGTACAGGCTAGGACACCAGCATAGGAGGTCGCTTTGTTCTCTGGTTGCGAGGCGTTGAAGGACACCATACGACATAAGCTCAGGGGCCTTACTAAGCAAGAGGTATTCTCTCACTTCATAGGAATAGTCGTAGCTCCAGTATTATTGGCGTTGGCACTCGGTGTGAAAGAACTTGGGTTCTGCCTGTCGTGCGTAACGTGGCAATTTCCCATTATTGCGTTGGTATTGTGCGTCATAGTGTGGTGGCTTATGGCCTCAGCGAAGAGGCGAGACATGGACAGGCTCACTGTCCTATACGACTCCTTGCGTGATTTCGGAGTTCCTCTGCGTCATTCCATGGTTGCACGGCCTGTCAGCTTTCATGTTGGAATCTCACAGCCGAGCGTCACGCTAGATACGGCTGACCCGAAGAGGCGAGGATCTCGTCTACTATCCCGGATGAAACGCTGGGCACTCTATCTTCGGAAAGGTCGCTGAAAAGTTCACTCTTGTATCGTCCGTGAGGGTCGTGCAGCTGGCAGAGGCTAGGACTCATATGCGTCTGCCTTCAGCGGAGATGGAATCCCATCTTCCTGCTATAATTTGCCAAAGGAGACAATTGTAACTGCCCAACATTTTGAAGTACCGGGAGCACCGTGAGGTGCAGGAGCCGGAGGAAGTGAGACTGAAGAACGGGCGACACGTGACCCGAGGCAAGTGCGATGAGTGCGGGACAAGAATGTTCAGGATCGGGCCGGTCTCATAGGAAATATGTCTGCGAACGTCACCTCCTAGCAGTCAGAATAAGGGCTGTTGTCTTTCTGGCCTCCCGAATTTGACGTAACAACTCGTGTATGATCTGGCCCTGCGCTTCTCACCGTCACTACGCCAAAAATGATTGTCGCATAACCGGCAAGAATGGTTGACGTGTAACAACCGCCTGCTGGATCACGGCCAGAAGAGCTCTCTCACTGCGTCTTCGAGGCTCAAGCAGAGAAGGGAAGTAGGTCCCCTCCCTCAGCTTGGGTATTCGCAACTCCATCGTGCCGACCCTGGTGTCCCAGGTGCGGGAGCGGTACCCGTTACGATGTGTGAGCCGGTCGGGATTGCGTTCGCCGTGCTCGGCACCGATCCTCGCTGAGACCTCGGCATCCATGATCGCATCCATCAACACCCGCAGCGCCTCGCGAAGAAAGTCCACATCTCCGTCCACGCCTCTCTTGCGCAATAGCTCCAAAACGTGCATACTCTCTCTTGCCATCGTTGTTCTCCTTACTTCGGTCTTGTCCTATATCGATGATAAGGATGACGCGATGGTCTGTCTCTATACAGTCCTCTCTTACACCACTTAAGGGACACTACTACTCACGAAGCCTCTGACACTTTATGAGCCACCCCGGGAATGGATCGACAGATCCATTCGAGGACATCTAAGCCAGTTGACGCGTGGGTTAGATCCAGTCCCGGAGGGCCCGTAAGGTATCATCGCAGTTGACGTTGATCAGGAGGAGCCAAATGTCAGCGGTCAATGAGACTAGGTCCGAAAGAGACTGTATTCTAGATGACCAATTTTCCAGACAACCTAGCAGATTCGTCAAGCGTACGCGCTGACTCGGAGATTCTGGACCAACTGGCTGATCTCGCCCACTCCCCAGGGTTCATATACTCACTAGCTAGGGCGGCGGTCGATGACCTGTTTTTCACACCAGAGGATGATGTGAACGCCGACTGGTCTGAACGGATCAGCTTCCAGGAGTTGACACTTGTTTCGGGTCTGGCAGTTACCCAACCGATTGACACTAACGAGATGCCAAGCCAAGAGGCTAGTGACTGCCAGATTGGAAGTCTTCGGTCCCTGCTGAGCCAGCTTCATGAGGCATATTGGCGCCCAGCTTCCGACCTGATCGAAGAAAAACTTGAAGCCCTAGCGTCTGGCACGAAACCTGATCCAAGTGGGGCCAGTGTTTTCTATCAGGGTTGTTTGCTGGTTGAGCCCATATTCTATTCAGGGTCAGGTGCCTTTGACTTCCAGTACCTTGAGTTGGCACTGGAGAAGTATAGACATGACTCAGAATGGCTGAATGTCAATGTTGGCATAACCATGGATCAACTCGTAGGGACGGCAACTGAACTGAAGAAGCTTCAGATCCAACGTGTAGCCGCTTACCGAAGCGCATCAACTCACGATGAGCGTTGCCTGGCAGCAGTGGCAACTTTTTCGTTCACTCGTGAGGACCTACGGTTCTTGACCGACGGGGAATTTCACACTTTCGTTGGAAAGTTTGCGCTCATTCCCGGGTCGGTGGAGCACTCTCTAACGATGGTGGGCGATATGAACGAGCTCGAATTCCGACCCATCATCCAACTCAACGACGAGGACTTCTTCATGCCGGTCAGCTTCGCACTGGCAAGGTCGATCTATGAGAGTCCGTTCTACTGGATGATGAAGGATGAGGCGTACCGGAACCGTCTGTCGGAGCACAGAGGAGATGTGACTGAGACGATTGCACAACGGTTGCTCAATAGTGTATTCGCAGATCGAGTTTACAGAAACGTCTTGGTGAATGACGGCAAGCGGGACGTATGTGAGATTGATGTTCTCGCCCTTGCAGGGAATCGCGCAATCATAGTTCAGGCAAAGTCAAAACGGCTGACTCTGATGTCCCGGCAGGGCGACGACAATCGAATTAGGGGGGATTTCACGGGTGCTATTCAGGAGGCCTATGCGCAGGGACTCGCCTGTCGGCGGGCCCTGCTTGCTGGGGGGTACAGTCTCAAGAACAGTGATGGGAATCCTATAGTGCAGATGGAGGACATCAAAGATGCTTATGTTATCTGTCTGACCCTCGATCACTTCCCAGCACTCACATTCATGATTGATGGCCTTCTAGAGAAAGGCTCTGGCGATCCATACCCGGTAGCAATAAGCGTGTTCGAGCTTGACGCTCTAACTACTTATCTGCCTGGCCCTTACGACTTCGTTTACTACATCAGAAATAGAGTGATTTGGGCCGATAAAATCCGGGCTGCCTCCGAGATGGCTCTACTCGGGTTTCACTTGAAACACAAGCTGTTCCTACCGAGAGATGTGGACGCTGTCGGCGTTTCCGAAAGTTATTCTCAACTCATCAACGCGAACTTCCCGGTGATTCGAGGTGAGCAACCTTCAACTGCTGCCGCCGCTGAACTCTTGCCTGTCTGGGAGAACGAGGAATTTGAGACACTCGTGTCTCAAATTGCGAGCGCCGACAATTCTGACCTAACCAACGCGGTCTTTATGTTATATGACTTCAGTCCCGAGGACGCAGATGACTTGGTGTCTCAGATAAGGGCTGTCAGGCGTCGTTGCGAGACCTCAGCGAGCGGGGCCGATATGACGAAGCTGATGGGGAACTACGGTGTCTCCTATATCTGCTTTCCCGAACGTCGACCTGATAACTGGCCTGTCCTGAGGGATCACGCCAAAGCTCGGAAGTACAAGTCAAGGGCCGATGCATGGCTGGCACTGGGTGCGGTAATTGACAGTCCCCCATTCGTTGAGTTTGTGGCATACAGTGAATCACCTTGGCAAGTTAATCCAGAACTTGACCGACTCGCTCGCTCGATGCTCAAGACAGGAAGTGCCAGAATGCCCAGGGGTAGGAAACTGGGAAGGAATGAACCCTGCTGGTGCGGAAGTGGAAAGAAATACAAGAGATGCCACCCATCTACGCCATAAGTGTCAATGTCCTGCCGTCAGGGGCACTCGATGGGAGCGAGGATGAGTTCCATCAGCGCGTTGTCATCCAGTACCTCGACAAGGCGTTTCCGGTCCTCGTCTGAGCGGTAATCGGGTGCGGGGGAGTCCAGGATGGAGCCGCCCCCGTTCAAGTGCAGGATGGACCCGGAACGCAGGTCGGTCAGAATGACGGGAGCTACCCACGTGGCAGGTGGAACCGGAGGACAGGTGGGTATATGCCACACGTGTATGTCGCCATCGACTATCCGGGTGTTGGTTCCGAAGTCCGTCGGTGTCTGGTTTCTTCTCTGCTCATCGGTTGGTGTCGGCGCGGGTGATACGCGTCAATCATATTTGCCGGCCTGTTGCCTCATCCGAAAATGTTACCGAAATTCTGTAGCATTTAATTGTCGCTCACAGGTCCGATGTTCCCCAGGTCAGCCTCATTCATTTCACTCTGTTCGGCAGAAGCATACACCAACTGCTTCGCCACTACGATTCTCCACTGGCGTACCCGGCGCTGAGGCGTTCGCAACTGACGCCTGCTGTACCGGTTGGGATAGCGAGCCATCAGCCGATCAAGCAACTCGGCGGCCTTCGCGTCGGGATGTTGCTGAAGCCAGTCCAGTATCTCGCACCATACTCCCTCGAAGGGATCCGGTCGTGTTCGTTGCCCTCGCCGCTTTCTTTTCTTCGGTGCATGTGTTGGACGAACCTCGCCCTGTCTCCATAGTTCGGGCAGACTGCTCAGGAAGCGCTCCAGACTCTCGCTTTGCGGAACACTCGCCGAGTCGGTCGAGTTGATGGTGGAAAGCGCCGACTGCGCCTCTCGTATCGTGTGCAGCAGGGACACCGGGTCGAGATCAGCCCGACCGTCCCTGAGCATCGCCTTAGTCTCCTCGCTCACGTCGTCTCGCCACAGCAGACGGTCGCAGGGTGTGGCGGGCGTGCTGTATCTCTTCTTCACGGTCCCGCCGTCTCGACTCCGCTCCAGCAGTTGGAACGAGGGCTGGAAGTGATTCACGTACAGCCGCATCGCACCGTACAGGTGCGCCATAGTCTGACCGGCCATCGGCCCGGAGTAACGCTCGTGTCCGATGAAGCGACGGATCACCGATCCGTTCTTCTGCTCTATCCACGCCTGATCGTTCTTGCGGTACGCACGCGAGCGGGTGAACTCGACACCACGCTCCTCGCAGTAGCTCAGCAGGGTCTCGTTGATGAACACGCTGTCGTTATCGGAGTTTATCCCGCGGATGGGAACAGGGAAGACGCGAGAGACCGCTTCCAGTCCCTCCACCACCAGGGACTGCTCTCTTGCCAGCAGCGGGATCGCCTCCGTCCATCCGGAACACACGTCGTTGACCACCAGGCTGCTGATGTAGGAGCCGGTCACCGTGCCTCCACAGTGCGCCACCAGGTCTATCTCCAGGTAGCCGGGTTCGGGCTCCTTCCAGTCAGAGAAGGTGCGTACCGGGATGCGACCGGCCATCTTCCTCTTCTGCTTGCGCTTCCTTCGACTCCCAGCCTGCTCCCTTTTCGGCCTCAGCAGCCTATCTATGGTCGAAGCGCTTGCTGAGAACAGTCGTCTCCGTACACCGGGGTCGAGGTCAAGATGGCCGTGCCTCTCAAGCGATTCCACCATGCTGGGCAGCGCCGCCTTCAGTCTCTTCCCGCATATCCTGTCCGATGCCTCCCATACCACGGTCAGCGCCTCTCTCACGGCATCGTCATAGATGCGCTGGCCCCTGGGTACGCTCTTGGAACCTGGTTCATCGCTCTGTCTCAGGAGTCTGACAGCGTGCTTTCGATGACAGCCGACCATGGCTACGAACTCATCCAGCATCCGGCTCTTATCCTTCCTCGACACATCCCTGTACCGGATGCGTATAGCCCTGAGCACTTCGGTCTTCGTTACTGCGCTGATCTCTCCAACCATGTCCGTGCCTCCGTGGTTTGGGTAACACCCATTGTGAGGCAATAACCTGATTTGGGTAACTGCGATGATATTCTGTGGGCCATCCGGGACTGGATCTGACCCATTGGGTAACTGGCTCAGATGCCTTGAGTTTGATCTGTCGATCCGTTCCCGGGGTGGTCCGCAAAGCGTCGGAGGCTTCAGTGAGTTTGTGACCTGATAGAAGCGTGACGTCAAGTCCCATCGCAGTTCTGTCCGCTCACTCGAGCCCATGCACCATACTCCAGGGAGGCAGAGATGACAGGAGCCGTCAGACACATCAACAGTCGTGCCGTTCAGGTTATCATCGGAGTGGACACACATAAGGACCAACATGTGGCGGTGGCCATTGACCAGCGAGGTGTCCGGCTTGACGAGAAGCACCTGCCCGCTGCCACCCGTGGGTACGAGGAGCTTGAACGGTGGTCATGCGATCTGGGGCATGTTCGCGCATTTGGCATCGAGGGCACGGGTTCCTACGGCGCAGGAGTAACACGCTTCCTGACCGACAGGAGCCATACGGTCGTCGAAGTCAACAGGCCGGACCGATCTGTCCGCTATCGAAAAGGGAAGAGTGACCCCACTGATGCCGAGATGGCAGCCCGCTCAGTGCTTGCCGGTGTCGCCGACGCCACTCCCAAGTCTGGCGAAGGCGAAGTAGAGATGATCCGCATGCTCAAGAGCGCCAAGAACTCGGACGTAAAGGCCCGTACCCAGGCCGTCAACCAGATAAAGGCACTCGTTCTCACAGCTCCTGCTGAGCTTCGGGAAAAGCTCGATGGCCTGGGCACCAGCGCCCTCGTCAAACGATGCAGGAACTTCCGACCTGGTCATCCGGAGAATCCCATGGCAGCAGCCAAGTACGCGCTTCGTTCGCTTGCTTCTCGCTACCGGCAACTCAGCAAGGAGATCCAGGACCTGAAGAATGAGCTCCAGCGGCTCATCCAAGCGACTGCACCAGCGCTGATCGAAGCCTTCGGCGTAGGACCCGACACTGCCGCCGCGCTACTGGTCGCGGCCGGAAGCAATCCTGATCGTCTCAACTCAGAGGCCGCCTTCGCATCGCTGTGCGGAGTGAGTCCTGTACCGGCATCATCCGGCAAGACCAACCGGCATCGGCTCAACCGTGGCGGCGACCGCCAGGCAAATGCGGCGCTGCATCGCATAGTCGTCGTCAGGCTGTGCTACGACCCGAGGACGCAGTCCTACCTGCGTCGACGAACCGCAGAGGGAATGAGCAAGACCGAGGTCATCCGCTGCCTCAAACGCTATGTGGCTCGCGAAGTCTACTCAATCATCCGCAAGCCCAACCAGATACTTCAAAACGCCGCTTGACATTTATAGCAACCGTCTTGTCTGTCAAGGCCTGGGAGCGGTCGGATCCCAGTGAACACCGGTCCTCGCCATACTGTTGAGGATGGTCAGCAACTTTCGTGCACAAGCGATGAGAGCCACCATCTTCGGCTTGCCGGCGTCCAGTAAGCGCCCATAGAACTCTCTCAGTACGGGATTAAATCTGGTGGCTACCAGCGCTCCCATGTAGAGAGTCTTACGCACCGTGGCTCGACCTCCCCAGACGGAACGCTTGCCGCGATACGGGCCGCTGTCCCGGTTGAAGGGCGCCACACCGACCAGAGCGGCGATCTGCTTACGGTTCAGCTTGCCAAGCTCCGGCAGGTACGCGAGCAGTGTCAGCGACACCTGCGGTCCCACGCCGGGTACACTGCGCAGCAAGTCGTCCTTCTCACGCCAAGCAGGGCTGCACTGTATCCTCTGTCGAAGATCGGTGTCCAGGTCGTCAAGCTCCTGCTTCAGCCAGTCGATATGTGCCACGATGCTAGGCTGTACTTCCGAAGCTGCGCGTCTCAGGCGGTTCTTCTCCGCCACAAGGATGCCCATCACCTGCCACCTGCGCGCCAGCACGGCTCCGAGCGCCTGCGTGTCAGCGTCCCGTAGAGGCCGTATCGGTGGACGCACCGCTTCGCCAAAATGCGCCAGAACCTGAGCATCCAGGCGGTCAGTCTTCGCCAGCTGACCT
Organism: Dehalococcoidia bacterium; assembly: GCA_965202965.1. Taxonomy (GTDB): domain Bacteria; phylum Chloroflexota; class Dehalococcoidia; order Lucifugimonadales; family UBA1123; genus VXRN01. The sequence continues at coordinate 91,441 of CBDBCQ010000002.1, read as the reverse complement.
GTCGACTTGGCGAAGTCTCGCACCTGGCGGGGGTTTACCACAGCGACAGGCATTGATGCTGCGGCCAGAGCTGCCACCAAGGGGAGCTCCAGACCGCCGGTGGACTCCGTAATCACACCTGCCGGCTTGAGATCCTTTAGCTGAGTTACAAGGTCATCGACGCCGTCGCTGTCGTAAGACACGCTCCAGCTCCTATCAGTGGGCCGTGCCGCGATATCTATCCGCTCCTTGGACACATCGAGGCCGACATAAGTTGGTTCCTGAGACATTCTCGCCTCCTTCATACTGACCCTGCCTTGCAGATACGGGCTTGGTTAGCCCAGGCAACCGTTCGGGCTCTTCTGGAATGAGCGCGACGACCCTCGCTATAGAACGGTCTTCGATGACCAAGAAGCATTCGGTCTGCTGCACTCGGAACCGGCTTCGATAAGGATTATCCTATTACATGTCAAAGATACAAGAAGCATCATCCTGCGTGAGGCAATAGCTTCAGTTCGGTATCAAAAACCTTGAGGCAACGCGCCGGCAAGAGTCATTGTCGCGTATCAAGGCTACGCTGGACGGCTACCAGGTATATTTCGAAGATCAGATAGACGAACTGTGGAACTGTAACTCGATGGCGCTGACTGCGACCGCCTAGGCCCGATGCTGGACTCCAGCGTGGCCGTGTACCGTGATGAACTCGACGCGGACGGGCAGTTGGACTTCAATGGCAAGGCCAAGGGGTTCGTCCGGTCCTACGCCTCCCTCGTGCAGATCCTCCCGTATGATGAAATCGGATGGGAGATGATGTCTATCGTCCTCAACTTCCTGGTCCCGAACCAGCGTGCGCCCATCGAGGAGGACCTGTCGAGGGGCATCCTCGATGTCATAGACATGGGCAGCTACCGGGTGGAGAAGTGGGCGACCGAAGCCATCCTTCTGGAGGATGAGGACGCTGAGATAGATCCCACTCCGGCGTCCGGCGGCGGATACATACCGGAACCGGACATGGACCCGCGGTCGGTAATTCTTGAGGAATCCAATGGTGCGTGGGGCACCGAGTTCACCGACGCCGACCAGGTTGGCAAGCTCATTGCTGGAATCCCTGAGCGAGTGGAGGCGAAGGAAGACTACCAGAATTCCAGTCAGCATCCAGATGAGGAGAACGCCCGGGTGGAGCATGACCGCGCCCTAGAGGAGGAGGTAAGAGACACTATCCAGTGTGGCGCCGAGTTGTACAAGCTGTACACGGAGAACGAGGACTTTCGCCGCTGGCTGAGCGACAGTTCGTTCAGCGCTACATATCGCCAGATATGACGGGTACAAGAATTGACATATATTAGAATTCCCGTTCCTGTGAGATGGCCTTAAGTTTGGTAACATCCAGTAGCGTTTCATTCTGAGCAGGAAATCCCTTTGAGTATGACACTTACACAAGATCAACAGCGCGTCTCCGAATGGCTAAAAGATGATCTCGATCTGCCCGTATTCTCCGAGTCATACATATCAGCGCTACTACTTCTGAAACGAAAGCCACCCAGCTACATTACTTTGGTGGCGCATATTGGCAGGGATATAATGAATATCTTGGGCCCCGCTGTTGCCGGCGTAAGTGGCCCGCGGGTCCAATATGTGGACCATACCAATAAAATAGCAGGGGCTTGGCTAGATGAGTGGGGAAGTCAAGGGTTCACGGGCGACGAGGAGAAGGATGTTCTACATTGCATCCCAGAGGATACGTGTCAACTCGTCAAGGACCTTGTTGACGAACATAAAGCTGGCCGGGCTAATAGCAATCGGGCATCTGTCCTTTTCTACCAATACTGCTTGGAATATACTGATCCCGAGTCCATTCCTTTGACTTATATCCTAGAATGGAGGGACACCAGCCGATTTTTTCAAAGCTTCGCACACATCCGCATCCCTCCATTTCCATCAGAGGCACCGGCGGAGATCGAAAGACATTTCGGTGTATTAGATAATTTGTTGCAAGTGGCCGCAGGTAGAACATACGACAGGTTGAGTGGTATCCGTGACATCTTGGACGAAGCCAACAGATAAATTGGTAGACCGTGCCCTTGCTTCGGTGAGAAGGTCCATAGATCGTCGGTATTTCTTCGCTGAGCTGAAGAATCCTCTTTGGCTGAAGCCACTGGCGGAACGTGGGTGCTTCCAGTCTCCTCCTGCTGCCATTCCTCTCGATGATGGTTCAGTTCAATATCCCTACTGGCCCGAGCTTGGGTACCTCAAGAACATCGCTGAGTACGCGCAGGATGATGTTGTCGATCTATTACTGCAACTCTCCAGGATAGACAATCCAAATGTTCACGCGGGCATTTTGGATATTGCACTCAAGATAGACGGGCCTGAGTCCTCTCGCCTCCTGCCTCTGTTGGTTGAGTACGCTAAGTTGGCTCCCGACCATCTTACCTTCAAGTTCACGGAGTTGTTGGCCTATTGGGTCGAGAACGATGCGACATCCGATGCTCTCAAAATTGCGGAAATACTTGTGCAATTTGAGCCTGACCCGGCTAAAGACGAGAAAGAACGCCGCTATAAGGAGAACTCAGGGGATTGGAGCAGTGTACTCAATCCCGCACCGAGAATGGCGTACTGGGCGTACCAAGAGTTAATGGATAATGGAATTTGGCCGCTATGTGAGAAAGATCCCTACAGAGTCGCCAGAATTCTGATTAGAGCCGTATCACACCTCATATGTCTGAAGAAGCACAGGAGCCAGCTCGAAACATCGGGTGATGAGGACTATTCAGAGATTTGGTGTCGGCGTCTGCGGGGCAGAAGTGGTGATACACGCGAGCGAGCAGAAGAGACCATTGTTCGCATTCTAACACTCGCGTGCGAGAATGTATTTGAGCGAGTTCCCGATTCCATTCCTAGACTGGAACAAGCCCTCAGAAAACAGCGATGGAAGATTTTCAGACGCATCCGGTACCACCTGTACGGACTTCACCCGGGCTCGGATACAGAGCCTTGGATACGGGAAGCTATCTTGGGGCATGAATCGTATGGCCGTTGGCAACACGGCTACGAGTTCCAACAGATGATTCTCAGTGCGTGTGAAGTCATTGGCGAGTCGCTGCTCACCGAAGAAGAACGTGAGAAGATATTCGATTCCATCTTAGGCGGACCTCCCGAAGATTTATATCGGAATTGGCATGGCGAGAATTTCAGGGACGAATTGTTCCAGCAGTACAGACGTGGATTCCATCACATGCAACTCAGACCCTTTTCGTCAGTGCTCTACGGGAGGTATTCCGAATACTTTGACGAACTGAGAAATTCTGCCGGACATGAGATTCAGGATAGTGACTACTCGCCAGTGAGTGGGAGCACAGGCGGTTGGGTACGAAATCGTAGCCCACTCTCCGTAGAAGAACTCTCTGGACTCGGGGATGAAGAACTACTTCACTACATTAACGCATGGGATTCCGAGCATCATACTGAAGATGACTGGTTGATCGAGGTCAACATCGGCGCTCTATCTGAAGCCTTCCAATCAGTTTTCTCCGACTGGATCGTTCCAGATTCCGCCAGGCTTCAATTCTGGCTGTACAATCGAGCATTGATCGAACGCCCAATTTACATCCGGGCAATGCTGTCTGCAATGAGAGCGTTCGTTGAGTCCAAGAATCATCTCCATCTCGACAAGTGGCTGGAGTTCTGCGAATGGGTGATTTCTCATCCCGACCAGGAAGGCGAAAACGACTTCGCAGTTATCGATAAATTCTCGGAGAGCCCCTCCTGGTCTCAGTCGCGCCGCGCGGTCGGTGATCTAATAGGAGCTTGCGTTGAAAAGGATAACTCAGTACCAATCTCGACCCGTCCACAACTAGCGAGGCTATTGAAGCTGCTCTGTTCTCAGTCCGACTACCGCCTGGACAATAACGCTCCGCTGATCCTGAGTGGGGGCAACCAGTTTGCCGAAGCGATCAACAACACGCGCAGCAGGGCGTTGCAGGATGTCTTCAGGCTTGGAACGTGGGTCCGGAGTGCTGAACCGAATGCTATTCTGTCTGATGTCCTGGATATTCTGGACAATCGCTTTGCGGCTGTATGTCAGTATCCCATCAGTTTGCCCGAACGCGCCATCCTCGGTTGGTACTATGACCAGGCGGTTAATTTTGATCAAGCTTGGGCTTCTGAGCGCAAGACTGAGTTTTTCCCAAGGGCCGAATCATCTGAGTGGGCTGAAGCCTTCGGTAATTTTCTGGCTTCCCATAGCCCGAATAGAGCGACATACACCATCCTTCGCGACGAGTTCGAGTTCGTCCTGGACAATCTGGACACCCTGTCGAAGGAAGGACAGTTTATCGGGCAGCCAATTGACTTCCTGGGGAGGCACTTGTTCACGTACTACCTGTGGGACTACTATCCTCTTGAAGGATATGGCAGTCTGCTGGAACGGTACTATTCGGCCACCGAGGGGAATAGGAATCACTGGGCTGATCTGTTTGATCATATTGGTAGGAGGACGAGCAATAGTGGCAAGGAGTTGGATACAATACTCCAGGAGAAGATCATCGCCTTCTTCGAGTGGAGATATGAGAGTGGAGACCCAGACGAACTTAGCGCATTCACTTACTGGTTGAAATCCGAATGCCTAGGTGTCGAGTGGCGATTGGACTCCTACTCCAGGACCCTCGATGTCCGCGGTGGGAAGAACCTGTTCGGGCGAACTGAAGCGGAAGCCTTACTTGAACTACTCCCGGCGCATACGGAGAAAGTCGTCGAGTGCTTTATGAAACTGGTGCAATGTCTAGCCAAAGAAGATCTGACCTATTTGGTTGAGACTGAGACCTCGCAAAGAATATTGCGGGCGGGCCTTGACAGTGACAATGAGAGCGTTCGACAAAATGCCGAACAGACGCGAGAAATCTTGTTGCGGCAGGGCAGGCTAGATTTGCTTCAAATCTAGGTGTAGTTCACCTGTGGCTGGAGGCGGTGCATCGGAACCGAGCATCGTCAAAGTAAGGGTATGATGCTTCAGGCATCCTCATCGTCTTCGGTCGGAAGCTTCTCTTCAAGGATTTCTAATAGTCGTACAGCCCAGTCATACTCGTCCAGAGCATTGAAGACGGGATCAAAGTCCTCTCGGTACACCCAGATCTTCGGAGTGCCGCCTTCCAATAACTCAGCAACCTGTTTAAGCAATGCATCTCGTATGGTCTCGTCAAGTTCCGCCAATACGGAGGCCACAAGACCTATGTGCTTCATCTTGTCCCGAATTACGCTGTCCTCGTTGATGAGGGTTTCGAGAACGATTCCTCGTAATACACCGGGCGGCCACGGCATCGGGTCCTCAGCCAGCATTCGGAGGAATATAACTCCCGATCTCGCATCGCCTTCACTGGCCTGGAGTATGTTCCTGCCTATGGTTTCCTGCTGAGCGTCCGTGAGTTCTTCCGCCTGGCGTGGTCCGTTTGACATAAGCAGTGAGATGGCGGGATTCTGAATATACCAATCATACGCCCGCATCGCGCTGACCAACTTTTCATAGCAGGTCGTCGTTCGGAGGCGGGAGGCTCTGAGTTCACGTGAACTCAGTTGCGAGACTCGCTCTTGAAATCGTTCCCTCTGACGTTCAGATAAAGCTCCTCTGCCATCAAGATATTCGAGATGAGTGAGCGCACGCGCACGCGTTTCTGAATCTTCAAGAATCGCGCCAATCAGGGAGTCTTGCGCCAGGCTATCCAAATCATTGAATATTCTGGCGTCAGCGCATACTACTCTCATCAGCGTGTTTGGAAACTGCCGGACAAGTTCGTGCCATTTTTCCCTTGAGAAGACTTCGACACCCGTCTCCAGCAGCATTGCATGAGAGAACATTACGCCTCGCCGCAGGAATATACGCATTGATGGATCGCTCCAACCGTCCTCGAGTTCTTCCCAATATTTCGTTAGTATCCAGCCGTAAATGCTCTCGTCTAGTCTCGGTAGAATTCTCAGGACACAAGCTGCAACTGCCGAGTATTGGTCGTCCAGATAACTAATGTCTCTCAACAAGTCGTCGAGAAGCCGCTGTCCAAATCCGTGTCGCAGTTTAACCTGTTGGGATAGCACAAGACTAACTACCGTATCTGCCGCGTATGTAACCTCCTCCTGAGACGGTGCTTCCTCATAAGGATGTGCATAAATGTTGCGCATAACGTATATATGGGACAGAACGGTGTGGCCAGAATCAGATATGAAGCCATATTCCCAGGCGCTGTCAATCAACATCTTATCCACCGAATTGTGGCCCTTCTCACGCGCGTCTATCTTGCCGACAATCTTGCCTGCAGCGTTGTCGTATTGTTCTGCCTCCCGAAATCGACGCTTCAGAGATTCCGCACAAGACAGCCAGATCATTACGTATGCAGATCGGAGAGCTCCAGCCGATGCTGATAGTGCGGCCTCATCAAACAGAGGGCGATCTTCATCGGATAGGATTCTATTTGCGTAATCCGATAGGTCAACTTTTTTCATTCTCTTTCCTCGGTTGATTCCTGATACATCATCTGACTAATACTAACATTGAATTGTAGCTGAGCTGCCTATCGGTTCTGACACCAGATCCAGATAAACGAGCGCTGTCTGCCTGCCGCCGTTTCCAAGTCACCTTGACAGATAGTTGATCGTTTTCAGTTGACCAACAGGCACCGGATACACAGATCTTCAACGTATGACTCAGATCACGTCATCCCGATGGTACATTGCCCGCCACGTTGGTGCCCGGCCTAGCAACGCCGAGTCGAGCTCGCCCAGGATGTCCATGTCGTCCTCGGCACTGACGATTTGCCTTAGATAAGGTGGTCATGCGTCAGACTGGCTGTTGCGGTCGCACGTCAACGTGGCTGGATGATAACATGGCAATCTGACTTGGCAGTAAGCGCGTTACTATTGCTCAAACCGCCGCTGGCCTTTCGTTGACATGCTAACCGGCATTCCATCTAACCACTGTATTTGTCCGATGGGGGTCCATCCATGGAGAGCGTAGAGCGCATCATCGAGGATATATTGGGCCGATCCCAGTTCGACCTGGGACACGTAGAAGTGGTTCGAGGGCGACCGTCCAGGTCATGGGCTTCCAGACCTGGGGAAGTTATTTCGGTCGACGAGCTGCGCCAGCTATTAAGGCGCAATGATTCAGATGCCGCAGATACTGACGGAGCCAGAGAAGCTAAGCTGATCTGTCCAGAAAAGACAATTTCGCTGTTGGTAACGCAGCTTCGAGTTCTCTTGAAAGACTACGTTGACCCGGAGAACGATACCATAGGCCACGCGTTTCCGAGCGTGAGCCATGGCAACGCCAATGAAGCAACAACGTTTCAAGCCGGCGGCCTGAAGGCTATGTCATGCATAACCGCATTGGAGGTTCTTGCAAAAGCCCTTGTTAAGGGTTCTGCGCTGGTAGGATCGCAGGCGGTAGCATCTTTACTGGCCAGTTGGACAGAAGGCCAGCCCGTGCCATATCGCACTTGTGCAATGTTAAACGGGATTAACATCAGGGAGTCTCTCGAACCGGTGGCAGGCATCCGGATCGCGCCACTTCCGTGGTCCTCTGACGAGCTGCCCGATGACTTGCCATTTCTCTCATCCAGTGCTCCTGAGGATTATCTTGGCAGGACAGTCATCTACGTCGATACCATAGCGACCCCGCCCCTGTTTCGACCGACCCGGAGTGGAGTTTCCCATCCCGTGCAAGCATTGAGCATGTCCACAGCAGATGTAGATGCAGTTTGTGAGGCGTTGGCGCTCGAATCAGAAGACTTTGTAGATGTTGCCTTCCTATGGAACGATTACAACGAACTGCGGGAGGTATTCCCTACTCGCAACAGTTCAACCTGGGCGCCGTCCGGGTCCAGGTTGCGAAGCCATTTGAAATCCGGCTGGAGCGAGAGTGTCAACTTCCAAACGGGCGTCGTGACGCTTTCTCCCGGAGACCATGCGCTATCTGACCCAGACGAAGCAGAGCTGGGCCATACCATCAGGGCGTTGATGGAGCCGAGATACAGAGGGACTAGAACTTCCGCCACGAGATTGATTAAATCGAAAGACTCGAGTCAAGGTCTCGTGGACCAGTTCGTAGATTTACGAATGGCTCTGGAGGCGCTTTTCCTGAGAGACTTCGCTAACGAGCGCAGTCAAGAAATGCGATTCCGCCTTGCCCTTTTCGGAGCTTGGTTTCTGGGCCAGGACTTTGAAGACAGGCGGCGGGTTCGGAAAGTTCTGCGGGACGCCTATGACGCGGCTTCGGGAGCTGTGCATACCGGCAGCATTGATTTCACCGACGACAATCGCGCTCTTCTCGCGGATGCACAAAGTTTGTGTCGCCAGGGAATCTTGAAACTGTTGAGGAATGGTCCGCCAACCGATTGGGGCGACCTGGTATTGGGACGTGTTGATGATTGCCCAACAGACGGGACAACGTTGTAGAGTAGTCGCCTGACGAACAGGAGACGGCAGACGATTCGAGGTCAATCAACTGGTTTCCCCTGATTTTGGTGGCAATCGCTTCCCGGCCCGTCTCGACGTGTATCTCCTCTGAGGATACCTTTCTTTCTTGACAGCATGTTGTTGCAGATATTATACTGTTGCACATGACGTTGAACAACTATGTATCAGAAACAAGGCTGATCGATACGGCCGTCAAGGAGATAGGCACGCGCCTGCCCTCGCGGTGGCTCCTGCTTGAGCGCGCGCGAGAGGCAGCCGCGCGGTCCCTACAGGAATCCATCGGCATGATCGACGCCATCTGGGAACTCCGCGGCCCTGACGGACTCTCGTCCGACATCATCGTAGAGGTCAAGGCGACTCCGCTGGAGCCCAGGCTGGTTCGCAGCGTCGCGTCCCAGGTGAAGACGCTGGCGCATTCGATGTACGAACAGACTGAAGCAACTCCCGCCTGCATGGTGGTCTCGAGCTACCTGAGCCCACTGACGAGGGAGCGGCTCGCGGAGGCCGGGATAAGCTACGCAGACTCAACCGGAAACATCAGATTCGCCGTTGACCGTCCCGCGGTGTATATCGAGACGCAGGGGGCGGACAAGAACCCCTTCAGAGAGGATCGTCCACTCCGGTCGCTCAAGGGAGGTCGCGCCGCGCGCGTGGCCAGGGGTCTCCTGGACTACAGGACCCCCTTCGGAACCCGGGAGCTGGCTGGCGAGACCGCAAGCTCCGCTGCCATGATTTCGAGGGTGTCCAGCCTCCTGGAACCAGACGAAATCGTCACCAAGGAGAGACCGAGGGGACGCATTATCTCGGTGGATTGGGAGGCCCTGGTCCGCAGGTGGGCGATGGACTACGACTTCGCCTCCTCCAATATCGTGACGACGTGGCTCGAACCCAGGGGGACGAGGGCGCTGTTCGCCCGACTTGGCGACTCGGGAATACGGTACGCCGTTACCGGCTCTTTTGCCGCGTATCGCCTGGCTCCCATCGCGGAGCCGCGCCTGGCGGCGCTCTACGTCGACGACCCTGAGATCGCCGCCCGTCCACTTGGGCTGCGCCCGGCGGAGACCGGGGGCAATGTTCTCCTCGTTCGCCCATTCGACGCCGTGGCGTTCGAGCGCGCCGAATACGACGATGGCATCGCATATGCCCGCGTGACACAGGTCCTGCTGGATCTGATGACAGGGCCGGGGCGAGGGCCGGCGGAGGCGGAGGCTCTTCAGGAATGGATGCGGGACAACGAGGACAGATGGAAACTTCCTATTACCAGAACTACATAGATGCCCGTGAGACGCTGCTAGACGCGGTTGAAGCGCTGGGGCCACACAGCGACGCGGTCATCCTGGTGGGCGCCCAGGCGATATACGCGCATACGGCGGGTGATGACGACGACTTTGCCCTCTCTCCGTTCACTTATGACGCGGACATCGCGCTCGACCCGGAACTGCTTCCCAGCAGTCCTGCGATAGTCGACGCGATGAGTCGCGCGGGGTTTCGGCTGTCCGACCAACCCGGACTGTACAGGAGAGACGGCGGGGGCCAGGTGGACCTTCTCGTGCCGGAGGCGGTGGGTGGAGGCGGTCGCAGGGCGGCCCGGCTCGGCGTTCACGGCAACAGGGCAGCGATGAAAGTCCACGGACTCGAGGGCGCTCTGGTGAGTCATACGCGCAGGAGGATAGCCTCCTTGGTCTCGGATGCGGACCGTTCATGTATCCTGAAGGTGGCCGGTCCGGCCGCGCTGCTGGTGTCGAAAGTACACAAGATAGGAGAACGCTTGGCGGCTCCCGATGCGCACCGCCAGGCACAACTCCCCAAGGACGCCTACGACATCTATCGGCTCCTGCGCGCTATCGGCACGGCTGAGATGGCTGAGGAGTTCAGGCACCTCCGATCGCACGAGATTTCGAGCCGCGTGTCCTCGGAGGCGCTGTCGATGTTTCAGAGCCTGTTCGGTTCTCGTTCCGACAAGGGGACGGTTCTCCTGGTCAGGGCTGTCGGGCCTGTTGAGCAGGATCCCGCCTTCATCATCGAGTCGAGCGTCGCTCTCAGCCGGGACCTGTTGGAGGCGACCACACAGTGGTAGCTGATGAAACGCTCTTCGGTACAGGAGGCCTTATGCAATGTGGGTTGATGACCTTCCAATAAACAGTTCCTGGACTAGTCTTTGGTCTGGGTACATTCGGTGCGGGAATTGTTCCGGTATTCGCACATTCGTTGATCCCTGTCCGGTCTGTGGGGCTGATCTACCAAAGGAGGAGCACATTCTTATAGTTGAAGACGGACAAGAAATCTCTGTTCCACCTGTCTACATGGGGGCAGAGACGCGTTATGAGGACTACATTTACTTGCAGTTGATGGAGCGTGAATGGCAACGTATGACACGCGACTCGACATTACAGAACCACTTGCTGTTCACGGCACAGGTCTCCACAGGCGCAACGCTGGTGCTGCTGTTTTGGACGTACTTTGAAACTCGGCTCGAATATCTCCTTCGTAGTGGCCTTCAGCACGTTCCTCCTACGTTCCTGGAGGACGCACTGAGTCGGTATTCTTCGGTCGGCGCGCGACTGGACAGATTCTACAAGATTGCGTTCGGCTCAACGTATCACTCGGACCTAGTGTGTTTGGGATACTCTGATATAAGTGCCCACTTGTCTAGAGTTCAGGAGCGGCGAAACGCGTTTGTTCATGGTTCGCCACAGAGCATTGACGACGCCCTCGCCACATCAGTCGTAGAAATGCTCAAGCTTGAACATGAGGCATGGATTGCAGTTTACAACCATCGTGTCTCTAGACCACTGACGCAGGAGTGACCAATGCGGCTGTAGCCGAAGGGGCGAAGGTTTGAACCAATCGGAGGTCGAAAGACCTGAAGTTGGAACAATGTGACCCAGGAGCCTGGAGGCATCCGGATTCCTGTCGAATCCAGGGTAACCGGATTTTCCGGTCTGCGGGTTCACACACGATTAGTATACTTAGGTGAGTTGGAGTTAGTGAACATGAGGCTATGGATAGATGGAGCATGAAACCACACGGCAGGATGAGTCCTGCCTGCCGCATCCGCTGACGCGTCGCAACGCGGATGGTCAAGTCTACCAGCGCCTAGCAGTGGTGGACAGGCAGATCAGTGAGGCTCTCGGATTAGACGATGAAGGACTTCGAAGCCGCTTAGAAGTTCGTGACGAAGGGTCGCCCATCTTCCTCAAGGAAGAGGCGCTGGTCTATCTGATACGGCACCACCACGGAGCAGGAAATCGAGAATTCGTTAACTATCTGGCTGAGTGCCTACTGAAACGCTGCGCGACCTGGATTGACAGTAAGTTGAGCGGATTGAGAACGGACCTGAGGGAAGATGGCAACTTAGGAGTGGTTGCGGAGATATTCGACAGGATTCTGGACTTAACTAACGACCGCGGGGACTTTCTTCAAGTCCGATTCTGGATGGGCATAGAGAGAATCACGGTGGATGTCTTTCGAAAGCAAGTCAATCAGTTCGATACTGAGTCCAGTGGCGACTACGACCAAGCAACCATAGACGACCTAGCCCAGCGGGGCGCCGTCGTGGTGCCGACTGCTTCCCCAGGTCGCCCCGTCGAATCAGAAGCGGTCGACAAGGTCTTGATTGAAGCGGCACTGCATCAGCTAGAGGAGCCAATCCGGACCGCATACTTGCTCCGCTACCACAAAGGCTGGCCAATCGAAGACAAGGACCCAGCTATACAGACGATTAGCCAACACTTTGGTAAAACGCCTCGAACGATCAGAAACTGGCTATCCAAAGCCGATAAGATTCTGGAGGCATGGCGAGGAGAACAGAGATGAACAGACCAATGAACCAGGAGATGCTCGAGGACATACTCGATGACTACGTGGCGTCCGGTGTCGGCCCGAATAGTCCGCTCGAAGAATGGATTCATCGGTACCCTGAGTTTGAGCGAGAGATCGTAGAGTTCGCAGCCAGCTGGAGCCTGATGACTTGGTTGCCTCCCGCACCTAACGCTGAGGAGGTCACCGAGGAAACGCTTGTGCTGCGGGGAATGAGTGTTGTGCAGAACGTGCTTCACAGGCAGTCAACTGAGTCTTCCCCAGACTTGGTCACAACATTCGAGAGTCTGATTGTGGAAGGGCAAGAAAGGGGCTTTGAGCCTCGCCGGTTGGCGCATGCTGTTGGATTGGGAGATAGCCTACTCAGAAAGCTCGACCGTCGCTTGATCGCCTTCGCCACGATTCCACAAGAGTTGATCCATCGCCTTTCCCGGGTCATGGGCCGCGAGGCTTCGAGCATCACAGCCTACCTACAACAGGAGCCGATATTGGCAGCTAGGACCGAGCATCGCTCCGAACAGGCGCCGAAACTCACGGCACAGGAGGACTTCTTCGATGCCGTCCGCTCAGATCCGACAATTGGCCGTGACCACGCTGACCACTGGTATGCACTTGAACGCTCTGTGGGGGAGACGTGAGCCACTGGGACGAGATAAGGAGGCGGGCAAGGACGCAGCGCGCCTCAGCAATTCGAGAGGCTGAAGGTGACCCTTTAGCTGAATCACTCCTTGCCGCGGCCGAACGGCTGACCGGCTTCGAACGAATCGGCCTGCCGGCAGGCGACTCATTATTAGACGGTGCTGACGCGACGCTCGATCACGGCATGAAGAGGGTTTGGTTCAACCGCGAAGTCGAACCTAGACTGGCTCGCTTCTATCAAGCTCACGAGTTTGCCCACCTGTGGTTGCACCCTGAACGAGAGGACCAGCCAGAGTTCAACCTGGATCCTGAAGCCGTTGAGGAACCCTTTCCAGTTGGCGTAAGTCGAGTGGAGGGATATGGGCCGGAGGAACTAAGGGAACGTGAGGCGAATGTCTTTGCACGGGAATTCTTGCTTCCTACTGACGTCCTGCGTGCCTGGCACGAGACCGATAAGGTCGGCGCAGGCAGCATCGCAGAGAAACTGGGACTTCCCAAAGGGCTAGTTCTACATCAGATGGCGCGGGCGTTGCTCACACCGGAAATCTCCCCTCGCGACGTACCGCCTAGCGAAACGAACGAACACCCGTTGGATCCCAGTCAGAAGGATGCAGCCCATGCCCCACGAGGACCATTGCTATTGGAGGCAGGCCCAGGAACTGGCAAAACCCGTACCCTAGTGGGACGGATCGTGTTTCTCCTTGAACAAGGGGTACCGCCAACAGCGATCCTTGCTCTGACCTTCTCGAACCGCGCAGCCGAAGAGATGCGATCACGTGTGGCGGAAGCCAGACCGGCAGATGCATCCCGTATCTGGATCGGAACCTTCCATGCCTTCGGTCTGGAGTTGCTACGTAGGTATGGTGTCCACTTAGGACTCCCAGCCCGGGTAAGCGTACTGGACCCGTCTGACTCGATAGCCCTGCTGGAGGGAATGCTGTCCGACTTGAAGCTGGACCACTATCAGAACTTGTATGATCCCGCGCTCTACCTGCGTGACATCATGGCCGCAATTTCACGGGCGAAGGACGAACTGGTGGGGCCAGGGGAATACGCCACACTTTGCGAAAGCATGCTTGCTCAAGCCGCCACTTCTGACGAGATGGAGGCGGCTGAGAAGGCTGTCGAGGTTGCGCATGTCTACAAGGTGTATCAGGAAGCCCTTAATCGAGAACATCTACTCGACTTTGGAGACCTCATCTACAAATCAGTTTCGCTACTCAGGATGCACGTCGATGTGCGGGACACGCTGCGGAGCACCTACCGTCACATTCTGATTGATGAATACCAAGATGTGAACCGGGCTAGCGGGCTCTTTCTCAAGGAATTGGCGGGTGCGGGTGCGGGTCTGTGGGTGGTTGGGGACACGCGTCAGGCGATCTACCGGTTCCGGGGTGCCGCTCCGGCCAACATGCGGCGATTCGGAGAGGACTTCCCTGGAGCAAAGACAAAGTCGCTTAGAAACAACTATAGGTCCCAACCAGCCATCTTGGATGTCTTAGCAGGGTTGGCACCCGACATGCTTGCGAGCCGAGGTAGGCCAGATTTCGTCCGTTGGGAGCCGAAGCGTCCAGATTCGGGTGGGCGGGTCTTGATGGAGGTTGCCGACGACATTACCGCTGAGTCGGGCGGTATGGCTAAGGAAATTGAACGTTGGCGGGCCTCCGGTATTCCTTACAGTCAGCAAGCTATTCTGTGTCGTTCACATACCAACCTAGGAAGGGTCGCGGCTGAGCTCGAAGGCTTGGGAGTACCTGTTCTTTACCTGGGTAACCTCTTTGAGCGTCCGGAAGTCCGAGATATGCTTTCTCTCCTGTCTCTCACTTGTGAGCCTGATGGGCGCGGCCTAGTGCGAGTGGCGCGGTTTCCCGAGTACGAGGTCCCACTCAATGATGTTCTCACGCTGCTGGAACTGGCAAGGGAACGGAATGTCCTCTTCCCCGACGCCTTGGGTCTAGCTGCAGCGGCAACGAACATCTCGACACATGGGAAAGGAGGTCTCGCTCTTCTAAGACGTCACCTGGAAGGGATGAGGCATGTCAGACCTTGGACGCTGCTCACCTACTACCTGTTCGAGCGAAGCCGCTATCTGGATACTCTTTTGGGCGACCACTCCGTGGCGGGTCAACAACTCCTGCTAGCACTGTATCAATTCCTCCAGTTCGTCCACGAACAGCGACCGGCGGCTCCTGGGAAGGCGACTGACGCCAAGCTCCGTCTCTTGCGGTACATCCGTCAGCTCGAGATATACGGCGATGAGAAGCAGCTCCGGCAACTACCAACCTGGGCGGACGAAATTGAGGCAGTACGACTCCTGACGGTGCATGCGAGCAAGGGACTAGAGTTTCAGGTGGTCTACTTGCCGATACTGGGCAGAGGTTGGTTCCCAGCCCGACGTCAGTGGCAGCCTTGTCCTCCTCCCGAGGGTATGATCGTGTCCGACAATGATGACCATGATGAAGAAGAGGAGTGCCTCTTCTTCGTCGGGCTGTCCCGCGCAAGAGATGTGCTGTGCCTATCACGAGCTCGCAGGTACGGAACGCAGAACAGCAACCCGTCAGGTCTGCTCGACAGGATCACAGGGCTGTTGCCCGGCAGTCCGGCCGGTCCTGTAACTTGGCCATCCACGACACCCGCCCCGATTGTCGGAGCTGAGCCCACGCCTGCAAACGAGCCCTTCGCAGTTGAAGATCTGGAGGTCTACCTTCGTTGCCCACGTCAGTATTTCTACGAGAGTGTCCTCGGGCTAAATCGGAGGCGCGAGGATTCTGGGTACGTAGAGTTTCACCGCTGTGTCTATCGTGTCTTGCGCTGGATGGCGGAGGAACGCGCCTCCGGGAAGTCTGTGAGTGTATCGGCTGCGCTCGCTTACCTAGCTGAAGTCTGGCAGGAGCAAGGGCCGGAGGAACATCCGTATGAGGAGTTGTATCGTACCTCAGCCGTTAACTTGGTAGAGCGGGCTACGAGACGCCCACACACTTCTCAGGGTTCTGCAACAAGGCCAACGTGGGAGGTGTCAGTGCCGCTTGGCCTGATTCGATTCAGTCCCGATCATGTCGAGGTCCTCGGCGATGGCTCTGAGGTCGTTGAACGTCTCCGCACGGGTCGTCCGACGAAGAGCGAGTTGGGAAAGGACATCTACGCTTTGTACGTAACGGCGGCCCAGATGGCTGAGCCACGCGTTCGACGGGGCGTACAGGTACGTTACCTGTCGGCCGATCAGGTAGTCCCGATAGACCTACGACCTGGACCCATCAAGACTCGCCTGAACCACTACAACGAAGCTATCAGAGGAATCCTGAACCAGGATTTCACACCCAAGCCTAGCTATCGCACTTGTCCCCGCTGTCCTCACTACTTTATCTGCCCGTTGGGCGAGGACGCCCAAACGTCACCCTGACGGACGCAGGTATTTCCGGTCTGCCGTACCTCTGACGATTGTCATAGTAAGGGCATCAAACTACGCCCCGTTTATTCCGGGATCGTTGCCCACCCTAGAGAGGCCCACTGCTGTGGGAGAAAGGACAATCGAATGACTCAGCAACTTGTTGTACCAGACCAGATAGAGCTCTTCATCCAGGGAGAGGGAATCCCGAAGATCACCCTGGTGAAACTGGGTCCAAAGGATACGATAGCAGATATCGTCAAGGTTGCCCGTGAATACGGTTTGAGCACACCTGAAGACTCAGAGGTATGCGTCTTCGTCGAGAACACTGACGTCACCCTGGAGTTGGATATGAAGATCGCTGAGGCCGGCCTCACTTCCCGCAGCCGAGTACATATCCACCGCTGTAGGAGCGTCGAGTGCACAGTCAACTACAACCAGGACCAGAAGAAGGGTTTCTTCCCGCCTTCGGCGACGGTTGATTCGGTGAAGGAGTGGGCGGTCGCGAAGGACCAGTACGACCTGTCACCCGTCGACGCCGCGGAGCACGTGCTCAAGGTATGCAACTCAGGCGACCAGCCTGACGAGGAGGTGCATATCGGCGCCCTCACGAAGATTCCGGACGGGACGGTCTGCTTCGACCTAGTAGCCAAGCAGCGGGTAGAGGGGTAGGACTTGTCCGCGCAGACGATGCGAGTTGACGAGCAGGTGTTCCGGGCCCACCTTGAAGCCGGACCGTTCCAAAGTGGCTTCGACCGCGGCCGGTGGCGCCTGCTCTCCATAGATTGGCCCCACTCCGTAATCGCTGTTCAGGCGGCAGAGAGAGAGGGAGGTCCACCCGAGTATGCGCTGCGCTTCGAGTGCACAGACTACCCTAGGTCGCCTCCCACAGCTCAGCCGTGGGAGGCTGACAGAAATGTCCCGCTGCCACCAGAGCACTGGCCCAGTGGAAAGACACGGGTGTCCCTAGCCTTCAATCCCGGCTGGAAGGGAGGGCAGTGCCTCTATCTACCTTGTGACCGCCTTTCCATCGAGGGCCACGAACCCTGGAGGACCCAGCATCCCTCGATGATCTGGTCTCCAGCAAGCGATATCACACTCTACTTGAGGATCGTCCATGACCTTCTCAATTCAAGCGACTATTCGGGCCCTCGCGGCGCCTAAACACCGGCTGAGTTGCCCCAGGAAAATATGGTGGAAAGGACTCACTGAGATTGCACGCCGCGGAGAGGGACAACACGAGAGTGGTGCATTTCTGCTCGGCTACAGTGATGGCTTACGTGGCCGTGTGGTGAGATTCGCGTACTACGACGATTTCGACCCGACCTGCCTCGACTCCGGAATTGTGGTCTTCGATGGTGCAGGTTTCGGGCCACTGTGGAAACTCTGCCGTGAGACCGGTCTGAAGGTGCTCGCCGACTTGCATACGCACGGTGGCCCCGGACCGGCGAGACAGAGCCAGCTTGACAGGGACAACCCGATGATCGCGCAGGCAGGTCACGTGGCGTTGATCGTGCCGAACTTCGCTATTGATTTCAGAATGCGGGACGTGGGCGTCTACGAGTATCTTGGCAGTCACAGGTGGCGCAATCACAGCGCAGTCGGCCTGGGACGCTTCTTCTATACAGGAGTATGGGCATGACAAAGAACGTAGTAGTCGGACCGGATCAGTTGCACAGACACCTCAAGCTGGTCCTTGATACCGGAGAGGCGGCAAGCCTCGAAGATGCAAGAAGCCTCTTTGACAGCTATCGACTCGGCATCGTGGTGGGAGACGGTGTTGCCCACTCACCAACGATGCAAGCAGCCGTGCTGACTGCTGTGAACACAGGTCGTCGCAGCTTTCTGGGTGGGGTGAGTGTCGAGGGTGTTCTCGATGTGCCTCTTCTGGTGCCTTGGGGTCGTTGCCGCACTCTGGAGGAAGCCATTGTAGACCTACGAGGGGGCATTACTAACTGCGCTCCTGGCGTTCCCCGGATCGTGATAGGGAGCAAGTCCATACCGTCTATGGATACTGAGTTCGCTGTGCGCGCGACGTTTGATGGCTGGTGTGGGGGCGTTACGCCCCTGGATCAAGACCTTCAACTCCGAGAGCAGCAAGAGTGTGTACCGGCAGGTGTACTCGCTGGAGCTCTTGGAGTTTCAGAGGCATTCCAGTTCGTGCGCGGCGATAATGATGTGGCGGGGCGACGAGATGTTGGGCTGTCGTTATGGCAGCCAGATAAGACCGTAAACTGGCTGGACGCTGGTGGGCTAGGACCCCCACTAGAACGACTGCCAGCCAGTGCGTGGATTATTGGGCTCGGACACCTGGGGCAGGCATTCCTCTGGACACTTGGCCTCCTGCCTTATGCTTCACCTGAAGAAGTCAGCCTCGTGCTCCAGGACTTCGATGAGCTTGTCGAAGCCAATGACAGCACTTCGCTACTCACAACGGGTGCGCTCCTGGGGAGGAAGAAGACGCGGGCGATGGCGACCTGGTGTGAGTCGCGTGGGTTCCGCACTACCATAGTGGAGCGGAGATTCGCGGGTGACTTTAGAGTTGCGGGAGACGAGCCACGTGTCGCCCTGTGTGGCGTTGACAATGCTCT
The DNA here is from genome assembly GCA_965202965.1 of Dehalococcoidia bacterium. Taxonomy (GTDB): domain Bacteria; phylum Chloroflexota; class Dehalococcoidia; order Lucifugimonadales; family UBA1123; genus VXRN01. The sequence goes on along the minus strand of CBDBCQ010000002.1, from coordinate 72,568 downwards.
TGCCCGGGCAGCCCTTGAAAATGTTGGATTCGACCGCGTCATTGAAGCTGGTCTTGGTGCCGGCACCAAGGAATACCTCGCATTTCAGACCCATACGTTCCCGGCGAGCCGTTCCGCAGAGCATCGATGGGGGACACAAGGGCACCAACCCGATGCAGTAACCGTGGCCAATAATCCGGCCTACCGCGCACTAGCCCAACACGGGCTCGACGATTGCGGGATTACTACGCTGGCTGGGCGAACGGTAGGGGCGTCATTTGTCGGCGCAGTCACGGCTGCGGTGGTTATCACGGAGCTCATAAGGCTGGGATTGGGTGGGCCTCAATACGAGGTCGTGGATGGCAGTCTGCGCTCACTGGAGCTACGCCAGGCGGTGGTGTGTCGTGACCATGTGCCATTCAACCCAGGGACGACAGATGCGACGTCGGAGACAGTCTGATTACAAGGCCATGGCGAACTGGGCCGTCATTCGCCAGTGCACAGAGGTGAGGGAGGCCGAGAACTGATGTATTTACTGCAGAGCGGATTAGGATTGCTTATCTTACTTGTGGCTGCAATTGTGGTTCTCAATATGGAAGTGGGCACTGAGACTATAGTCGAAGCCTACTATACGTACGAGCCTTTAAGGTACGAGGAAACATTCGTGAAGGAGGGGACGACGAGGACGTGGCAGTGGGGATGGCCGCCGCGAGTAACCATACCACAAATCCAATACGGGCTTAAGAACGTCGACTCTATCGAGGGAGAGTTTCTCGTAACCTTCTCCTTCGATAACGGCAGTGAACGTAGGAGCGAGAACAAGCGAGTAACCTTAGCGCCAGGTCAAGAGGAGACCGTGTTTGTCAGCTCACGCATTCGAGGGCCACAGTCTTTCAGTGCAGGTGTCACACCGCCATCTAAACGTGTGGAGCGGCTAAGGGAGGTTGAAGTCTCGTACAAGGTTTACGAAAAGCTGTGGCAACTGAGGGCTCTGAGATCCCAGTCACGAGCCAGGTAACTGACTTGCCCTTGCCGGGCTATTTGGGCACATCTGGAATGTTGATCTCCTGGGTTCCAAATGAGTTAGGGACAATCAACAGCCGTAGCCGTTGATCACCGGGAAGTCCTCATATCCTACAAGCATCACACCGCCGATGTGGTTGATTGTCTTCACCCACCTCATATGATTTATGCGCGGGGTGAATCGGCTCTTGCGCCGGGACTTCCTGCTCGTCTTCGACATTAGCTTGCTATTCTTGAGTTCGCCTAGCTAGCGTCCGTCTGACCCGTAGACTTCATCTTCATGGAACTTGCCGACATGTTTCCCACTATAGAACCAGAGGCTCTCACCGTCCTTGTAACCGAGACTCCTGCCTACCCAGGTAAACACCCTTCCCATGCATATCGCTCCTGGTTAGCCACATTACCAATGAACCTCCGATTTCCTTCGGTTCACCCCCGCCCGCGACTGCCCTCTTCGTCTGGGTTGAATACCGAAGGCGGGGATCATTGAATTCCTGTAGGAGGAAAGAACGCGGCAGGAGTGTGTCGTCCGACCGACTGATGCCCTTGAGGTCCGCCGATCAGGAACTTGCGCACACTTATAGACCTCCCAGCCACAATTTGAAGACAGTTGTCAAGGGCGGGTGAACATTGGGCCACTGCGGCGGCGGAATACTGTACCACCTTGAGTTAGTATTGACCGAGGTAAATGTCTTCTGAACAGTCTGGGGTTAAGGTCTGAGGTCAGTCCGAAGAGAGCATGGCGGCAGCCTGCTTGCTCTGTTTGAGCCTGTAGCTCTCGCCGTTCATCTCCAGGATATGCACGTGGTGAGTCAACCTGTCCAGCAGCGCTCCGGTCAGCCTCTCCGATCCGAACACCTCGGTCCACTCGTCGAAGGGCAGATTGGTGGTTACCATGATCGAGCCTCTCTCGTACCTCTGGCTGAACACCTCGAAGAGCAGTTCGGCTCCGGTCCGGGACAATGGAACGAAGCCCAGCTCATCAACGATCAGCAGCTTGAGTCGGGACAGCCTCTTCTGAAGGTTCAGCAGTCTTCTTTCGTCCCTGGCCTCCATGAGCTCATGCACCAGCGCCGCGGCGGTCGTAAAGCCCACGGTCAGTCCCCTCTGGCAGGCGGCGAGTCCGAGCCCCAGCGCTATGTGTGTCTTGCCTGTTCCGCTGTTGCCCATGGCTATGACGTTCTCACGCCGGTCTACGTACTCGCACCTTGCCAACTCGTTGACGAGCTGCCTGTTCACAGACGGGATCGCAAGGAAGTCGAAGGTGTCCAGGCTCTTGATCGCCGGGAACCGTGCCGCCTTGATCCTTCGCTGGACCATGCGGTGATGACGGTCTATGAGCTCGAGTTCAGACAGCCTGAGAAGGTAGTCGGGATGGTCCACGCCCTCGGCGGCGCACCGGGCGGCGATCTTGTCGTACTCTCTGAGGAAGGTCGGCAGTCTCAGCTGTTTGAGATGATGCTCCAGCAGCAGTGTCGGCTTATCGTTCACGATGCCCTCCTCGACAGTAGAGTCATGTAGTCGGTGGCCGACGTCTTGCCCACGCTGACCCTGGGGAGATACGGGTACAGCTCCAGGTCGAGACGGGGCGGACGTCCCTCGATGTTGCACAGCGCGAGGTGCTTGACCGCATCGAAGCTGATCGCTCCCAGCCTTATGGCGTCCCTGACCGCGGAGTGAACCTCGTCGGCCGAGAAGGTCTCCATGAGTCTGAGGACCTGGACGAACTCCTTCTTGCCGCGCCTTCCCATCCGAGACTCCATAAGGCGACGCAGCGTGTCGAACTCATTGGGCAGGTCCCATCCCACAAGGGGAGCCGCCTGGTCGAGCGCCGCGGTCTTCTGCTCCAGCAGCGGAAGGTAGTGGAGCGGGTCGAACACGAAGTCGTCCCACTCGTAGGAACGTCGGTGCCTGCCTATGACCTCCGATCCGCAGCTTATGACCACCTCGTCCACGTACCCTCTCACCAGAACGTCCCTGTGCCCGTACTCCACCGGCACCGAGTAGTCGTTGGTCTTGTATCTGACCAGCGACAGCGAACTCACCCGGGTAGTGTGCTTGTCGCTGGCGTCATAGGGAATGGCGGGCAGTGGCAGCAGCGCGTCAAGGTCCCGCACCATCCGCTCGCCTATGGTCTCGCGGTGTCCCCTCAGCTTGGCTTCCATCCGTTCCAGGCAGCGTCCCTCGAGATACAGGTTGAGAGCGTCGAAGCTCCCGAACGATGGGATGGGTACTAGGAAGTTCCGCCGGGCGTAGCTCACCATACCCTCGACACTGCCCTTGTCGTTGCCCTTGCCCGGTCTGCCGAACCTGTCGGCGAACAGGTAGTGGGACTGAAGCTCGGTGAACACCTGTGTACGCAGACGCTTACCATCTCCGAGTATCCTTGCCACCGCCAGCTTGGTGTTGTCGTACAGGATGCTCTGGGGAACTCCTCCCAGGAGGGCGAACGCGGATATGTGTCCGTCGCAGAACGCCTCGGTGGTCTCGGCGGGGTATGCCTTCACGAAGATGCCGTCGCTGTGGGGAAGGTCCAGTACGAAGAAGTGGACCTTGCGCTTCACGCCGGCTATCACGGCCCACGCCTCGCCGAAGTCGCACTGGGCATGACCTGGCGGATGATGCAAGGGAACGAACATCTCACGGGTCGTGTGACGGTGTTCTCGCACGTAGTCCTTGACGATGGTGTAGCCACCCGGAAACCCGTGCTCGTCTCTCAGTCGCTCGTAGATGCGCTTGGCGGTGTGGCGCTGCTTCTTCGGGACGTTGAGATCGTCCTGGAGTATCCGGTCTATGACTCCGGTGTAAGGGCCTATCTTGGGTCTTCCGGGAGGCTTGCGTCTCTGGTAGCCGGGCGGGGCGGCGTACTTGAGCATCTTGCGAACGGTGTCTCTGTGCAGGCCGAAGACCCGGGAGGCCCGGCGGATGCTCATGCCGTCTACCATGCAGGCTCTTCGGACGCGCATATACAGTTCCACGCTGTACATCCTTCTCACCTCCCTTTGGGTCGGGTTCGACCCTATGGAAGGCGATAGACGGTATAGTTTTCAACCGCCATAATCAGGCAATCGAGCCGTCCATGTGGAACACTTTAACTCCGCCGTTTACAGACGGTTCTGTCTATCGTCAAAATAGACCCACTAAGGAAGACTTGAACCTCTCATCAGTCCAAATATCCTGACTCATCAGGGCGCCGCCGCTAGATTCCACGTCGGGACAGCGCCACCTCCCCGGTTTTCACTGTCTGACGATCTTCACTTAGACACTTTCATAAACTGAGTTATGATATATTCTTAATTACTTTCCCAAATATCTCCCAAGATAGGAGATCCCATAACCCAAGAAATCGCGAGAACATCCCGGCCGGGCCTGCCGGCGCAGATCGCGGACCGGCTGCCGCCCATGATCGCCGCGGACGAGCGTGCGGCCTGGCGGTTCGTTGACTTCTTCGCGGTAACCATCCGAAACCCCAACACCAGCGAGGCGTACTACCGCGCGGTCTGCCGGTTTATGGACTGGTGCGAGGGGCGGGGGCTGCACGACCTCGGCGACGTCATGCCCATCCATGTCGCTGCATACGTCGACCAGCTCCAGCTCTCCCGCGCCTCGGTCAAGCAGCATCTGGCCGCGATCAGCAAATGCTTCGACTGGCTGGTGTCCGGCGGCACCCTTGCCACGAACCCCGCCACGTCAGTCCAGCGACCCAAGCACGTCGTTAGGGTGGGAAAGACGCCGGTGCTCAGCGACGAGGAGGCACGGACTCTGCTAGAGTCGTCCCCACTGAGAAAGTCGGCGGTCTCAGGGACCGCGCGCTCATCGGCGCGATGCTCTACACCTTCGGCCGTGTCGGGGCGGTCATCGCCATGGACGTCGAGGACTACAGGCTCTCCAATCACCAGCGAATGTTCCTGCTGCACGAGAAGGGAGGAAAGGAGCACCAGGTTCCCGCCCACCACAGGCTCGTCGAGTACCTGGGGGAGTACATGGACGCCACCGGCCTCTGGGCCACGCCGAAGGCTCCGCTGTTCCAGAGTCTGGACATCACGAGGTCGCGTCTGAAGGGCATGCGCATGAACAGGCAGATAGCGCTCCAGATGGTGAGGCGGCGCGCCAGGGCCGCCGGACTGCCGCCCACGGTGAACTGCCACAGTTTCCGGGCCACCGGCATCACCAACTACCTGTCCAACGGTGGGTCGTTGGAGGACGCGCGCGCCATTGCCGCGCATGAGTCGTCTCAGACGACGAGGCTGTACGACCGCACAGGGGACAAGATCACGCTGGACGAGATAGAGAGGATTAGGTTCTAGGGAGTTACGACAGCGAGGCCAGTGTCCGTGAGGCCAAGGTACCGTTCGATACTCAGGAAGATGGAGTGAGGCGGGTTATCGGGACGCGTTCACTCCGGACTCCAGAACTGCTCGACCTCGAAGAGTGTGCAACCGTGTTTGTCCGCAATTTCTCTCATATTAGAGATAATGAGGAGGTAATGCACAGACTCGTTGATATCCGTCAGCCGTAGATTGCTCCTGAAGGCCCACGAGGGATCTTGGGACAACGAATTGAGCAAGATTCCGTCAAACGGTGGATGCATGACATCCTTCAAGCCGTCCCTGCCAAAGTCGGCCAAGTAGCAGGTTACTTTGAGGTAGATGGCTATATGTTTCGCGGCCCGTGCGTAACCCAAGACGGGTTGATCGTCCATCAGCTTGTTCACCGATTCTGCGTGCCATCTGTCGAACTCATAGTGATCGAACTCCCCAAGACTTCTGTCGAAAATGCGGTCGAAGTCGATCAAGTCGATTCTCGTGTTGACAGCAGACTGACTCTTACTTACTCCTTGCGGCATTCCTGAGTTGACTGCCGCTCTTGTAGCCCAGCGAGCGAACTGGTCGGCGATACCCCACACCAGCGGCTCAACTTTCTCATCCCTCATGTTTTCCTCCCGATGCTCAGACTTCGGCGGGAGAGTATCACAGCTTGGACAAAGTCGGTCCCTCTCCGATAGTCGCCACTATACGGTCGGCGAGACGCTTGCGTAAGTCGTCCAGAGCGTCATCGTTCCACACGATGTGATTGAACTGCCTATTGTCGAAGTGCACGTCGTCGATTTTGTCCTCTCGGCACGTGTATATCACGGGCTTGTCAAGTCCGTAGGCGAACCCCGCCTCATAATAGACCCCACCTCTGGCACCCTCGTCGCCATGAGTCATGTCGGCGACCAGGAAACGAGACCGGCGTATCTCAGCCACAATTGCGTCGTCTATCTTGCCAACCAAATCAACCTGTCGGTCCACACGGAACGGCTCATAACCCGCGTCCCTGATAGCCGGCGCAATCGCTTTGTCGTAAACGTCATCCATATTCTCGTGAAACCACATGGCAACGAAGCACTGTGAGGAATCCAGGGCCGTCGCCTGCTCGCCGATGCGCGCGTACCCGTCAACTTCCACTCGACATCGATATTTGAATGGACTAATATCAGCACCTCGAGGGATGGTAATCCACCCTTGTACACAGAGGTAGTCGGCGATGTACCTCAACTCTTCTCCGTTATGCGATTCTGACCATGCTAGGGCATTCATGTAAAATGGATCACTCTGTTCTGGACAGTCGTCATTACCAAGAATCTGTAATGTTGCACCGACATGGGGTGTCTCTTGAGCCAGCAGCCTAAGCAACCTGTCTGCCCTCTCGTGTACAGGTAAAGGCCCTCGCTCTAACGCATAAGTGACTTCGTCCATGCCAATCAGTGGCGTACTGTCGCCTGCGTTTCTCTGGTCAATTAGCCAGGTCGTCAGGCGGGCTCTTACGTCGTCGGTAATCCCGTGGCGCTCCAATGCGTAGTCAGCAACTCGGTAACTTCTGCCGGCCCTAGGCGACTCACGCACCAGCTCCAATAAAGGATTTCGTTCGGATTCCTTAGCAGATAGACAAGGCGTACCCCATAACGGACACTCAGTCATTCTTTGGACCTCCAATGTTGGGACTTCGGCGCGATTCTACCACTCCCGTCAGTCGCCATTCTCACAATGGATGTACAATCTCCACATGGCAGCAATCGAATGGGATTTCACCCTCCACACCAAGCAACTCATGAACCGCAAGAACATGGCGGCTGGCAACACGCTCGGCGTGCCGGGGCGAGTCGCCCTCGCTGACGCAAAGCGACTCCCGCGTATGCCCTACAAGACAGGTAGGCTGAAACGGCGCATCCAGGTGCTGAGACTAGAGACTCGCCGAACGAGTCGTGTATAGAACGGGGCGTATGAACAAACGTTCCCTACGCGCCGGATAGAAGGCAGGCAGAGGCGCAGTAGTCAGGCCCAGCAACGATCCCTCCGATAGAGTTTGTCATTTCTGTTTCTGTGCATGGACGAAAGTGGATATGGTGTCCTGCTGAGTTCCGGGCTAGAGCACCCTAACAATATATAGGTAATGCGGTGGGTCCCCCAGAGCACCACCGCCACCGGCATTCTCATTTTCCAGATATTCCTGGTAGTGCTCAATGAGGTCACGTTCTAAGGCCCTGACATTCTCCTTGGAGGCTGTTTGATAGATGAGGATCATTTCGTCATATTCCGACGCATGCGCCTCGGCCCTTTCCTGATAATCACTGGTGATCCCAATGTACATGAAGACCGAATCTTCTCGGTAAGTATCTACCAGTGGGTGAAGTTGATTTAGGACTTTCTGGCGGCCTGATCCTTTTACAGCAACATTGATGATCTTCACTTACAATCTCCCGTTGAACGATCACTACGGCGGAGTGCTATTTTAGCCTATTCTATTGAGCTCAGAGCTTCCGATTCATATGAGGTATCGTTTCCTATTTGATGGTTCAACTTGTAGCATCGGACAGAGAGACGAGCTTTACATAGCTGGAACCGGGCTGTCGAATGGCAGCGGGCGTTTGTAAGTGTTGGTGAACGAGAACTTCTAATCTGTCATTCCACCCGGACACGATGCCATGGGCATAGCGCGACTGTACGGATGTCCAGGACAACGCTAAGGGAACCCTTTCCTATCACCGCAGGCTTAATGTCTCCAGATGCTCCAGCCACTCCTTGAAGTGTGGACATTCCTCCTGGATCTTCTCCAGCCCGATTCCCAGGGCGGCAAGAGTTCCCATTGTGGGCTTCCGGTACCCAGGAACCAGATTCTGAATACGCTTTGAAGGTGCGGTGTAAGGGGAGTCGTCTATGTCCTCTGGGCTGTTGAATTCGTCCCGTATCTCCTGAAATTCAACTGCAAGGTCGGGGCGCTCAATCGATCTCGCGAATGCCTCGCAGTCGCTGAACAGCATGGCTTCAAACTCATGTATCATCACGTATGGCGTAAACCTATCCGGGTTGAAGCTGTCGCCGAGCTCCCGACTTATGTCGGCGGCGAGAGAGCTTTCAACTATCACCGCCATCTCTCTGGGGACTGTCGCGTTCCGAGCTTCCACGCGCCCGGGCCAGGTGTTCGGCATCGCGTAGTAGTCCACCATTAAGCCGACCGCTCGGCCGGAGTCTCCACGCAGGTGGTTAAGGATGTCGCTTCGTATCGCTTCCCACTTTCTGACGCCTCCGCGTCTTCCACGCTGGCGGGCGTTGCCCATCAGTCGTGCGCTAACTTCATGGAACCCACGCTCGTACAGATGCGGAGCCAGGACTCGATTCACGAAGGTCTCTTCAGTCTGGCCTTCTACATGCAGGAGTATGCGCGTCATGGTCTTTGAGTGCCAGGCATCTCCATTAAGGTCGTCCGCCAAACTCGTTCTTTTCCCATAGCTGCCCCAGACTGTAGTCCTCCAACCATACATGCAGGTGCTCCGGGTCCAGGCGTGTCAACTCGGTACCATCGTCAACTCTTTCAGCCACAAGTACATCCTCCGGATCGAAATGATCGAGCAGAATGGGCGACTGGGTGGCAAGAATGACCTGTGTATCCTCCGAAACGCTATGTATCAACTCCGCCAGGAGGGTAATGGCATATGGATGAAGGCCCAGTTCGGGTTCGTCCAGCAATATGACGGATGGACGAAATCTCTCCGGTTGTAGCAGCAGCGTCGCCAGCGCCATGAAGCGCAGGGTGCCGTCAGATAGAGAAGAAGCGTCAAAGTAGTCATCCACCCCTTTGTGTCTCCACTCGAGGCGGATCGTATCTTCGTTGAGTTCGTCGGGCTCTAGTATGAAGTCGTCAAAGAAAGGCGCCGCAAGTCGAACGGTGTCGCGAATCTCCCTGTATGCAGGTTGGTGTTTCCTGTCCAGAAGATACAGAAATGCCGCCAGATTGGAACCTCGAGTGCTAAGTTGGCGATTATTGCGCAAGGGGGTGGTTCTCTTCATTGGCGAGACCAGGCCCGTATTGTCGAAGTGATATAGACTCCAGCTACGGAGATGATGGCGCACACGGGATGCCGCCCCCGTTAAATCCCGGTCGCTAATCGCCGCCTCATTGCCATGACTGAATAGGAGTTCCTCGTAGGGTCCGTCTGGGTATGCCTCTCTGTCCCAGAAATACACGAACTCCGAGTTTGGGTATAGTGAGTCTGTTTCCGTGGGTTCAAGATTGATTTCATACTGATTGACAAGGTCCTTAAAGGAGATGTGAATGCTAATCTGCTCAGTAACGCCTGAACCGAAATGCAGCAGGTTCTCGGCGCCTCCTGCACGACGCACGAAAGTCTGGAGACGGCCGTCACGTATCTGGCGCAAGAAGGTCATGGCGCCGATGAAGTTCGACTTCCCCGACCCATTTGGTCCTATGAGAACATTCACATCTCCGAGTTCCAAGTCCTCGATGCTGCGAATGCTTCTGAAACCCCTTATCGTGATTCTTTCCAAAGTTATCATATTGGACCACCGGCAGAGTCTCTGTACCCGCCGTCAGATTATATCTCCATTTACCAGCCGGTGAGTAGCTTGCTCTCCGGTGGTTTGGACTGGTTCACAATATGGTTCTATGTTAACGAGGTCTCAGCACCTCAATCCAACTGGGTGTATAATTACCCCCGATACCTTCTGTGCAGCCTCTGCGAGAGTCTGCCTCCTCCTGGACAGTCGTGGCGATAAGCAGCCACGCAGATGAAACCGGAAGCGTCGGGGGCATGGTGTGGCGTGTTCCTTGTGAGAGGGCCCAGAATTGGCGCAGGCACAGCTCGGCGTATGGACCGATGAGGGGATGGGGTTTCTTCAAACACTTGGGATGGTCATGGCAGTCGCAGCAATCCTTGCGGGCGCCTACTATCTATACGTCCGGCGTGCCTTTGGGGAAAACGCAGCAATGGCATTGGCGATTCTTGTCTTCCTCCTCCTCGTCGTGCTTATTGGTGAACAATCATGCCGCGGGCTGGTCCCAGGCACATAGCCCATGAGCGGCCAGCTAGAAACGGCGTTATACAAAGGAGCAGGGGCCATGTCCACATCCAGGAAGGGCTCACCGGACGAACCTAGTTGGCGCGGGAGACTGGATCTTGCCGACGGCGTGGGAGTCGGCCTCGTGGTGGCAGGGATCATCCTGGTCGGGACAGGAATCGTTCTGGAGGATTCTCAGATAAGCTTCGGCGCGGTGGTTAGGACACTGGGAGGCGTGCTCTTTCTGGGTGGGTTCGCTCTCGTCCTGTTTGGGAAACCTGAGCGTCGCAGTGCGACGATCCGAACCTCAAGACGCATCGTTGCATGGTATACCTCTAGAACCGCCAGGTGGGGCTGGCCGGACAGGGTCGGAGTTGCCGCGGTAGCGATAGGGTTCGCTCTGGTAGTTCCCGCCCTGATGGCACAGATCATGTTCAGAATCGGCTGGGTAGTCGCGGTACCGGGCGTCATAATCTTCTGGACAGGCGTGGGAATTCTCATTTACGGGAGATTCTATAAGAGAAACGCTGAGCAGGGTGAAATCGCTGATACGCGACAATGACTTTTGCCGGGCGTTGCCTCAAGGTTTTTGTTTCCGAATTGAAGCTATTGCCTCACACAAGATATTACCCAAATCAGGTCATTGCCTCACAATGGTGTTACCAAGAATGAGGAGCCAGCCAGATGGTCGGAGAGATCAGCACTGTAACGAGGACCGAGGTACTCAGAGCTATCCGCAACCGGTACAGTCGGCGTCATTTGCGAACGCTTCAGCGCAGGGTACGCCAGTGGAGAATCGTAGTGGAGAAGCAGTTGGTGTATGCTTCTGCTGAACAGAGTGAAGTGAATGAGGCTAACCAAGGTGGCATCGGACCTGTGAGCGACAATTAAATGCTACGGAATTACGGTAACATTTTCGGATGAGGCAACAGGCCGGCAAAAATGGTTGACGCGGTACACCCTGCGTTCGGGCAGCTCACTCTATTGAACCTGTTCATGTCCTGGGTGTATGTGGTGATGGTCTTCACGTCATCGAGGACTGCCCTGCGCTGGACCCCTCCGCAGCGGACTAAAGGTGCTCCTTATGCTCCTTGCCGTCCCGGATGCGGTGGGCGAAATCGGCCATGTCGAATTCGCTCGTCTTCTCCACGAGGTCGTAGACCCGGTCGAGCCTACTCCGCACGTCGGCAAGCCGACCCTTGTCCCACCGTACCGCGATAAGCAGCCTGCGCAGCAAGCTGGGCGCCGCCGCCGAAACCCCACCTACATCTTCACCGAGCTCCGCGTTAGCTACCGGATGCCGAAGGGGGCGAAGACTGAGGAATAGCCCACAGGTTGAGATGTCCAATAGCCGCACTTCAAGCGATATTCCATCGGTTGAACGGGGCCTAACCAGTCTGCTTTACTAACGTGAGCCTGGCCGTGGAGACGACTCGGTGTGCTAGTGCTCGGGTCGATAACGCGCTGGCGCACCATCCAATGCGAAGGCCAGTTGTATGTAGTACCGTTCGGCTGCCTGCTTCAACTGGTCTCTATGCTTCTCGGACCTCTCAGAGAATATGATGTCAATCTGCTCATCGAGGAATTCCCCGTATCCGTAGCGGTAGGTGATAACATTGGGAGGAGTTCCAATGAAATACATGCCAACCACGTGCCTAGCCATGTAGTCTATATCATCGCTACGCGTGTCTATTCCACCAGAGAACACCGCATTTTCACGCACTCGGAGTTCGCAGTAACATGGCAACGGTATATCCCTCCACAACCGAGAGATTGTTCTCCGCCTCCGTCGAACATCGGTCTCTGAAAATAGCGGCATCTCTTTCAGCATCATGGACATTAGAACGTAGAGTACAAGAGCGGATGCTACCAACGCTCCAGACCAATTACGTTCCAAATACGACATGTACAGACCCCCCGCTTCTCCAAACAGGAGTATTGCCAGGAGTGCTATGCGTTTCCAATGCCAATGCCATTCGCTCAAGTGGTTGACGATGCCAATTCGCTGGTATCGCGAGTTGAGGTATCCGGGTTGGGAAGTCACCATGTGCAAGAAACTACTGATCATGACACCAAGCCCTATCCTATTTTGGTAATGTAAGCAGCAGTGTTAAAGTTCAAACGATCCCCTCAAGTTCTTGAACCAATTGCCTGCTTTAGTACGTGGGTGCTCACAAGAGGCAGCGAACGACGGCTGATGCGCCGGTACGTTGACTACGCCTTGGCCTTGACGTCCCGCCCTGTAGCTCTCATCGCCGGACCAAATCTTCTCCATCCCGGCGTTCATTTCCACCTGAACGACCTGGCCGGCCCACGTCCGCGACACCTCGTACCATTCGAACCTGGAGTGCTGTGACGACTTACCCTGGGAACCATTCTTTATGCACGACGTTGCAGAACCAGTTTTCGCCTTCTTCCATGCGCCACGTCCCGAAGCGAGCTAGTTCTGGGCAGTCGTCAATATAACGCGCCGCCTTTTCCTCGATAGCGATGCGTTTCGCAGGGTCCTGGTACTCGTCTTCGAGCCTCTTTATCTTCTTCCATCTTGGTTCAGCGTTCAGGAGAATAGCGGCACCTCGGAGCGCTCCCCTAGCTAAGAGTGGCCGTTCTTCAGGTTCAAGATATTCGTACCGGGCGAGGAGTCTCGCGGCATCTGCGGCATTGAGATTCCGCACCTTCTTGGTCCTGTAGAACCAAGGCCTGAACCCGTCGTGCGCGGACTCGACGGTATGTAGGTTATTGATCAGCATCTCAAGGCCGCCGGCGTAAGAGGCCGCCTTGGAGACGCAAGCCGCCCAGTAGCTGAACCAGCTGTATCTCAACTGACCAGTGAGCTTATGCACCCCTCTGTCGTCGTCGGAGATCTTACGGAAAGTGTCATCGTCCCACATCCGCTTGTACTTTGCCTTTACCGATTCGAGAAGTGCATCTTCGTTAAATAGGCCGGACCGTTCGTCGTCGGTCAGCTCCTGGAGAAATGACTGGAAGCAGTCGTGCTGGTCGCTGAACCATCCTTGCAGCATGATTGTCGCCAAGGACAGGTTGTCGTACAGCCGCACATCGCAGCATGTAAAGTTGTCGTCTTTTTTCCGATCCATTTTGACCTCACGATGGCAGTTGTGTCCTATGACCGTAGGTCTTCTGTCGTCCACGAAATCTTTCGTCAGTGTAATAAAAAGCGGAAGACAGATACAATCGCCCAGCGCCACTACCTATTTGCGTCTCGGTGGCGGTCTGGAAGATCACTCCATTCAAGTGATAGTCGTAGCGACCCACTCGGAATATGGGGAGCGCTGAGGAACGTGTATCGCGAAGCGGACGAGCAGAGACGCCTCAGCCACAAACTGCTGAGCGTGTTGGACAGGCTACTGAAACGGGATCAGGCACAGGCTAAACTTATGCTCAAGCGGATCCCATACGATGAGACGAGGAAGGAGTCAGAGCCTATGAAAAATCTATTCTCCCGGTGGTGTGAGGAGCGTGGACACGAGTCGGCATCGGCGACACTGGAGCGAGACTGGGAGAAGATGGTCGCGTTCTACGACTATCCGAAGGAACACTGGCAGCATCTTCAAACGACCAACCCGGTGGAGTCACCGTTCGCGTCGTTGAGGTTGAGGATGGACGCGGCGAAGCGCTACAAGCGGGTGGACAGGGCGATAGCGGTGACCTGGAAGATGTTGATGGTGGTAGAGCAGCGCTTCAGGCGACTGCACGCTCCGGAGATGACGAAGGCCGTCTATATCGGTGAGAAGTACGAAGACGGGATACCTATGCAGACCGCGGAAGACGTCGCTGTCTGATGCCTTTTGCACACTAGTTGACGTTACCTCCTGACCGATGGGACCCGGATTTACATCTGGGACAACCACCCAGCTGTAAATCTTGCGTAGTTATATTCGTCAAGCAACTTTGCGACCCATTGGGTAGAGCTTGGTAATGAATCAATACTTGAGCGGTGGCGTGGGGACCCCAATGATTCGATAGCATCGACACAAGTGAGATTCTTCTCTGTCTTCGCCTGATCAACAACTTCTTTAGCAAGGCTTTGCATGTGCGGCAGGAAATGGCGCGCATACATATGGGCATCTCCTTTCAACCAACTGCCTCTGCTATGCCCGACATCCAATGAATCCCCGTAGGCGGCTCTAATCTTCCTATCCCACATCACAAACAGCTGAGGGTTGATGGTATGCAGAATCTTGGACGTTCCTGTCGAATAGAATTTAGGACCGCAGTCTGCTATCTCATCGAAGATCAGTCCAATGAGAAGATCTGTCCTCAAGGGGATTTGCTTATCGTCGACTGGAATCAGGATTTCCTCGTGAAAATCCAAGTTTAAGATAGTCCTATGACGAAGTTGGGTTAGTATCAGCAGACATTCGCGGAGCACGGCATAAAGCTGCTCTGGCTTCGTTTGCATCTTACTGCCCCATTGATTGGCAAAACGGATAACCCTTTTAACCTCTGACAAGTCAAGCGTGTTCTGCCGGTCCCACTTTTGTTGAACCTTATCCGTGAAATAGCCGTTGTAATACTGATCGTAGTCGGTTTTCGCGTGATACATTGCGCACGCCTGATTTATGGTCTCGTAACGCAATCGCACCTTCTCCCTAAACGCGCTCGTTCTACGAACCTAGGACTTGATCCCGTCGAGTTTATCAAAACCTACCCCCTGCCTCCATCGGCCTTCGGATCCGGTTCGAATAATGTCCCTTACATTGCGACACCGTGAACATTGAGGGACTGATCGAGAAGCGTATCTGTAACTTTCAAGTCAGCGGCATCCGCCTTGAAGACCACACCGTCTCTGCCGCTATAGTAGATTATCCTATCCAGTTATGGTCATGGATAGCGATGCCAACAGAAAGTTCTGGATAATCAAGAAGGTGATGACATGACTCCCGGCGAATTGTTACAGAGGATATTGGCCGTAACCGAAGGCACGCCTTATCGCGGGACGATTCTTGCATCATCCGATAACGAGAGTGTATCGCTGGACGGAGATGTGGTTTTTCGAATCACGGCGGGGCAGGTGTGCTTCGACTTCTACATTGATCCCGAGGCCGACCCACAGTCAGGGTATAGAGTCACCTCTCTCAGCTGGAGCGATGAGGGCGAGGTGAGATTGGATGTGCCCAGCCAGGACTTCAGGTATCCGATAAGGATTCACAGCGCGCCTCACCCGGGACCAATTGCCACGGGGCGTCCGCTGGATAGAGAGAAGCTCACGGGACATATAAGGTCCGTATCACTCGGCTCGGAGGAGGCTCTACTGTCCGCGGCGACGGTGTGCATCCGCTACCTGCCGGACGGTATGTGGGGAATACACAACAGCTACCGCCGTCTCACAATCGTGGAGGACGGAAGAGAATATCCTGGAGGTAGTCATCGTCTAAACTCGCTTACGCTACGCGGTGGTGGGTGGGTTATAAGCCTTCAGGAGATGCCCAAAGAGGAACGGGTTACTGATGTTGCCCCTCACAGATGCACGATAACGCGCGATGACGAGAGCACGTTTACCGGAAGCCAGGTAAGAGCCCTGCTCGAACACGACCTCAGACCTTATCTACACCTCATGTTTGGGCAGTACGTGATGTGGAGCATGGTGGAGGGGCATAGTCCCGCAGAGAGTCATCCTTCCATGCCCTGGGGAATGATATTCGCGGTGCCATCGGGCAGTGTTCGCTCATCGGGGCGTAGCTGGTTCCTCGTTGCAAATGGCCGTGTGGACCCCTCACCTATGTTCGAGAGATACTGCTCTATGTCCTCCGACAGAAAAAGGCATTTTCGCAGAGTGATTGAGCGGTACGTGGCCAGTGAAACCATACTGGCGACGATTGGCCTGTTCGAAGAGGCTATTGCCCTCAGTTTCGCCGGACTCGAGGGACTCGTTCGTTCAGTCATCAGTACGTATCCATGCAGCGACAGGTGGTTGAAGAAATCAACGCTGGAGTTGAAAAGGAACAATACCATCCAGAAGGCAATTGAACTGGTGATAGGAAAGGAACTTGGAAGACTCGACCAGCAGGATGCTCTGATCAAAGCGATGAAGGACGTCAGAAACGCCACAGTACACACGGACCTCAGTGCCAGTGAGTCAGATCCACAGATAACTTACTACAGATGGCAGGCGTGTCAGTTTCTCGTCGAGGCCATATTGCTGTCTCAACTTGGGTTGGATGCAATTCCAAATCGAACCGATCCAGGCAAGGCCAGGATTCTTGGGAAAGAGGTGCTTCGCCACGCTCAGAGTTATACTGTGCGAGGCGAAGCGACCGAGTGAAAAAATGAAGTTAGTGGTCGAAGCGTGGCGTCTTCATGTGGACCTGTCAGCAGGGAAGACTTCGGCATGGTCTTCGAGTACCCGCTGTACCTGTCGGCGGACAAAGCGGTCCTCATCGTCGCCCAGCATAGAGACGATCTGCCTTGTCTCCTCAGCCGTGCCGAGCCTGCCAAAAGCCCACACTGCGGCATGACGAACGCTTGCGTCCTCGTCGGTCAGCCTGGAAGAGAGGAACTGAAGCGCCTCCCGGTCCCCCAGCTTGCCAAGAGCCCGAGTCGCCGCCGCACGGACCTCCGCATCCGAGTCGTCCAGGGCGGCCATAAGCGGCCTTAGCGCCGGCTCATACCCAAGTTCTCCCAACGCGGCAGCCGCGGCTCTCCTTTCTCTGCTGTCCGGTGAGACCAGGCGATCTGTCATCTCCGGCCCTGCCAGCGTGTCACCGAGCGAGAGCAGTGCGGCAGCAACCTTTTCAACCACGTAGGTGGACTCATCACCGAGCGCCGCCAGCAGATATGGAATCGCCGAAGCATCCCCCAGTCTTCCCAAAGCCTCCGCAACTTCGGCCCTGTTCGTCGAGTCTCTCTCCTCCTTCAATGCGTCGAGAAGAGGGGGAACAGCAGACAGGTCTCCTATCTCTCCCAGAGCGGCCACTGTCTCCCGGAAGTCTCTGCTTGACCCGTACTTCAAAGCCCGGACCAGATGAGGCACCGCCTCCGGATCACCAATCTCCCCAAGGGCATCAGCCGCCTCCGAGGGCACGTACTTGTGATAGCTTTTGAGGGCCTTGGCGAGGACCGGCACGGCGCGAGGATCGCGCAGCCGGCCCAGGGCGACCACCGCGTCCCCGACGATGCCCTGGTTGTCGTAGTTGCGGCGACCACGGTCTTCCAGCACACCGATGAATGCAGTAACCGCAGCGTCCGCGTGCTCTGCCATGTCCAGCTTCACGAGCGCGCTGGCTGCGGCATCGCGCGGCCAGTCCTCGCGGTCGTCCAGCGCCTCGATCAATCGCGGCACAGCGCTCGAGTCTCCGATCCGTCCGAGGGCTTCAGCGGCCCGTTCGCGTATGCCGGGCTCGTTATCTCCAAGCGTGTCAACCAGCCCTGGCACGGCTCCCGAATCTTCAAGCTGCCCAAGCGACTCGACGACCTTCGTCCGCACCTCCACGCTGTCATCGTCCAGCGCTTCAACCAGACGGTGCACGGCCCGCGCATCCCCCAGCTTACCAAGCGACTCAGCGGCGGCGGACCGCGTGGGGGCAAATGGGTCCCCCATGGCATGAATCAGGCCGGACACCGCTTGAGGATCGCCAAGCCTGCCGAGCGAAGTGGCGGCGTTGGATCGAGTGGAATCGTCCGGATCGTCAAGCGCTCTGATCAGATGCGGAGCGGCCCCGGCATCGCCGAGGGCACCCAGCGCCAGCGCCGCAGACCCGCGCACACGCTCATTCTCGCTGGAGAGGGCCTCGATCAGGAAGGAGGAGACATTCGCCTCCTCGATGCCCAGCAGCCGGGTGGCGTACTTGCGCACGGACGCGTCGCGTTGGACCAGCGCCGGTATGAACTGTTCTATCGAATGTTCAGTCATGGCTGTCCTCCCGGAAACACCTATTGTATGGACTGCTGCGAAGCCCGCGCAAGCTGAACACGCGACCGGCCGGGGCAAACTCATTTCGACAGTTATAGAGTGCCGGGTGTCTAAGGCAGCGCTGTGCGGGTCTCGAGAAGCAGGTGGGGCGTGAGATCGAACGCAGCGAGGCCGATGGCGCGCAGGACATTTGGTCCCGTTACGTCCGGCGCTTTCGCTATCGCCCAGTGGAAGCGATGCCTTCCTTTACGAGGGATCGAAAGTCGGGCATGAAGAAAGGGCACACTATCCATCGCCAGCAACGCACTCAAGCGCGATAGAAGGTCGCGCGCAACCGGAGGGGAGCGCAGATAGTCGCTATTGGTCATGCGGCCCCGTAGTACCTGGCCACGGCTCCTCTGCCGGTCTTGACAGATAGGCGGCAGGGAGCGTGGACGTTGCCGGCTGAAGTGGTAGCGGAGACCGCTCCAGTGCGGATAAGATAATCCCGGGATATTTGAGCGACACCCAGGAGTGATTCGGATGAAAGCTACCTGTGAGAAGCTGGACTGCGGTGAAACCGCGGCCGCCCAGGCAAGACTTGGGGAAGTAGCAGTAGCGAGGGCCTGCTCCGGTCGAGTCTATCAACCAGCGCCTCGGTAAGAGCCAGCCTGGGTTGATCATACGACCCGCAGGCCAAAATAGGCAGACCGTCTCAGGAGCATCTGATGGCTGAATATGTTCACTTCTCAGCGCGGCCGGTCAGGCGACTGGTTCAGCGCGAGATCCGGTGGAGCGGCATCAAGCCGTATGGCGCGTTCTGGTTTTCGGACGAGAGCGACTACGGCTGGCTTCAGTGGTGCGAAGAGAATGAGTACAACTCCGATGGGTTGCGATACTCTCACAGCATAGGCTTCACGCCCGGAACCCGCATGCTGGTTGCGGACTCGCTCAGCGCGCTTGACGACCTGCACCGGGAATACTCCTACATCCCCGGCTGGGCCGGCAGTGCGAGGAGACCCCTTGCATCCAGCCTCCGGCGCTGGGACTATCGCCGTCTGGCCTGCGAGTACGATGCGCTGATCATTTCGCCTTACCAGAGGGAGCACCGCGGAGAGCGGAGGCCCTATTCCGGTTGGGACTGCGCTTCCGGGGTGGTCTTCGATGTGAGCAGAGTCGAGTTGGGGCCCGCGATCACACGAGGGACGGAATAGGGCGACTCCGTCCGCCTTGCAACAGCCTGCAGACCGTACAACACTGCCCGATTGGGGAAGCAGAACTCTGCGCTAAGATGAAGTGGTTCCAGCGGAAGTTACGGGGGTTCAAATCCTGGACTGTGGACCCCAGATCCGGAGTAGCTTAGCCAGGCGAAGCGTCCACCGGAACAATCCCCTTACTGACTTATCCAAAGAAGGCTCCCATAGTAACTGAAAGCAGAGTTTACGACCGCACGGGACGACCTGCCATCAATCTGCAAAACAGCCACGATCTGGACACCACGCAGCGATTCCTGGCCGACCACGCAGCCCTTGAAGCTACTGGATTGGATTCCCGTTTTCACGAGAGGAACACGGTATCCAGATTCGGGGTGTCATACTTCGCAGATGTGAAGGATGTAGCATGTTGTCAAGGTCGCCATGAAATGGCTTCAATCAGCAGTGGAGTCTTGACGCCTATTCTTGAGAAGGCGGACTATAACCATACGCACGACAAGCACTGTGGTAAGCATGCCAACCAGGTTGGGCCAGAAGAATATGATGAGGATGAGAACTGTCGAATACCATTCATCTCTGGGAGGAGAATATGTCCATCGCTCGCCGGGAAAGAGTTCCCACCAGAGAAAAGCAGTAAGCACACCTATAGCTATGCCAGCGACGGTCGAGATAAAGATCGCTTTCGAGTTCCGAGATTGCCTTGCCGCAAAGTAACCCACCGTCGGCATGATGATGACTGGCCCGATGACATTTACAACAATCAAAATGAGAAGAAACATGAGTCCAGCGCTAACGTCCGGGGCCTGTGCGGGCACACTTCCCAGAGGCGAAAGAAGGATGGGTAGTATTTGTATGTTCACCTCATGTCTTCCTTACTTCCGTTAGCGGCAGGTGCTATAACGCACATCCTGGCCCGGCTTCGCTCGGAAGCCTCTCAGATACCTCTGCGTTGGTCCACGCCTGCAGTATATGTCCCGCGACTATGAGGACCGCACTCCGGCGGCATATGTAGTGTACCTCTATGGAGACCTCCATCTTGGGCAAGCGCTGGGGCTACGTTCTGGTCAGCTAGGTGAACCAACAGGGACATCAGATCTTTCTCTTCTCCTTAGTACGTTTTTGGAACTCATGTGTCGAGCGCACGTAACCCTAGCCTCAACTTTGTACAGGAGTGGAGATCATCCAGCCGTCGTTCGCTGGCCGGCCAGCGACATCCACCCGGGCCTTGGCTACGTCGATGCCGACATTGTACCGCGTCAACTGAGATGATACCTTACGGGCCATCCGGGACTGGGTCTGACCCACGCGTCAACTGGCTCGGATGCCTTCAAATAGATCTGTCAGTCCTTTCCAGGGGTACCCATAAGGTGGCAGAGGCTTTAGTGAGTTAGTGACCTGATAGGAGCGTGTCGTCAAGTCTCATCGCAGTTTTGTCCGCTCACTCAAGCCCGTGAGTCATACTCCAAGGGAGGCAGAGATGCCAGGAACAGTCAGTAGCCAAACGATGTTCTGTCAAAATGCGACTGCCCTGGTTCATCCAAACTTCCCCCTTGATGGGGGAATGGAGTTTTGAGACATTTAGCGAAACTACTGTCGCAGATAGCGACCTGGTATGTCGGACACTCTCGAAACCGCAATGTCTGCCTGGTAAAGATTAAGGGAAACGGGAAATGTGGTACCTCCGTGAAACTTGCATAGTGAGTGAGAGAAGAATCTCATTTTGGCCCGCCGGCGGTGAATATGTCATTGTATGATGAGCCAATAGCGGATCAGGCGACGTTGCTGGAAAACGCGACCTCCTCACTTGAACGGCTCGGACACCTCATTGCAGATACTGATGCTGCGCAGATTTCTGCCCTTCACCGTGTCTCCTTTGATCTAGGACAACTGGAGAAAGAGCTGGCGGCGGACAGGACGAAACAAGTAGCGGGGCTCAAGAAACTCGAGGCGGATCAGAGTCTGGAGAGATTGGGGAAGCTCTCCGAAGGTCAATGCAGCGAGTTCGATGCGCTCGATTTCATTGGTCGATTGAGGTTAAAAACAGGTCGGGATCTCTGGGGCTCGGAGGAGTTCCATTCCGGAGTGCTGGCCTGGCTATTGGACCCAAGAGAGAGTCACGGTCTCGGCGACCTTTTCCTCAGGCGCTTTCTTCTCCGTGCCGAAGTGCAGCCTGCCGGTCTCTCATCCGACTGGTCGGCGACAGAAGTAACCCGGGAGTGGCCAAACTTAGTGGACGGTCAAAGGGGATTCTTGGATATTCTGGTAGTCGACGAAGACCAACAGGTACTGTGTGCCATTGAAAACAAGGTGTTCTCCAGGGAACACAGTGAACAGCTCACTCGTTACCGGAGAGCGTTGCAGGAAGAGGACGCCTACTCCACCTTCACCAGACACCACGTGTACTTGACGCCAGAGGGCACTCACCCTTCCAGTGAGAAAGAGAAGGAACACTGGACACCCGTCACTTACTCCATAGTTTTCGACATCGTCCAACAGATACTTGGGAACAACGACATTACAACAGCCGACGGTGTTGGTCCTTTTCTACGCCAATACGCGACCGCGCTGAGGAGAAATATCATGCCCGAGACCAGCGTTTCACAACTGGCCCGAAGCATCTATCTGGAACACCGGGACGCAATTGATCTAATAGCCGCCAACAAGCCTGACTGGGTGGCCGAGGCCAAGCAGTGGCTCAAGGAAGCAGTAGTACGGCAAGAAGAATGGATATTGGACCTGGAAGCGCCAACCTTCGTGCGGTTCCGATCCACAGACTGCGACAAGTATAGGGTAATGCACACGGGAACCGGTTGGGCTCCCGGTTCCGACGCCCTGTTGCTCTTTCAGTTCAGGTTCAGTAGAGAAGGGGGATTCTGGCTCGACCTCGGACTTGTCCCTAGGGACGACGCCAACAATCGCGTGAGACAAAAGCTGTTCGAGACGGTGCGGCAACATCCACAACTTTTCAGGCACGATCTCAACTCTCTGCCTGATGGTTGGGCAGTTTTGCACTGGGAAACTGAGGAAGTCTTGGATGATGCCGATTACGGGGTTGGATGGGATGACGGCACTACTCACGACAAATTAAGGAAGTGGATAGAGGACTTCGCCGCAAATAAATTTCCCGCAATGAACGAGATCATAGTCAACTGCCTTAGCGAATATGAAGCCGAGTGTCAAACCCAGTAAGACAGCGATTCCACAGCCTCCTCGGACGAATCCAATCGGTCGATCTGGTAGGTGTTGCCTAATCGGTCGTAGAACAGACCCACGCCAGGATGTTTGAGTTGATCGAGGAGGTACCTTCAGAAAGTGTGTAACTATAGTAGTGGGCGTAGCCCCTCATGGAATTGAAACCTAGCTTTGGGCCCGATTGAGGAGAACACCGAACACTGCCAACGCGACTACCTGGACAGATCGGACGTCCTCGCATCAAGGGACAGCGACTACCCTCGCTCATCGACCTCCTCGGCAATGACGACGTGAACTGGGATCGTGTGTCGGTGGTCTGGCACGATGGAACCACCCGCACACTTCGACTGGGTTCGCAGACCGTCTACTGGTATATCTGGGGCAGACCCCCGGTGCCGGTCCGATGGGTAGTCATCCAAGACCCACTCGGTCAGTTGCAGACGCAGGCGCTGCTATGCACCGAGACATCGATTGATCCCATCCAGGTGGTCCAGTGGTCCGTCCTTCGTTGGAGAGTTGAAGTCACCTTCCAGGAGGTTCGAGAGCATCTGGGATTGGAGACCCAGCGCCAATGGTCCGGTAGGGCGATAGCACGCACGACACCATTGCTTCTTGGGCTGTTCTCCTGGGTAACCCTGGCCGCCAACCTGCTGAATCAGGAGCGTCCCTCTGCCCCTCGCACAGACTCCTGGTATGTCAAGACTGAGCCCACCTACATTGACGCCATCGCGCTGGTGCGCCGCCAACTCCGGCTTGGTTCTGAGACTTTATCAATTTCGGCAGCGGCCAGCGATGTGGCAAAAGTCCCTCTACCACTGTTCAATCGTCTCGTGGAATCTCTTACCTACGCCGCCTGATCGACTCCACTTCTGTATAAAGTCGAGCTAGCAGGGTGCTGAAAAACGCCGCCTGAGCCCCGTTCTCATGGTTGGCAAGATACAACGAAGCCTACACCGGCCCCGTCGTCTGGAGGACCAAGTCCGAGAGTAGTGTCCCTTAAAGTGGTGTAAGAGAGAGGACTGTAATAGAGACAGACCATCGCGTCATCCTTATCATCGATAAAGGACAAGCACGAAGTAAGGAGAACGACGATGGTCAAGGACAGCATGGACCTTTTGGAACTATTGCGCAAGAGGGGTGTGGACGGAGACACGGACTTTCTTCGCGAGGCGCTGAGGGTGTTGATGGATGCGATCATGGACGCAGAGGTCTCAGCGAGGATCGGCGCCGGAAGCCTCTATAGTTCGAAGTCTCCTCGTGAACGGATGATGATAGACAAGTTCCTTGAACGCACTCTCGCCTATAGCGCGCGAATGGCCACCGCTTCCAGTCGGCAGGATTTCACCCTCCTGGATGTACTCAGGTCAGACGTGGCAGAACTTACCGAGAGTTGTTTGTCGGCCCTGGGCCTTGAAGGGCGGCAGCCCTGTGCGCATTAGCTCTACTGGTCATTGCCTCTACCCCTCGCGGCCTTCGCGCTTCCGCTCAAATCCTCTACTAGCAGCCACAGCATCTTAACCTCCGCCTCCAATGCCCTTATGTCTGCCTCCGACTTCCTGATCTTCAAGCCCTGGATTCTTTCGCGGTACCGCGCGACCTCGGCCTCATGCGCTCGTTTCTCCGACGTCGCCATCTCCACTTCCGCGCCGAACACCCGCTCCTCCCTGACTTCCACCTTCATAGGATCGGCCAGCGAGACACCCAGCATCTCCAGAGAGTTACTGGACACATCATTCTTGAGGGCCCATGCGATTGCTTCGCGCTGACTCATCGGACTGGTTCGCGAAGTCTCCACGCCGAACACCTTCCGCCGCTGGTACATCAGGAAGCGACCGTCGCGATTCTTCAGCAACGACCTCTGACCGAACTTGATCCTTTCGGACAACACAGTCCTGGCTGTACTGGGGTCGTAGGGTTTGCCAGGATCGTCCGGATCCGCTACTTTCACCCCCAGACTCTCAAGGACCGAATCCGGCGCATCGTGCTCTGCGGTCAATTCGAGGGCCTCCTTCTTCGTAAGGGGCCTGAACTTGCGATGCGATCCGTAAAGAAAACTTGGCGTTTCCGCTGTAATGAAGTAATTTCCGCCGGATGTGATCCCCATGATGTACAGCGTGGCAATAATCTTTCCTCGCCTTCCTTGCCACAGGTGGACAAGCGAGGCGTCCTCAGTGTCGTACACGACGCCGTCTAATACTCTATACAGACTGTGTGGATTCAACTGGTACATGGCATGAAATCCTTTTGCGACTTAGATACTGACGTAGTTGGAGGGACCGCGGCCGGCGAATATCCTGAAGCGAGCCCGCCCGCTGCCCGTGGCAGGTACATAACATAGGGGTGTCTATTGGCGTCTCATCGGTGCAGGGTTACATCCTCGCCTTTCCATCCGGACCCCGTAATGCCAGCGGAGCGACGGCTTCATAAACATCATTCACCACCCCAGGATCACCGGACAATCCCGAATGATCTGCCGCCGAACTTATGAACCGCCGGATAGCCTACCCGCAGCGACCAGACGTCAATAGCCTCCGGACACTCTGCCCGGAGGCGGTCCACTGCTTCGAGAAAGTCGTCTGCGAATACCCATTAACCACTGTCCACGTCGATGGAGACGATCTCGCCATGGTGGCGCGGCTCGATTTACGCCCGGATATGGCGCTCGCAAATCTCGTGGCCCGGTCGGGTGATCTCTTCCTTCGAGCGAGTTGGAGCAGTGGGCAAGGTTGTCTGCATATCTCTGTCTCCCATAGGTATTTCCCCTCAGTTCGCTGGGCCGGCGCCCGGGAAATGTCCCGCTTATTACGGCATCCAGTTGATGACGTTCTGGATCACTCCTCAATTCGCAGGTTTCGGCCCCCGAAGCTGTCCATGGCACGGTATCCAACCCGCGTACAGAACACATCGATAGCATCCGGGTACTTCATCCGCAAATGCTCTACTGCATCGAGCGCCTCGGCGTCGATGGTCCAGTTGCCGGTCTCTACGTCAATGGCAACGACTTCTCCCAGTTGACCACTCTCAACCTGCTGCCGTATGTCCCGCTCGTAGATGTCCTCACCCAGTCGGCCAATCTCTTCCGGCGGGCGCGTTGGAGCGGTGGGCCACATTGTATGAAAATCTCTGTATAGCACAGTTCTCCCCGTCAGTGGATGTTCCCGCATTTGCTACCCTATCACATCCATAATGAAATGAGCGTATATATCGCTGAGCTGGCGCCCGGAAAATGCCCAGCTATTATCGCAGCCAGTGAATGTGGTTCTACGCGGAACGACAGGTATTCTCCTTGCCGCTGACCAAACTGGACAATCGCGTGGACGGAGCGGGGTTCTCGTTAGGCCACAACCTGCTTGCCTTCGGTTTGCATCGCCTGCGTGTCGCCAAAGCCCACCTACATCTGCTCAGTCCGCCTGCAGAGGCCCGGCACGTCCGCATCGCATCGTTCGGAGATACCTTGGACGCCCGTAACCCCACGCTGTGCCTCGCCGTGAAACCAGTTCCGCGCCGAGCGGCCCGCCCGGTATAATGACAGATGGAGCGAGGAGGATCATGGAGAAGAGACACTACACCTTCCAAGGCGCGGACTTCTTACTGGAGCCCATTTCTGATTCCGTGATTCGCGTGACCCACGTGGATCAGGTGGGCTATGTGGGGATGAGCCCGAACTGGAATCCGCACAGGCCGTATGTTTGGGCAACCTCGGAGTCTCAGGTGGGGCCGGAAGGAATCATGACGTTTGGCGCCTCCTTCGAGTACCGCACCGTGGAGGAGGCGTTGCAACAACTGTGTGGGATATTGCTCGATGCTCAACGCAGACGCGAGGCCCAGCGCGTCAACCCGGAGGAGCGCAAGGCGGCCGGTCGGCGGCTCATGCGCGAGTTCCTCGCCGAGCTGCCTGGTGAAGGTCCTCCGGATTCAGGGCGCCGAACCGAAGCGGCAGTGGATGAGATGGAGGAAGTCAGCAAGCCCGGCGCGGTTGAGGACAGGTACGTGAGCGTCAGACTCGCCGACCTCTGCAGGCTGGCGAACTCCGTGGGCACCATGATGCACGACCTTGAGAACGGCAAGCGGAAGTACCTGCATGAGGAGATCGATAAGATTCACGAAGTCGTCGAGGAGTGGGCGTCGGATGCTGCGGTCCTGGGTGGCGGGTGCCACGACCACAGATGTCGTCGGTGCCGCGAGTGGGGCATAATCTATAGTGTGCCGGAAATCTAAGGCAGCGCTGTGCGGGTCTCGAGAAGTAAGTGGGGCGTGTAATCGAATGCGGCGAGGCCAATGGAGTGTAGGATATTTGGTCCCGTTACGTCCGGCGTCGTCGCTAACGCCAGTGGAAGCGATGCTTTCCTGTACGGGGGGCGAGGTCGGGCCTGAAGAAAGTGCACACTACCCATCGCCAGCTACACCTTCGTAGCGCGATAGAAAATTACTCTCAACGGGATTCGGAGCGCAGATGGTCGCTGCCGACTATGCGCCCCCGTAGTACCTGGCCACGGCCCCTCTGCCCGCCTCCTCGTTTCGGGTGTAGTGTGCGGGCATCCGGTGGCTCTTCCAGCGTCCGGCGTTCATAAGCTCGGTCAACTCCGTCCCGAAGCGTACCAGGTCCCGCGCCATCCCTATGCGGGCGCTGTGCCCGCTGAACCCGTCTCCCAGGCCCGCCTCGGCGCAGGCGCGCTTGATGCGGTTACGCATCTGGCGCTCCGACATCGGAAAAATCCGTTCACCCAGCTCCCCGCGGCAGGCCGCCATGGCGTCTAAGTCCCGCATCGTCTGTCCGGATACATATACCACCGCGCCACGTCCTTCACGGTCCGTCTTCGAGCGGCGGATCGTCAGCCGGCCGACTCCCCCATCCCATCTCTCCAGGTCTGCCCAGGTGAGCGCCACGGCTTCACCGATCCTGAGAAGAGCGTCCCGCATGAGCGCGAGCGCTGCTATGTCCGTCGTGCCCCGGAGTAGCGCTTCGGCCTCCGTCTCAAGTCTCCCGCCCCTGCCGCGCCTGGCCTGGCAGGCGGTCGCGCGGACCGCGGCCATTCCCTCCGCGGTCAGGCCCTCCACCTGCCTCTGTTCGCCGCCGGCTCTGTCGGTCAGTCCCTTCAGTGTGCCCTTGACGCTCCCGGTTATCGGATTCGTTCTGCCGTCCTTGACGTGGACGAACGCGACGGCGGCGGCGGCCACCCTGAGAGTGGACGGGCTGCCGCCATCCGAGGACCGCTCGGTGAAGTAAGCTCTGAGCATATCCGGCTGCGCCGGGAGCGCGCTCGTGCCCCTTCCCTCCGCCCACTCGCTCCACAGCCTCCACTGAGCGCGGTAGGAGCGAAGTGTGTTCTCGGCGTTCTGCCTCCTGTCGGCGTCGGCAATGCGCTCGTATTCCCTCTCGGTCAGTGTGGTGGGGGAGAGACCCCCGTCGCGCACTTCGTATCGCACGAGATCTGGTGAGGAAGACGTCATATGTCCGAACTCCTGAAAGCGTGCATTTTATCATCCCCCAGTGACCCGGGTTGTTCAACGTGCGCCGAGACCCATATGAGGGTATTTACGCCTACTGCATAATTAAATGTAGTGTTTTATTATATAACACGACCCGACTTTTCACAGTGTGTTATCCGATGAAGCATCCGAAGCCGGGAGATGGTCTCGGAAGTGGACTTGCGGCATCCGTAGAAATGTCGCTTCGCGAGGCTTCCGGTGCTATCTCGAGGGGTTACCGCCTTCGAGGGAGTGACGGAAGACTGGCTTCCGGGGCTGTTCGAATCGTCTTAAGGTGGCCCTCATTTGAAGTGTCCCGCCTGCCGGGCGATGGTAGCATAGAGGTGTGGTGTCGTGCCCATCATAAATCATTTGGCACGGGGTTGTTTATTTCTTAATGCATTGTGCTATATCCGTTAGTGTTAAAACACACACTTTTATATAATATCCAGTCGGAGGTGAGTATGATAGTAGCGGTACTAAGTGAAAAGGGAGGCACCGGAAAGACGACGCTGGCCACTAACCTCGCGGGCATGAGGGCGGGACTGGACAGGCGCGTGCTGCTGATCGACGCCGACCCGCAGGGCAGCGCCCTGCACTGGATCGAACTCAGAAGCGCTCAGATGCCGAGGGTAGAGGTTCTCCCGCTCGACGGTCCCCAGCTCGCAAGGCACCTGCGGACTCGCACCATGCAGCATGACGACGTGATCATAGACGTGGGCGCCGGTGTAACCGACGATCTGATCGAGGCGATGGACGCCGCCGATTGCGTTGTGGTCCCGGTGCAGCCGACCGGGATGGACGTATGGACGATGGCCTTGATCGACCGGCACGTCGGCGAAGCGCTCAGCGCCCAGCCTGACAAGCGCGCCCTGGCGGTCATCAATCGCGTCTCCGCCAATCCCAGGCACCTGGCTGCGACGCAGACCCGCAGTGCGCTTCTTGCGGGCTGCAGGCACATGCGACCGGTAGAAGAGATGCTGTGCGACCGTGTCGCCTTCCAGAGAGCGTACACCGCGGGGCAGACGGTTTTGGAGTATCTCGCGAGGTCCGACAGGGCCGCGGACGAAATCGCCGCCCTGTATGCCGTGGTCTTTGACGAACCCTATCCGGCAACCGAGAGTAATAACAGGATGAGTGGCAGGAGGGCATAGACATGGCCGACATCACCATGCCAAACTCGGAGGATACGCAGGCGGGGCGACCGGTCTCCAGACGCGGGCGCTCCCGGAGAGGCGCCGGAAGCGGCCAGCTTGCGGAGCAGCCCGAGAAGAAGGAACGCAAGTACATGGCATTCAGACCGCCGGAGGACGTGGCGACCAAGCTGCACATCATCACCAGGGTGAAGGGCATGACGCCGACCGATTACATCCTCAACCACCTGATCGCGCAGATCGAGGAGGACTATGAGCAGGTGGTTCAGGATCTGCACGCGGCCCTTTGATATATAGTATGGGAGTTATCCGGTTCTTATATATTTCCGATAATGGAATTTATCGGAAATATATTGCAGTAGTCCCCGGTAGAGCGATTCAGTTGTCCGACGCCAACTCGGGATTCCCAGAGGAGGGCATTGCCTATGCTCAGGTCCCCACTTCAGGCTACAAGCCGACTTTTGACCTCGCAGGTATATCATACGCGGTGCATACCAACTCGGACCTCTCCCATATGGTGGTCTGCGGAGATGGGCAGTAACGCATCGAGGCAATTCGCCGAGCGGTGGAGCAGTCGAAATCTACCCCTGCCGGGAGCTTCCGGCGCTGGTCGGCTGTACACCTCGCGCACTGTTCCCCACGGGCTCGAGGCGCAGTCTCAGCCCCAGGGCGGTTGTGATCTTAAGCAGTGTTGCCAGGGTGGGATTGCCATCGTCAGACAGCGCCTCGTAGAGGTTGCCGCGGTTTAGACCGGTGTCGCGGGCGAGAGCGCTCATGTTCTGCGTCCGAGCGACGTGTCTGAGAGCAGCGCGGATCACAGCCCCGTCACCTGGGTCCTCATCCATAGCTGCGCTCAGAAGCCCCCTGACATCTTCTTCGTTCCTGATGTAATCCGCCGCGTCGAACTCTCGATACTCCTCAGACATTAGCTCCTCCATTCCGTTGCCATTCTCTTGGCCCGCTCAATGTCTCGCCGCTGGCTGTCCTTGTCGCCGCCGCATAGCAGGACGATCAGCTCGGCGTCTCGCGTGATGAAGTAGATCCGGTATCCAGGCCCGTACTGAATTCTCATCTCGGACACGCCGCCGCCTACGGGACTCACGTCTCCGAGATACCCATCTTCGGCTGCCAGTAACCTAGCGACGATGCGATTCACCGCCTGACGGTCCCGCAGCCTGCTCAACCACCGGTCGAACGTCGGGCTTCGCAGGATTCTGTACATGGCACTATTGTACGATATAACGTACAACGCGTGAAGAAGATTCGAGTGCGGTGGGAGGGAAATGCGAAAGCTGATGAGACAGGAGGCGGATGGTGGTCGCAAATCCCACGACGGATTAGACCCCATACTCCCGTCAGAGTTGCTCTTGCCTTCGTATTCATCGGACATATGAAATGTGGTCGAGGAGTCTATCCAGTGCACGTCACACCACCTGAGTTGGCCAGTGTCGGACCGGGATGAAACGGGGCTGATTCGTGGGAAACGGCCCGAATTCGCCACTCTTGGGCCGTTGTCGATGAAAGACGACGTCACAGGAGGCCCGTAGAGCGATTATTTCAGACTGTCCCTACCCACAACACCTGGAAGCGCCGAAATCCACACAAGTCGCCGCTAAGCAGGAGCCGTGACGCAAGATACGCCAATTGGGCAGAGTCTTCGTCGAAGTAGTTGCCGTACAGCGCCACGCGGTACGGGTCAAGGTACTTCGTCTGGCGCCGCGCGGCACGTCCTGGACCCCTTGCAATTCGCACTCGAGCCGTTATGTCATCTCGCTATTGTCGTCAAGAGGGAGCCCGGACAACAGATCAGCACGTTGCCCATTCAACGTCGCTCTCGAAAATGCCGTTCGCTCTCTGCATCTCCCTGACGTAGCAGATGACCTTGTCCACCTCCTGCGGCGCTACGGCGCCTACGGAGGGCATCTCTCCGAACGACCAGTGGTGCTGCCACACGCCGTTTCTGACGGCATTATGGAAACTCAGATCTGGATGGTGCCCCGGGACGTAGGTCCTGTGCAACAGCGGCGGGCCCTGGCTGGTGCCGACGGCATTCAGTCCGTGACAGGCTGAGCAGTTCGCGTTGAAGAGACCCTCGCCCTCGAGGGCCGTGCCAGTCAGGTGGGGAACGATGACCGGCGCGTCATCGGCGCCGGCAGACTCGGTCTTGTCGTAGTCGGGCACGCTCTCCTCTCCGCATCCGACCATCGCCAGCAGAACAAGCGCCGCCAGAAGCCATCCTGCGAGACTTCTGTCTCCGCTCCTCAGTAGGTTCATTTCCAAAGTTCGTCTCCATATCGAAATCACATCGAGATATTCTTCTCACCCGACAGGTGAGCCTCTGGCTGCTTGCTGAAGGTTACCTTGCATCCAGGGCCGCAGAAGCAATAGGTTTCGCGGTCGTGGGCGCCGCCCGGTGACTTTCGCACATCCGCTTTCATATCGCAGACCGGACCGGTGGCGCTTCCGCTGAACACCGGCAGTCTCGTCTGAGGCCCCTGAACTCGTCGGTATCCGACATATAGTACACCAGGTTTCTGGTCAGTAGCGTCGCTGCCAAGGGAAACTCGCCTGTGTTGATGCCGAGCCGCCACCGCAGGAATCCCACATGGACCCAGGTTCCAACCCGGCTTACCGATGCTGGCCGGGCATTCCAGATGGTCTTGGACTATTCAAGGTTAGCTGGAACCGTGCTTCACGA
This sequence comes from Dehalococcoidia bacterium, assembly GCA_965202965.1. Classification (GTDB taxonomy): domain Bacteria; phylum Chloroflexota; class Dehalococcoidia; order Lucifugimonadales; family UBA1123; genus VXRN01. Next base: position 40,649 of record CBDBCQ010000002.1, on the reverse strand, counting down.
CGTTGGGATCGAGGTATGTTGAAACCAGCGAGGAAATTCGCGGCAACCTTGAATAGTATTCGTCTGTATTCAAGGTTACGTGGTAGGCTTGAACGCAGGAGGACGCGATATGGCTACCCTGGAGAGCAGGCGCTGGGAGGGGGACCTCACAGGACCGACGTGGTCGGACCGCAGTCCCTGCGCATACGAAGTCTACCTGCCCGATAGACTGAGCGGCCGCCTCTTCACGCTGGATGGAGAAGTCGCCGCGTCCGTCTCCGGCGCAGAGTCGGCTCTGGCGAGAGTGGACGCTTCCGCCTACGCGCTCACCAGTTCGGAAGCGCTCGCTCGTCTGCTCCTTCGCGCAGAATCGGTTGCTTCCTCCAGGATAGAGGGACTGGAAATAGGCGGAAGACGCGAAGTGCAAGGCGCACCACTTCGAGTTCACGCCGTCGGCGGATACCGACGTGACCATCAGCCTGTCGGCGGGCGCGCTGTACGTGTCCAAGGGCACGCCCAACAACGGCTGGAGCGCCGCGCCCAAGGGCGCCTACGGAGCATCGTCGCGAACTGCGCCGGGGCAACGGCAAGCTGCTCCACGACGGCCCCCACGTAGCCACCGCTCAGAACGACGGCAATACCGTAACGCTGAGCCTGGCCGCCGGGGAGACCTACACCGTGGAGACGGCGGGAGCGTCCGGCGACTTCACCGTCAGCATCGCGCCATAGTAGCTACGGGGTATCATGCCCCTGGCGTCAAGAGCGAAGCCCCCGCCGTGTTGTCGGGGGCCTCATATTCGGCCAAGACCTGTCATATCGGACGATGCCCGTCCTCTAATTCTGCCAACCCCGACGGCAATCGCCGGTTCGGTTGTTCCGAAACAGGTCAAGGCCGTCATCTGGCCGGGGGGTGTTGTTTCGGCGCAGAAACGCCGTATGGATTTTCGGAGGACTGTCCGTTCCTGGGCCAGTCGTAGATGACTGCGAAGGGATCATTGCCGCCGATGTTGCGGGCCAGCCTCGGCGGAATCAGGCGGGGGTTGCGGTCCTCTGGCCTCTGGCGATAGTCCGGGTGCGTGCGCAGCAAGCGGATGTCGGTTCCCCCAGGGTGGACGGTTGGCAGGCACTGAGGGCATCTCGGTTAACCTTCCCGACGCACGCTTCCGATGATGTGTAGCGCCATCTTTACAGGTAGTGATAGTCTAGGGTAATTGCGGCGCGCCGCGTAATCCAATAAGGAGCTACAACGATGCAAGAGGCGCTACACATCAGAACGACGGTCCAGTCCGGCGGCAAGGTGGAATTTTCCAGCCCCGATTTGGAGGCCGGGCAGATGGTGGATGTGGTGGTATCACCGTCGCCGTCGCCGTCAACTCGCTCGGCCTGGCAGGTCATATCGGAGGGGCCAGGCCAGCGGCTCTTCAAGACCGCTGAGGAAGTCGACGATTACCTGGCGGAGGAGCGGGCGTCGTGGGACCGCTGATATTACCAGCACACGGGGCTATCTACCTGGACGCCTCCGGCCATCATCTACAGCGTCAAGCGCAACGAGCCTTACTTCACTCTATTGGCTCCGGCAGGGCAGTTTGTCGTGGTATGCAGTGAACTGGTCATCGTGGAAACCTTGGTCCGGCCAATACGGGATGGCAATGCGGATCTCGCAGCGGCATTTCACGCCGTTTTCGCCGCGCCGGAGGTGAACATGATCCCGGCCACACGCCAGTTGTGGGAGGATACCACTCGCCTGCGGGCCGAGACGGGCCTGAAGACGCCAGACGCGCTCCATACTTCAACAGCACTTCGGGCCGGTTGCGCGCTCTTCGTCACCAACGACACCGACTTCCGCCGCATCCAGGGATTGCCCGTAGTCGTCTTGGACGATCCACTATAGATAAAATTAGGACCACGAATAATGCCGGATGACATCTTCAACCGCTACTGCGAAGAATTGCTGGCAAGGTACGCTCGCAGGAACCAGCAGGCCGTAACACGGCATCTTGAAAGCCTGTGCAACATAATCCGAAACGAGGGGCACGTAGTGCAAACCATGTACGGCGGTTCCGTGCAACGAGGCACTTACGAAACCGGCCTCAGCGACGTCGATGTTCTTCTGATAGTGAACCAGTCTTCACTGGTGAACCAACCCCCAACATCGGTGATACAGCAAGTACGGAGAACCATCAGTGAGCGACTGCCCAATAATCCCGTGAGGGCGGGCAACCTGGCAGGGACAGTCGGTTATGCCAGTGGTATCGAAATCCAGATTCTGCCCGCCATCCGGACCAACACCGGTGGTATTCGGATTGCCGACCCAGGAAGTAGCAGTTGGAGCAACGTGTTGCGCCCCGAAAACCTTGCCCGCCCGCTCGCCCGAGTCGACGACGCCAATAACGGCAGGGTGGTACAAGTAATCAAGCTCGTCAAGGCTATGGCAAACTGCCACATTAGCCGCCCAAGCAGGAAGTTTATCGGTTACCATCTGGAGTCTCTGGCAATTGACGCCTTCAGGAACTATCAAGGCGCCCAAGACCCAAGGACCATGCTCAACCACTTGCTCACCTACTCGATGACAGCGGTGAAGACACCAATCGTGAACCCAACAGGGCAATCCGGATACGTGGACGAATATCTCGGCTCGGCGAACTCCAGACTTCGCAACCGCGCCTCAACCTACTTTTCGCAGATGCGCGCCAACGTCAACTCCTGTACCACCAGGGCAAAGTTCAATGCCCTGTCTTGCGAAGGGAACTGAGGCTGGCAATCACCGATGAACGGCAAGTTCATACTGCTATCCGGCAGCGCAAGTCTCTCGTGTCCTGCGGACAAGCTGGACATCGCTTCCCAGTTCGTCGTCAACTTCACCGGAGAGGTACTGAGACAAGGCGGCGGCCTCGTGGTGCTTGCGGGGGTGAAGACTCCACCAAGGATGAACACGGCATGCCCCGTATATTCGACTGGCTGGCGCTGCGCGAAGTCGAGTGCCACGCCAAAAGCACGACCGAAAGCCCCCGCCCGTACGCCCGCATCGTAATGTCCGACGCAGCCCCCGAGTCAAAGATATACGACGCCAACCTGCGACTGCTGCGAGACCTTGAGCAACGAAACGCCGTAGAACTTTGTCCTATACGGCGAGAGATGTTCACCGGCGGCGAGTACCGAAGAGTGATGGTCGAAAAAGCCGACGCCATGCTCGCCATCGCCGGCGGTAAGGGTACCTACTCCGCCGGGAAAGAGATGATTGCTTGGGGCAAGCCCGTCCTGCCTCTCTACTTGCAACTTGGTTCCACTGATGACGATGGCGATGGGGCAGTCGCTCTGCACCGCGAAATGGTGTCGGCCCCCAGCCGTTTCTTCCCCAGCACGCACCAGGGTATGAGGAACAGAGTCGGGTTGGTGTCCCTGGACCGGGGAATCAACGATGCGGAAACCGTGGCGCGGGTGTCAGCCGAGATGATTGCCAAAGAGCTTGACGCTATTCTGCTGCCGGGCAGATCGTCGAGCATCAGGAGACGGCTGGCGACTGCCTGGGAGACTACGAAGGCTCTGCCCGTCATTGCATCCGCGATCAAGATTATCGAATGGGTAAGAGGCTTGCCACTCTTCGCTTAGTAATCGGCTTGTCTGGGTAACGTGGAATCGCGCGTTGCAGGCATACTCCTCCATCTGATCAGACTCGCGGGGTAGCGATCTGCGCTGGTGAGTTGCATGTGCCCCAGTTCTGCTTGAAACAGACCAGAACTCGCTATTTCGGCTGTTCTGGGAGAATCCGGCTTCCATAGCGGCCAGTAGAGCGTCTGTTTCTGGGCCGGATGGGTCGTAGTACCTGGGCGACGATTTCTGAACACTCTTCCAACGAGTCCCGCCCCGAAGTCGGTGAAAGTCGTCGGAATACCCACGTGAGCAACTGCTACGGCCTGGGTCTCGCTTAGCTACAAAGCCTGCAGTTCGCCCACGGTTCGTGGTCCCGCAGGTGTAGGTATCCCCTGCATAGTCGGGTAACTTGATCCGTGGCGTCCAACATACTGACTCTCGCGCACCAAAGAGTGTCTGGAGACCGACCATGTCACCGCTGGACATACTGCGCTCGCCCGAAGTTCCCCTCGAGGAGCGGTACGACACAGCTGATATGGCCCTGTCCACGCACCGTAACAGCCTGGTGCAGCGCGCGCTGTCTGCGCTGAGGCGAGAATACGCCCAGGGTGGGATGAGCACTCCCGACTGCATCGCGCGAATAGTCGAAGTTGTGAATCGATTCGGGCTTAGGCCGGTTGATGTCCCCGAACTCTCCGAGCCTATTGGTGAAGGCGATCTTGGAGTTGTCTGTTATCAGGTGGTATTGCCTGATTGCCGCGGTTGAGAGGGACTCGACCTACGCTGGCCTCTCAGATTGCGTGGCTAGATTCTATGAATTCCCTTCTATTTGGTCTGCTGATGATCATGGGCGACTATTGACATGTCTCTGCAAGTGCCGCTGCAGCCTCAGAGTATCCGACGGTGTTGAAGGAAGCACTTTGCACCTCTGCGTCAGGAATCTCGATGACTAGGCTGGAACTCTGGGCAAGCCGTTCTAAGAAGGCGATATCGACCGCTGTCGATGGTGCGTACAGTCCATCGGATATCTCATTTATTTCCCAGTCCTGATTCTGTCGCGTCAACGATTCGTCATCCCAACCCAGAGATACAGGCAACGCCGGAAGGCAGGAGCGGGATAACGGCGGCTTGGATGGAACGGGCGCTGAGGTCGGGAGGAGCGTCGGATACTCCCGTGATAGACGGAATATCTATCGAGGACATTGGAGCCGGGATTGGGCTGCTGGGAGAGATCCTTCGCTGCCGCCTGGCGTACCGGGATGAAGGCGGTGAAGCTCCTGCGAGCGTCATAGTTTGGCTGCCAAGCTCGGAGCCGAAGACCTTCAGAGCGTGTAGCAGGCTGAAATTGTACAAGAGGGTGTGCGACTACCACCGTCATGTCGGGCCTCATGTTCCTGTACGGACACCCGTTATGTTCTATGGCGACTTCGAAGAGAGGAGCAATCGATTTGCCCTGGTTCTGGAGGATCTTGGCGGCATGAGGACGGTGGACGAGATCGAGGGGGCGAGCGCGGACTAGGCTACACTCGTAGTCCTCGAGACCGGAAGACTGCACAGGCAGCATTGGAACGCGGAATAGACCTGTCGCATGAGCGTAGTCGCCGGTTGGTGGAAAACGGCCTCGTGCGCTCACCGGCGGCCATAGAGGACCTTTACGCGGGGGAATTCTTGCCGGCTCGGAGTGACTTCTGAGCCAGTTGACGCGGTTCAGGCGGTCAAACGGGCGCCGGCCCGGGATACCCCAGCACCCCAGTTCGCTGAAGAGCCCCACGCGGATTGAGAATGCGGACCGCGCGGCCTCGTGTCATTGACCGCAGAACGGCAGACCAAGGTCCGAGAAATCATTTTTGGGGACATCCCGCCAACTCAGCGGCACGCATCCGATCAGCCGGTTACCACCCAAGCGAAATTCCTCCAGGTTGAACAGGCCGCCGAGTTCGGAGGGGATCTCTCCGCCTAGTTGATTTTCACTGACGTCCAGCGCCCACAAGTTGGACAGGCTGCCAAGCTCGGATGGTATTTCTCCATTCAGATGATTTCCACGGAGGTCTAGTTCGGTCAGTTCGGACAGATTGCCGAGTTCGGGCGGAATCGCCCCGCTCAACTGATTTTCCCTGAGACGCAGCGAAGTAAGTCGACCATTATCAATGCCTACGCCATACCATTCACCGACGGCCGTATCAGTCAGCCAACCATTGTCGTTAATCCAGTTCGGACCGTCCGTAGCATTGTAGAGGGCGACCAGGGCGTCCAGATCCGAGACAAACCGACCAGCCTGGTCAACATAGCAGAACGGCAGACCAAGGTCCCATAAGTCAGAGACCTGCATATGCTGTACGCTCAGTGGAATGCATCCGCTCAACTGATTATCGCCGAGCCACAAATCTGTCAGATTGGACAGGTCTCCAAGTTCGGGCGGTATCTCTCCACTCAACTCGTTATCGGCGAGGTCCAAACTCGTCAACTCAGAAAGATTGCCGAGTTCGGGCGGTATCTCTCCGCTCAATTGGTTCTCCCAGAGCCACAACTCTGTCAGATTGGACAGGTCGCCCAGTTCCCGCGGTATTTCCCCGCTCAACCCGTTACCATTGACGGCGAGTCTCGTCAGGCTGGACAGGTCGCCCAGTTCGGGCGGTATCTCTCCACTCAACTCGTTATCGGCGAGGTCCAACTCTGTCAGGTTGGACAGGTCGCCCAGTTCGGGCGGAATCTCTCCGCTTAATTGGTTCTCTCTGAGCCACAACCATGTCAGATTGGACAGGTCGCCCAGTTCCCGAGGTATTTCCCCGCTCAACCCGTTACCATTGACGGCGAGCTTCGTCAGGCTGGACAGGTAGCCCAGTTCGGGCGGAATATCTCCACTCAACTCGTTAGAGCGGATCCACAGCTCTGTCATACTGGACAGGTTGCCCAGTTCCGGGGGTATTTCCCCGCTCAACTCGTTACCAGATAGACCCAGCCACGTCAGATTGGACAGGTTGCCCAGTTCCGAGGGTATTTCCCCACTCAATTCGTTATCAAATAGACCCAGCCACGTCAGATTGGACAGATTGCCCAGTTCCGGGGGTATTTCCCCGCTCAACTGGTTACTGCCGAGCGACAGTTCTGTCAGATTGGACAGGTTGCCCAGTTCCGGAGGTATTTCCCCGCTCAACTGGTTATTGCCGAGTTCAAGCGAAGAATGGTTCCACAGCTTGGGCCCGAGTCGCAGTTTCGTCAGACTCGATAGGTTTCCGAGTTCGGGCGGAATCTCTCCGCTCAACTCGTTACCCTCGAGGTTCAGTTCTGTCAGGCTGGATAGGTTTCCGAGTTCGGGCGGAATCTCTCCACTCAGCCCCGTTCCCTTCAATTTCAACTTAGTTACTCGACCGCTGTCATCGGTGGCTACGCCGTACCATTCGTCTAAAGGCTCGTCGCTCAGCCAGTTGGCGCTGTACGACCAGTTCCGGCCGCCCGTAGCGTAGTAGAAGGCGGCCAATGCAGCCATCTCATCATCCAGAATCGCCGCGGAGCGCGGCGCCGATGCTGGGGTCGCCGTCGGCTCGGGCGTGGATGCAGGAGTAGCGGTAGGCGCCGGCGCCGGTGTCTGAGGGACAGCGGAGATGGGAGTGCCGGTCGGCGACGCTGATGGGGCATCAGACGTCGGTTCGCCGCAGGCTATCACGATGGACGCGAGAACGAGCGTCGAAAATAGTATCCGCCTGGAAGTCATCAAAAGCCCTGCCTGGAATGGTATTCAGCGATATTTTATCTATACTGCAGAATGAATCAATGCGGCAGCGCGGCCTTGCAGCGCTCTCCATTCGGACTGTCGCCACAAGGAGCGGAAGGAACTCGTGGCTTATGTAGCCAGTGCCGTATCTGTCTGTCAACGCCTGCATTTCTCAAGCGTGTGCGGCGATGTCGGAGGAGCTTGCCGGATCATTCCTCGGTACAGACGGCGCTTATCTGCCTGAAGCTATACCGGACCCGGCAGGGAGTCCGGGACTGCTGCGAATTACGCCCAGTAGCCCGCTGTAGTGATCGGGCAGTGTCCGCAGAAACTCGGGATGACTCAGGAACGGTCCTATGTCGGTGCGTTAATCCCCGGTTCGAAATCGCCACTCGGCAGCGGCGAGCCTTCCACATCGCAGATCAAACTCTGAAGTTCCTGAAGCTGAGGATGAGTCTTCAATTCGATATTCCGTACTGCGCGTTGGAACGTTCTGCTCTTGCTGTCCAACTCGGACAACATGTCGGATTCGTCCTTTATTCCCCTTCTGAATTCGCGCTTGGCCAATCCGCTTCGCGACATCTGGTTCACCAGATTCTTCATCAAGCTCATTGCCCTGGGGCCGTATCCCAGTGCGAACAGCAGCAGGACCACGGCGAGTAGCCCGCCTCCGATGCCTGAAACTACGAGAGGCAAACTGGCGGTGAGGCCCGCGGCAGTCAAAGACAACGAAATTATCTCCACCCCGGACACTCTAAGCCCAGTTGTTCTGTCAGTTGAGACCTTCTCCGCGGCGAGTTCCATGTCCTCGATGGACTGAACCCGCTGGTCGCGTGCACTGTCAAACTGGGTAGTAAATGCAACCTTCAGCTCTTCGCCAAGACGCTCCGGATCATAGTCCCTGTAGCCGGGAGACCATGCCTCGATTTTCGGCCTGACGAACACACCACGATTCAGATTTTCGATAACCTCGTCGAACTGGAACACCAGCGCATAATCTTCCTGTCCCGGTCCGGTGGGCATGATGTACATTGGTGCGGAACATTCGGGGAAGAGTCTATCAATGGCCTCGGTAGAAAGACCCTGAGCTCGCTCCGTCAATTCTGTGACTTGGGCAAACGCCTCATCCAGGACTTCCTGGGACACCAATGTGGACGCCCTCATCGCGACCTTCGCTCTTTCGGATGAATCACGCACGCGATGAGAAAGTTCATTCGCGTCGATGCCTCTGAGTTTTTCTCTTGAGGCGTCAAATGCCTTCCCTGTGGCGGCCTCGGTTGCCCCCTTGGCCTTTTCGGACGCGTCACGAATCCGCTACCCTGCTTCAACAGAATGAAGTTTCTCTTTGGATGCGTCACGTGCTCTTTCAGCAGACTCTGAAGCCACACGCACCACTTTGCCTATGTTTCCGAAGCGTGGCATATCGTCTGAACTCCAAGTCCACAGGATCAATTCATGCACGACAGAAATTTGAAACCCGATACTGGCACATTTAGCCAGTTAACGCCGATAGTAGTATCCGTGTTGAATGTCAATCCTCGACCACCGTACCTGAGCTCTTCAGTTGGGCGAAAGCAAGATAGGCAACTCAAACATCCTCGGACCATACCAAAGCAAGGTGAGCGACTCTGGCGGTAAGGTAGGTGCCCTGTCAGGAATTCGGAAGTAGACGAATGCCTCGTGGGTCTCTCCTATTCCCAAGGTGACGTTCTGAAACGAGTCGGGAAGGCCGACTCTCTCTTCATGCCACGGCAGGGACTCACAAAGGAAGTCCAGGCGTCCGAACCTGTCAGGGGCGGGCGATAGCTGGAAATCGAGGTGCATGGCGCGCAGTTCTTCCTCTCGGGACGTGATGCGAAGCCTGACTCGCAAAGTGTGTTCGTCGAATACTTCCGGCAACTCCAGCACGGTCAGAGCATACAACGGCGCCAAATCCCGCTCCGTGGGTACGACCACTTCCACAGTTTCGCCCACTCTCACTCTTGCGGGGACTGGTGTGTTCGCCCATTGCGACCCTTCGAGCCTCTCAGAGACTCCCTCCACGGGTCGGTCGTCCCACACTGTTCCGAAGGATCCCTCGTCGAAAGAAATTCGTTCCGGCGTGCTGACTCTGCGCCCGAGTTCGACGATGACGACCTGCTCGGTGTCATCCAGATAGTGAAGCTCGGTAAAGGGGCGGTCGGGTAGCGATTGGCCCTCGGAGCCAAAGAAGAGGTACCCCTCGTGCGACCCTCCCTTGATGAGCGCAAGGTCAGCGGGAAAGGTATGTATTGGCTCCACGTCGATATTGTCCCATGACACCCGGTTGCCATCTCCAGCCTCGACGGTCTCCAACAGCGCGCCCGGGAAGCCTACGTCGCTCAGTCGCCATCTGGGGAGGACGGAGGTTATGCGCACAGGAAGTTTGACGAGCATGTCCCCGGCAGGTTCTAGGGGACCCAACACCGTTACAGCGAAGGGTGGATCCTTCCAACTGGTCTGCAGCTGTACAGCTTCTCCGATTGCGGCACGTGTCTCCGACATGGCGGCGCGGCTCTCCTCCGGCTCCTCGGCGAAATCCCATTCTCCACCCTTGTACAGGCAGTACACCAGAACCAGGTCTCGGCGGGAATTCTCGACCGGGTCGATAATGTGGCTGCGAGACTTGTGAACCTCGCGGGCCAGGTCTTCCCTCGTTCCGAGGAGCAGCGCGAGCGCCAGGTCCGTCAGTTCCTCGACCTCCACGCTCGTTTGAACCACCGCCACGGCCCTGTCGGCGCCAATCACGTGGACCTCGACCACTTCTATCTTCGTGCCGCGGAGTCGCTCGGCCTCAGTAGCGCCTATGTACCGCCCCAGCAAGTTGTAATGGCTCTCAACTATTTCATCCCACTTTGACGAAAGGGTGCGCGCTATCTCCTCTTCCGCATCGCCGTTGGCAAAACGGAGTCTTCGCAGGATTACGGTCAGTCTCTTCCGCACAGCCTCTTCGATTCCTGTTCCAGTGAAGGAGCCTATCCCCCAGTGGTCGCGTTGCGCGTCGAAAGGTCTCCAGAATCCGTCTACGAACTCGCACACAACGAGCAGGTGATCGGGAGAGAGAAGGTCTTCATCTTCTCGTCTGATTGCCTGATCGATCTGACGCGCCAGGTCTTCCGGCACGCCGAGCAGAAGCGCGAGCGCAGCGTCGGGAAGCCTGCCGAGACTTGGGTTCGGACGGGCGAAGACAATGGCCTCGTTGCTCCCCATCCGCTTGACGAACGCTACGTTTATCCTGACCCTTTCCAGAGTTCGGACTTGGCCGGAGGGCATGTCGGGTCCATGATTACGGACGTGCTGTGCTACGTGTTGGCGCCAGCCGTCCTGCAAGCTCCATCCAATATCAAAGTCGGAGTGTTCCGCCGGGTCGTCCGAAACTCTACGCGGTAACCTAGGCAGTAAGGTAAACAGGAGCCACTTGAGAATTTGGCGAAGCTCGTACATAACATCTCCTTTCCAAACTGCATATACTGTCCCAGACCATCCCTCCGATTGACAGACATGGGACTTTCTTTGGCGAAGCCATCGCTTCTCCTTCTCTATCTGATGACGCGCCCGACGATGCCGTCGGGAAACAGGCCGGTCAGGGCGCGATGGACGGCTGTGTGGGGTTCGCCCAGGATGCCAGTTAACCCCGTGTGCGAGTTTTCAGACAAAGGATAGTAACAGTTGAAAGTCCAGATCATAGCGTCTCTAATGGGGTTGAACAAAACTCCTGAGAGGACACCATGGACCTGGACGAGTTCATCATAACCGCTTTCTGCATGATTGACGACACTATGAAGCAACTTCTCGCAAACATACGGCTCAGACAGAGAGGCCCCGCGCCCGCTCTCTCAGACAGCGAGACTCTCACAATGGAGATTGTCGGAGAGTACCTGTCCCTCAATCAGGACAAGGCCATCTACGACTATTTCCGAAGACACTACTCGCATTTCTTTCCAACTATGGAGAGGATACATCGCACCACATTCGTCAGACAGGCGGCTAACCTCTGGCGCGTCAAGGAGATGATATGGCAGCGTCTGCTCGAACAGGTCCGATACGATCCATCTCTGAAACTGGTTGACAGTTTCGCCGTCCCTGTCTGTCAGTTCGCCCGCGCATACAGATGTCAGCGCTTCAGTGGTGAGGCTGGCTTCGGACGCGACACGGTTGCGCGCCAGACCTTCTACGGCTTTCGGCTGCACGCTCTGGTGGCCTGGCCCGGCGTCATCGTCAGCTTCGGCATAGCACCAGCCCATGTCCATGAGACCGCTATGGCCGCTGAACTGATCAACGGACGAGCAGGAACCATACTGGCAGACCGAAACTATTGGAGTCCAAAACTCAAAGAGGAACTGGCCCAGCAGGGTCTGAACCTTCAGGCGCAATTCAAAAAGGCTTCCACCGAACGCTGGCCGAGACGAAGCGCGATGATCAGCCGCTACCGCTATCGGATAGAGACGGTCTTCGGTCAGTTGGTGGACCGATACATGACCAAGCGCGTGTGGGCCAGGGATATGTGGCATCTGGGCAATCGTCTGCTCAGAAAAGCTCTCAGCCACACCATGGCCTTCATGTTGAACCAGGCTCAGGGCAATCCTCCTCTGCAAATATCCAAACTGGTAATCTGAACCTAAACTTGCACATCGGGTTAGTTAGCTTCGCCGAGTCGATGAAGGGCATCTGGGCGAGGGCGTCCAGCAGATGTCGTTCGGGAATTCCGGTCCCTGCTGCTGGAAGAGAAGCTCCCGGTTACGGTCGAGGACATCCGGCGCGAGATAGGCGAGCCCGGATATGGCGTGGCCTGTTTCTGCCGGAAGGACCAGGACTGCCACGGAGACGTGATCCTGGAGATGGCGTATTCGTGAGGCGCGCTGAGGTTGATTCCACCTGCGCTTGTTCCATCAACCGAGTGTAATCGCGCGGGCCGCGGGCCGACGGAGCCGGAGTCTGGGCTGTGAGACAGACTGGGAACAGGTGAGGAGGAAGCACGCTGAGACGCTGGTTATGCCCGGGGTCCTTTCGAGCCCTGCCGCAGGGCAGCCCCGATGACGAGTAAGGCTCCTTCGCAGAAAGCCCTTTTCGATCTCACCCTTCCGTCCACAGATCCTGAATACGAGTGAGGTCTGTTCAAGGTTATGTGTTAGTCTTGACTACGGGAGGAGGCTACTTAGCTGTTATGGCAAGAAGACGCTGGCAGGGAAAGGCTGGACGAACTCAGTCACTTTGGTGATGTTGGCTCGTTCCCATCCCCGGCGAAGGCCGCCCTGCTCCAGGACACTTCCGAAATTCCATGGGATAAGGTCCCGATGATGCTCGAACTAACTGATGGATACAGATACATGCCCTGCGGGGGATGTGAAGGCTATGTCGATACGGAGACCGAGGCTTTCCTTGCTGTCATCATTCCCCTGCGGGACGGCGATCAGTTTCGCGGGAAGAAGATGTTCCACCCGACTTGCTATGAGAACCGAGACAGGTCACAGGGGATGTTCTTCGTAACAGGTGTCCGAAGCGACGGCCAGACATCCAAAAGCCGCGTCCGTTAAGGATATAGAAATGCCTAATGTGATGGATTCCGACGGCAATGAAGTTTCGCTGCAGGACTACGACTTGGTGATGAGCAGTCCGGTGGGCTGGCGGCTTGTAGGCAATCTGACGGGTCCAGAAATGGTTAGATTCGTTCGGATGGCCGTCATCGATCAGAGCCTTGACACCGCTCGAGCTCGGCGCGTCTTTCCGGTGCTGCGATACGCCAGTCCCGAGCGCGTTCGGCAGGCGCTGGAAGTTGCGCGCGGATGCTTTTACCTCAATGATGACGGCGAATTTGGTCGCAAAGAACGCCCACGAATCGAAAGCGAGGAGGATTTTGACCGCTCCGATTGTTCATGCTGGGTACTCTACAAGGCAACTCAGCTAGGTCTCATGGAATGGCGCTACCGCCACGAGCCTGACTGCGATGCCTCCAAGCTCCGCATGAACCCTGAGCTACGTACTATATTCGAGGGTGAGCCGGGCACGGACGCGCGCCTATCCCCGCGAGCGGCGCTGGAGCGCGGAGCCTACTTCGGCCCGGAGGACGAGCCGGCGAAATGATGCTTGAACCTTACCTCCGCTAGTGGCGCCTACTCGCCGTACTCGTGTTTCTAACAGTCATCGCCAGCATGACCGTTATCTGCTGTCCGCTGTCCGCGCCCCCGGAGAGGAAGCTGCATCCGGGCCACGCGCCCTCGCCGCCAACGTGTGCGGCGTTGCCCTGGGATGGGCCCTGTTCAGTGGTCGGGATAGTTCGCGCGGATTCATCGAGCAACACGCGGGCCGATTCCTGACCCAGCCCGTGTTTGTCGCCTGGCCCGCCTGTCAGATTGCGAGCGGATTCCACGCGGTTCTCTTTTGGTTCGCCTGCTTGTTCATCTTGGACCTACCCATCCTTGGACTGATCGTTTTGCACTGCGTGCCCGGCGTGTCGCGCAACGCCGGCGGCTAACGTCGCAGGGTAAGCCGTTCAGCGATCAACCGATTCATGCTGACGCCGGACTCGGCAGCGTCCATCGCCAAAGCGCGGTGGGTCTCCGGTGGAATGCGCACGGTGATCGTGCCACTGTAGCGGCACGTGGATAACGGCTCAGGGACCGGAACGCCATCCTCCACATTGAGTTGGACGGCGTGGGACACCAATTCTCGAATCCCTGTCAGAGCTTTTTCCGGGGTGTCGTCCAGGTGACTGAGTGCGCCGAATTCGGCGCATAGGCCAACGTATTCCTCATCTTCATCGGACCATATGACCCGGTAGGTGTAGCGGTCAATCAATTCAGCCATGCATTTCCTCCAGTCTGTCGATTGCCTTGAGCGCCTGACGGACCTGATACGGTTTGGCCATGCCCCGGACGGGCTGGATATTCACCAACGGCCTGCCCTGCCAGGGCATCCTGTAGAACAGATGACTGCCTCTCTGTCTTGGTTCTCCGAAGTAGTGGTCACAGACTCTTCTAAGGTCGTCGAACCGGACGTTCCGAGGGTTTCGCCGCATATTCTCTAGTGATCTGTACATGCCATATGATTGCATTACTGCCATCATTCGTCAAGAATGACGCAACTTATCTCTCCGATCTTGCCCAACTCGTGGCGGTATTCGAAGACGGTCAACCCCGTCTCTCCAAGGTGGTCGGAGAGACGGGTGGGAGAACTGCGGAGGACCCGGGTGGTTCTGGACTGCCATCCCCGCACAGTTTACCGTTAAATGAAGAGCCAAACGCCGCACTCGAAGGATCAGGTATCGTGCGCAGAGAAGGTCTGGAGGATAAACTGAGAGTCAAGAGCTATAGGAGATAGCGATCAATGTCCGAAGAGTATAAGACGACATGGCGTCGGGAGATCGCCCGCGAAATGGAGCGAAATGGAGAATCGTTCGCTGACTGCGAAGGCGCATCTCCCATAGGCCAGGAGTGGCTGGACGCCGAATTCGACCCCTTCGATAGCGTCGCCCCGCCATTCTACCTGTGGACCCGCAGTCGCGTGTACTTCGTCGTATGTTACGACGTGGCCCAGACCGTCGCATCCGTTCCTCGCGGCGTTTCGGAGGAAGAGCCGACGTACTTCGGAGGCAGAGGGGGACTCCTCTACCCGCTGTGGCAACGCTGAGATACTTAACTCTCGCTCTGGTGTGGGCCAAGCGCAGGTCTGGATGGCAAGGGCGGCCTTGTACAGCGGTGGCATGGAGAACCAAAATATGTACTCCCGGAATCCGGTGTCGCACGTCACGCGAGGTGAGAAGGTCTGGAAGGTGGGATTGACCGTATGCGCCAACGCCGCCGCGCGATAATCCGGATTTGCCTGTCGGCCCTTCTGTTCATCCTGCTGTTTACGGCTCTGTTCGCCGGACTGACGCTCTGGAGAATGAACGACACCATCCTCAGCGCCGAATACTACGCCGTCCCACTAGCTGAATCCGGCTTCTACGAGTTCCTGATGACCAAGGCCGTCCTCTCGGCCCTGGACGAGTCCGAGATTGAAGAGAACCTCACAGGCGCTTCCCTGTACCTGTCCAGCGAACGACTGGCCGCCCTCGCTTACTCTCTGCATCCGCCCGACCTCCTGCGGGATAAGGTGGAGCATGTCCTGTCGGAGGTGGGAAGGTACTCGACGGGTGAGACCGACTCGTTCGATATGACAGTCCTGCCAGGGCTGAGGGAAGATGTGGTCGGAAGATGCGGTCGTCTCGGAACTCCGGGCTCTGTTGAGGGAATTGGATGTCTATGAGATGTTCCAGGATGAGTTCGTCGCTCCACTGGTGGATGATGCCGTCGCCGGAGCTCGCGTGGCGGACTTCGGTATTTCCAACCGGGACCTGGGCGAAGCGGCCCGCAGCGTGCTCCACCGGGAGTGGTTCGAGGCCCAGGCGGATGTGCTGTTCAAGGAGGCGGTTCCTTACCTGCTGGGCAGAGAGGACGGGTTTCGCGCCTCCGGCCAGCTCGCAGACCGCGTTGAAGCGGCTGCACAGGAGACGAAGCGACTGCTGAGAGATTCGGACGCATACGGGAAGATCAGGTCTGAAGTGACCGAATACACGGTTGCCGAGTGGATGCCGGAACCTGTCGAGTTGTCCTATGGGATAGTTCTCACCCCAGGCGAGGTGAGGTCGGCGCTAACGGATGTCGCGCCGCTCGAATGGATGCGGACAGAGGCTGAACGGGCCATCGACGAGTCTTTGCCCTTCACGACAGGACAGACCGATACCTTCGTCCTCCGGGTGGACCTGAGAGACCGCAAGCGCAGGGCCGCCGAGATAGTCAGAGCGACCGCCGTTAGCAAGTTCGATGACAGGCTTGCGGATCTGCCCGCCTGCGGCCGGGAGATGTCCGCGGCTGAGTTGAGCGCCGTACTGTCGGGCGCCGACCTCGAATGTGCTCCCGTCGGCTACGACGCGGTGGCTATCCGCAGCATCCCGGAGGTCGTTGCCCTGGCCGCAGTCCAAGTCATAGATGAAAGTGTACCTGACGTATATGTATTCAGCCTGACCGGGGATCAGCTCGACGATAGGCTGATAGAAGCCATCGGGTACGCGAGCCGCGGGTGGGAGTTTACTGATGCCGACCTGCGGCGGTCCCTCTCGGAAGATTCTCTGCCCGGTGTGGAGGATTCCTCCGGGACGCTGGAAGCTGTAAGGGAGCTTATGTCCATGGGCTGGACGTACAACCATATTCAGTTCCGCAGGGATCTGAGCCATCCCCAAGTCATCCCCAAGTCATCCAACTGGACCGCGACCGTAGTACACTGGACATATTGCGGACGCTCAGGTGCGTTCTGCTGGCGGTACCCATTCTCCTATTGGCGGTTGGGCTGGCCGCCGGTAGAGACTGGCGCGGCTGGCTCCTCTGGGCAAGCGGGGCGACGGCGCTTGCGTCCCTGGCGACGATTGGGCTTGTCGGTCCTTTCGGCGAGTCTGTCCTGGCTCCCTATCTCGAGGGAGTCCTGAGAAACCTCGTATCGGAACTCATCGGGGGCGCCGACCTTCACAGAACGGAGGAACTCGTAGGAAGCAGGATTCCCCGCGTAGTGGACATCGCAGTTGCGGATGTAAGTTCCGGTGTCACCATGTCTGCTCTGCTGACATTCGGAGCCGGTGTCCTTGGACTCGCTGCGCGGGCCGTCGTCGCCCTGGCGGATTACAGATCGTCCAAGAGGCGAGAGCCAGAAACTACTGAGCGGAAGTGAGTTCCGAAATTGTCGGATGCGGCCTGAAGCGATGAAAGAGTCATTTTCAGGGTCGGATAGCGTGGTTTGAATGTCCACCGGGTGGACAATGCGGAGTATATGTAGGGGAGAACCGTCTCAAATTGCGTATACGTGGTGGTTATGTGCAATATGACCTGGCTGAATATACCGAGATGTTGGTGATTCCTGCCTGCCGGGGTTCGAGTAGGTTCATGGCACGCACTTCGAAAGTGATGGTCGGATGGCCAAATGATATGAACGGACAGCGCGGACGTCAGGTGAATTGTCGCTTTCAAGGGAGTGTCGACAGTTATGACAGCGGGCTGTTCCCTCAGCCAGACTGAGACACTTCACCCTCGCTCATCGTATCCAGCAGCTTGGAGACCGAACCGGCCAGACACCAGGGGATAACCGCCATGGCGATGCCTCCCGCTATAATAGTGGCCGGAAAAATGATCGCATGAAAATCCTGGGTGCGATTCAGACTGAATCCAGCGATGATGCCATACAGCATCAATAGGAATCCAATCACCGAAAGCACGGCGCTCGCTATCCATAGAACTCTCTTGAGATCCTCGCCTGATACTCGTATTTCCAACTTCTGCCTCCTAACCACGCCACCTGGCGGGGTCACTATTCGTATATCGTCAGCTTCATGGTTACGATGTCTCCGTTTACCCGGCTATCTTCGACGTCAGCGTCCAATTCGCTCCCGTATTCGATGATCTCCTCCAGGTCTTCCGCACCGGATTCCGCGCGGCGCTCGCTCGTGAACACGACCGCGATTGTGGCCTGGGACTCGTCTTCATTTCCGCCCTTAACGGAGATAGCGGCGATGTCGCAACTCGGTAGCAGATCAATGCCCTTAACGGAACTGGTGCGACCAATGTGGCTGCAATCGTTGGAAGCTACAACGGCAAGGCCGTCACCCACAGTGTCCAGCGCCCGTCTGAGACCGGCCTCCTCGTCCATAAAGCCATCTCCGCGGTCCACCGCCTTCAGAACATTCTTGACCGTATCCTCATTGCCGCTCACGTAAATGCCCTCGTTCTCGAAGAGAGCGGCACTCTCAGGATAGCCTTCCTTCTTCCACATCTGAAAAGTGCGGTATGTGTCTTCCCTGAAGTTCAGGTCCTCCAGTTCGTTCCGAAGCGCGTCAAAGTCGAAATCACCCTTGACGATCTGGTATGTGTAATCCTGAGAATCCACATCAATGAGATAGGCTATTTCGTCGGGGTCGGTGCCGAATGAGCTGTCATGGCCTTCCCAGAGGTCTCGCCACTCCTCCTGAGCTACTTTGGCGTCAGATTCGAGTGGAAGTTCGAATGCGTCCAGGTAGGATTTCATACCGACTATGGATACAGTGTCGGCATCCCGGAGAATAAGTTGCTGGGGGTTGTCCGGAACACCCGACCCACCGCAGGCGAGCCCTGCTATCAGCGCGGACAGCGACATGAGGACGTAGAGGAGTTTTCTTCCACAGAGCGATGCCAGTTCGGAGTAACGGTGTCGCGTTCCCAACACTGCGCTCGTGTGGATTCCCGGTTTGCTGGGAATGACGATGCTCAACACATCTCCGAGACTCATCTGGTAGTCAGAATGAAACAACACTGGCCGAGGATTTGAGTGCATTCAGTTCATCTCCCTTGATGTTGGATTCGGCCCGACGGTGTAGCTGGAGCGATGCACGAGAGGGGTGACATAACGGGGAGTCGGATTTCATCGGTTAAAGCCGCTCGCGTAGTAGAGACGCCCTCGAGGGTCTCTTACCCTTTCCCCCTCGACGAGAGGGGACCAGTCTGGAGGCGAAAGCGTGCCCTTCCTGCCGGGGCTGATGTTTACGAGATGTCTCTTTAGAAGAGACTGACGATTTCGGCTCCACAGGCGGCTACGCCCAGGAAACCAAAAATAATGCTGGATAGCATTACGGCAATGGGTGGACCCACTCGTTTTCCCGAGGCGGATGCGATGATCACGCATATCAATCCGCCCAGGAAGGCGACTCCGGCCAGCAAGAAGAAGAGAACAGACATCGTTACACTCGGACTCCGACTTGACTTATATTCTATGGACTCATATTCTAAGTGAAAATATCGTTCGCTTCAAGTGGACGATTTTCAAACAGCATTTGGACGCTATATACGCCATCTACGTGAAGTTCGCGGCTTAACTCAAGAAGAAGTCGCGTATCGCGCCGGTATCCATGTGACCTATCTTTCGGGCATTGAGCGCGGCATACGAAACCCATCTCTCAAGAACATCCGCGCCGTAGCTCAGGCACTAGACGTTCTCGTTGGAGAGCTGTTCACCTTTGAGTCGGCCGAAGCGCCGGGGGACTCTGAATGATGTTGTTGCATTAGGGTGAGTTGAGAAAAGGTCAGGCCGCCAGGTCTTGACTCTCGGCGACCGTTGCGATTCTGGATTGAATTGGATGGGGTTGAGGTAACCAGGATGCTGTAGGTTCGGACTGGTTATCCGTTAGTACGGCCGTCTCCGGTATGTCCGCGGCGACGGTGCGAATGTGATCGGGAAAGAAATGGAGACGTCAACCTACCCCGGCCTGACTGTGCATCTCTTCGCCTTTGGGTGCGCTCTAGCCCCCTTGCGAATTCTCGTCCGCGGTCCTGATAGTGTACTTTCTAAAATCAATTCTTGTGTGCGCTTGGTGGCGCGCGGAGAATCACCGAAACACTTGGCGGCCGGCAATCAGCAACCTCCCCTAGACCCGCGCCTTCAGTCCACCTAGCGCACTGGCTTACGATTTAGAGCTACGGCTCGCAGAACGGCAGACCCATTTAGTCGAAGTCGTTGCATGGTATGTCGCGCAGGTTGTCCGGTATGCACCCCGTAAGCTGGTTTCCGGCAAGATACAACGCCTCCATGTTGGTGAGGCTGCCCAGTGTATCTGGAATATCACCGCTTAGCTGGTTGCCCGGAGATAGCCCGGATTCTCAGGGAAAGCTCCATATGGTCCGATGTCCCTGCCGCATCCGACAGCACAGACAAGAATCACGGCGGCGAGAAAGACTACCTTCACTGCGTTCATAATCTCGTCCCTTTCCACCGTGTCTTCAGCCGACAAGTCCGTCGAAAGAGCGTACCGTTAACTAACTATCGGTGGACGGTGGAACGGCCAAGCGACCTTCAGCGACTTTCTTGCTCTGAGCAGTCTGGCAGAAGCGTCCGCGCCTGGAAAATCAGGGAAGGCAAAGCCTCTTGGGTCATCCGAGGCATCTGGATTGAAATCCGGGAGACGCTCGGTATCAATCTCCAGGCTTCTCAGCCAGTATGTCTGCTCGGCGTGCCATGACTCCAGCATCGTCCACCCTGCGGGTGATTCATAGCGGCCCTGCTCCGTAGTCAGAAGCCCGCCCAGAGTCAGATGAACTCCGTCCCATTCTTCGGACACTGCCCCCCAGTTCGGAACCAGGCGGTCGTCCTCCGTACCCCTCGCCTGATACCGAACGCACAATTCATGCCAGTCCGACGGGCTGTGAATCTCGAATACCCGCGCATCCTGCGGGAACCGCATCGCCCACCACGCCAGCGGAAACATACAGTAGTAATCGCCCACCCGTGCATCATACGCGATGAGTTGGGAGGTCAGACGTGTGCCGTAGAGGGTCGAGGTGTGCTGGTTGCTGAGAGGTTTCTGGGCATAACGTTCCCAGCGGGCAGACGGGTTTCTGGGGCTGCGCCACTCATCGGTATTCGGCGGCGTCCCGTAGATGAACTTGTCCGGCGTACCGTGCATGGAAAGCTAAGTTTGACGATTCAGGTCCACCGGTTCGAACCACCAGGATGTGCCGGGATGATCGATGAGCGCCCGCGCCAGGGCTGCTTTCTCACTCGCGAGAGCCAGCACACCGGGTGCGACTGATTCATAGCCCGGTCCGTATTTATCCACGGAGTCAGCGCACGCCGCCGCCAGTCTCAGGCTGGTATTCGGGTCTGCCGCGTCGTCTGGCGTGAGACCGTTTTCGTCGAGCGCGACCACGAACGCGCAGCCCAGAACCGAGTTCAGAAGATGTTCAACTTGCGTTTTGCTGTCCGTCATCAGGCTACTCTGTTCCCTCTAGTGCCTACGCATTTTACGTTCGCTACCGGACCCCTAAGCCGCGAATAGGAAGGCCGTCTTCACCGCCTTCATTATCTCCCACCAGACTTCGGCCGATAAGTCCTATCACAAAGCGTACCACGAACCTACTAACTGGCTGTCCGCGGTACGCTGGCTATCCACCTCGGCTGGTACGGTCATTACAGGAATCGTGGCAGACCATATACCAGCGACATCACTGCTACTCCCACGAGTATGGCTGTCCCCACGGCGGCGAGCAGATAGCCGACCGCCCTGGTTACGTCGCCGGTCTCCCGCTTCAGAATCCAGATCCCGAAGCACGCCAACACCAGCGCGGGCAGACCGTAGATTAGTTCCAGCAGCAGCATTATCCTAACCCCTCCCTGTCAACTCGCCTATATCCGGTACGAGAAAGTGCAGTTCGTGGTGTTCCACCAGACCCTTCCAGAAGTCCTTCCCCAGAGTGCCCATCAAAGTCGGATTCGACTGCTCTATCGCAGGGCAAGTCGCTATCAGAACCGACGACTTATCGAATACAAGCGTCCGCGTTTCGAGCGGCGAGCACAGTTCCGAGAACGGGACGTCCAGCCCCGAGAATCGTCTCAGGTCCAATCGCGCCGACTCCCATCGCCGCTTCAACTCATCCGCACTGCGCTCCGCGCCCTCCGGGTCGGGATGATACATCGCGATGGTCGTTCCTTCGGCTCCATGCCGCACTCCATATCCCACAACCAGCGCCGTGTAGGGCTCCAGCGTTCCCCAGGCACCGGGCCCGGAGGCGTACCGCCCCCAGTCCTCCAGCCGCTCTTCTCCCGACCGTCCAGACCCGCTCCCTGTCGCCGTCCGCGACACCACGTATTCTGGTCGTACCAGCGCGCCGCCCAGAAGTTCGTCGCCGACGCTCTGCGTCAGAACCCGCCAGGGTACTTCATCCCGCAGACTGGCTTCGGAGCCGTCATGGACTTCGATTATCCTCTCCAGCGTCTCGACTTTCCGGGACATCGCCAGCCTGTCTCCGATTGGAGCTATCGCGTTTAGATTGAACAGGCTCGTTCCCATCGGATGTTCCATCATCTCTTTCAGCGCGGGCGGATCGTCGCGCCAGAAATACAATAATAGAATCCCATAATGAAAGGTGGTATTGAAACCCGCCTCCCCCAGCCTCGTGTAGATATGTTGTGAACCTTCCAGCCCGCCACTCGTAATCGAGAATGGGGGCATCGAAGATCCCTCCAACGGACTCCATATCCCCTGGTCCAGTCCGAGCGGATCCAGCCCGAGGATGTCCCTGGCCGACTGAGAGTAGCTCATGAACATACCCTTCGCCGGCAGCATCTCATAAGTCCACGGAACGCTCCCCGGCCCCTCGGCGATAAAGGTGTCGAATCCCTCGAATCCCGTCGAGTCCGCCGCCAAGCGCGCCTCCGCGTAATTGGCGAACAGCAGATAGTCCGCGCCCATGTCCGAAGGAACAGTCCGAATGAGATCCGACAGCCACGTCTCCGGCAGAACCGGCGGCGGCCCGGAGTCCTCCCAAAGCCCACAACTCACGGCGCTGACAAGCATCGCCGCGGCGAGAATTACCGCTTTAACGGCATCCATAACGTCTATATCTCCCAACCACTCTCCTCACCCATCCGGCGGAACATTGATGAGTGGTATGGTCAGGGCCATGTCCACCACTGTGTCGCCGATGGCGAGATTGTTGAGATCTATTGTTACCTCGTCGTCCGGCGGCACGTCGTCCATGCCAATGGTGAAGAAGTATGAGGCAGTGCCTTCCTCCAACGGATTGGTGAACAACTGGAGCCACGAATCACTGCCGGGACTCTGATCCAGTAAGGCGGTGGTCCATAACAGTTCAGCCCGTCCCTCCGCGGTTTTGGTATGCCACGGGACGTCTGTCATGTCGAGTCTTCCCGAAAGTCCCCTGCGTATCTCTAACCGTATGGTCACCTCAACCCGGCTCCTCGCCCTGTGGACTGTCTCAACATCGTGGTTCAGGCGCCTGAAGATGAATTGGCGATTTTCGACTGGTTGCACGTCGGTCTGCACTCCTTGCACGGACGGGTAGTCTAGGTCGCCCCATTCGAGACCACGGGCATACTGTCTATCCAGCCAGTTTGCCCATTGGCGGGCGGACGGCCCCGGATCGAACTCCAGGCCGCCGTCGCTAGTCTTGCGCAGCGTGAGTGCAAACAGCGGGGCCTGCTTCAACTGGACGATGACGCCTTCACCGAATGGTTGCGCTGTCCAGCCGTCCGGGTCGTCGTAAGCTGGGGTGGTCCCTACGTCCGTAGGCGAGATGGACTGGAACCTGACCGCCCACTCAAGCGCTTCCAGGTCGAATTCCCGAAACTCCTCGACCATCAGACTTCTCACCTCCTCCCGGTTCCCCTCCTTTGCCAGCATCGCCAGGTGAATTGCGAACTCAATCGGATCGGATGGTACATCCGAGCCGCCGGCCCATAACCCGCAGCCGGACAGGACGATTGCACCTATCAGGATGACGGATGCGCCGAGCGAGGACAGTTGTCGTGGTCGGCTGGTCGGTGTCATCAGCGCATCCCCTGGGAGGAGGTCGAGACGGCATTCTGGTCGCCCGCGGGCACGAGGCCGGCCGGCATCACAATGCTGTCCCTCACGATTTCGCTGTACTAGGTTATCACCAACTCCGCCCCGCCGCGTTCCATCAGGGCTTTTGCTTCCATTGGGAAGACCAGCCGCCCGAATATGAACCCGTTCGCCGGGTCGAACTTGCCCTCGGCTCCCACCGCATAGACCGATTCCGCTCCGTTCTGGATTCTGGCTTTGCTGATACTGGGTGCGGACGGGTCGTTCGGTTCGTAGTCGATACGAGGTCGCACTGCGGTAGAATCACTCTTTGAACCGAGATGAGTGAATCTGTAGGTCATGTCTCCAGGACCCGTGAAAGTTTCCGAATCGAGGCTGACCGATATTGAGGACTCATGCTCGATGCTGACCGCAGGCAGCTCCATAACCGCGCCGTCTATGTCGGCCGGCGGGTCGGTTACTATCACATCGAATTCCCCGTCGCCGATGGAGTAGAAACTAACAGTCCCGCGTTCGGAGCCCTTCGACAGCGTAACCTCCTCAAGCGGCTCTGGAAAGAGGACATTGGACCTCAGAGTCAGCAGGAGATGGTCGCCGTCATACACGGCCCTCCGGGGAGTGAACATGTCGCCTTCGAATTCGGGTAGCCGGAAGTCCGTCTCCACCGCGCCCGGCGGCGGGTTTGGGACGACGTCCTCGAACGGGTCGGTAATGTACCAGAACGCCCCGACTGCGCTCGCGGCGAATCCGGCGATTATGATGATAGCGAGTTGCCGGTACTTGAACCTCTTCATGTTGTCATCCACCTGGCTGCGACTGTGCTGAGCTCAACGGCCTGCTGCCAGATGCACGCTGAGGGTGGGAGGAAGCGGGCCCTGTTCTCCTCCGACGGGCCACTGCAACTCTTTCCATACATACCGCGGGAAAGTCAGTGGCTTCGCTGTAGAATCATATCTCTGACTCGGTGTTGAGGGCAGAGCCCGATGATTTTGGCAAGTATATCGAGGGTTACCCGCAGGCGTCGTGACAATAATTCTGGGCATAAGGCTGCCCCCATCGAGTATGGCCCATCATCCAGTCGCGACAACTCCACAGCGGCCTCTCTCCACATGCGACCAAGGAACGACGCCGGAATCCGATCCCTGTACGCCCGGGCGGAGAGCCCTCCTCAGAACCTGATTCTCTCTATCTCGTCCAGTGTGATCTTGTCCCCGGTACGGTCATATAGCCTGGTCGTCTGAGATGACTCGTGCGCGGCGATGGCGCGCGCGTCCTCCAGCGAACCGCCGTTGGAGTGGTAGCCGTTGCGATACTTTCGAAACTCGTCGGAACGCTCATTTCGCTCCCTTCCCAGGATTCCATTTACGTCCCTCACTGACCGCCGCTGCAGGCATCCGCCAGGCTCCCTCCCTGACCATATCTTCCAAAGTGTCGCCGACCACACCTGCGTCCTCGTAGCTCTGATATACTTCGTTCACGGCGAATCCATACAGTTCTGTCCTATTGACGTTGATTTGTTACTTGGAAGGTACGCCTCTCACTTCATCACCGCATCCCTGTTTCCACAACTTCTAACATTACCTCATGATAGCAATAACAGTAATAATCGCACTAGCGGGCATTGGCGTTCTGATACTCTTACGAGTGTTCGGACTGCGGGCTGTGATATGAGTAGCGATAATCCTGTTCTCCCCGGTGGGGTCAGACCCAGACTATTGTAGGAGCGATGATGAAAACGAAATGTATCGCAGACGAAGGGTAGCGTAATCACGGATGTACGAATACAAGACAGTCAGCCTTTGGTGTGGATGGTTCGGAGGATGGGGTTCGATAGCGGATATTGACGAGATGATTGAATTCCATGCAGGTCTTGGCTGGCGATTGTGTGAGGTCGTAGAAAGTACGAAATGGTGGTACTGGATAGTCCCTCGGTCTCAGGTATTGATGATATTCGAACGGTCGAGAAGTTATTGCGATGAACTGGATAACAGGGCTGGCGTGCCGAGTTACGACCGGATACGAAGCCAAGACCGACCCGCGGGACGCCCAGGTGCTCTCACGATACGGACAGGTGTTTCCAGATGCGCAGAAGCCGGAGCTCGAGCCCGAACGTGAGGCGCTACGGGACTTACTTGCACGCCGCCGCCAGTTCATGCAGCAGCGAGTGCAGGAATTGGGACGCCTGGACAAGGGGACAACTTCTATTGCGACTAAGTCGACGAAGCGTCACATTGCCTGGCTGGAAAGGGAGATAGCCCGGCTCGACGCAGAGTACAAGCAGGCGTTGGAAAACTGTACTCCTCTTGCTGACCGCGCCGAACTGTACCGAACTGTGCCTGGAGTCGGGCCCCTTACCTCAGCCATATTGGTAGCGTATCTGCCGGAGTTGGGCAGTTGGGACAGCAAATCTCTGACTTCTCTGGTGGGGTTGGCCCCGTGGTCCAGGGACAGCGGCAAGAAGCGAGGCAAGCGAACTATCAGAGGAGGTCGAGGTTCGGTGCGGAATGCCCTGTACCTGTGTGCTTGGTCGGTGATACGCCATGACAGTGAGTTGCGCCGCTTCTATCGGCATCTTCGTCAACGAGGGAAACGCGGAAACGTGGCGGTAGTGGCGGTCATGCGTAAGCTGCTGGTTCAGCTGAATGCTGTGGCACGTCGAGGAACACCCTGGGTCCCGAAATCAGTGCCCACGACGTATTCCTAAACTAGGATCAAGACTTGATATTTAACACGGATACTTTACGGGACACTATTCATCGGGTCGTACCCTGATGCTGCAAAACCAAACCCCAAGGACACACAGAGACATATCAATATGGGGACCAGGAGCCTTACAACTTGGCTCCAATCAGAGAATGAGTCAGATGTACGGAGACCCAATGTAAACAATAGCATCGCGACTGACCCCGCGAAGAAACTGTACCCGGCGATTCGGTGATTCCGCCGGATGTATTTTCGCCATGTCTCATCCCACATTACTTCTATCCTCTAAGCTGTTCCCAACTACTATCGGGTCTCCAAATCTACCGAAGGAGGGACATTGGCGAGCGGGATGGTCAGAGTCAGGTCCACCTCGAACTCGCCAATGGCGAGATCACTCACTTCCAGCGTTACCGTTGTCTCTGACGGCACGTTGTCCAGCCCCACTGTAAACATGTATGGGACCGAGCCCTGTCCCGTCGGGTTGGAGAAGAACTGGACTGGTGAATCGCCGCCAGGATCATCCTCCAACACAGCGGTGGTCCATAACAGTTGAGCCTGACCGGACGACGTGCCAGAGCGCCACCTGACGTCTCCTGTCCTGAGCCGTCCCGAAAGGCCCTTGAGTATATCGACCCTCAAGGTGACCTCAACCCTACTGTCCACCCTGTGAACGGTGAGTACTTCGTGCCTCAGACGCATTGCGACGTACATGGGCCTTTCAGTTGAGGTCCTTTTAGTCACAGCTCCATCTACGGACGGATAGTCCAGGTCGCGCAATTCGAGGCCTCTAGCATACTGTGAGTCCAGCCAGCGGGCCATTCGGAGAGTAGACGGCCCGGGGTCGAACTCCAAGCCGCCGGATCCCGACGGGCGCAGGGTGAGGGCAAGTGGCGGGGCATCCTTCAATCGCACGATGTAGGCTTCGCCGAACCGTTGCACACTCCACATGCCAGGGTCATCGTAGTTCGGGAAGTAGGATATGTCCACGGGAGAGATGGTTTGTCCCCTGACCGCCCACATAAGAGCCTCAAGGTCGAAGCTGTGGAAATCAGCTACCATCAGGTCTCTCAACCCCTTCCAGTCCCGGTCATCCCCCAGGGAGGTTAGCCGGATCGCAAACTGAACCGGGCCCGGTCGCTCAGCGGAGCCAGAGGGCCACAATCCGCATCCATACGCGGCTAATACCCCAGCCACCACGGCGGCCGCGCTGAATATGAACGTCTGCCCTGCCCGAAACCTGTGTGGACGGCATTTCCTCATATGGGTTCTCGCTTGATACATACGGATACAGAGTCCTCGTGGCGGGTAATTCCGTGTGAGAAGTTTTCGTGATGTTATCGAGGTCAATAGCCGAGGGAAGGCCAAAGTCCCCATCGCCCGAACGCCGCCATCTCAGTCAGGCAAATGCAAGTAATCCATCGCTTAAAGGGCAGCGGGACTTTTGATATCGTCTCTGAACATGGATATGAACTACCGATAAGGACAGTACAGTTCGTCGTCATTGTCAGGATCAGGATAGCAATAGCTCTCAAGAGCGAGGAAAGGCATACTCCCCTCTCCCGGCGGCCCGAAATCCTCAGTGATGATCGGAATTGGAGCGTTCTCTTCTAGGTGAAGAATAACCACCGTGGCAAACGCCCAGAGGAATAAGAGCACGATCAAACTTAGCAGTATCAGTGATGTCCAGTTCTTCCTGAGCATAGTTCTCAACCGATCTTAGTGCCCTGTCAATCATTTCCTGAAACTTGCATGTTGTAATCCTTCCCGGCTCTGCCATAATACCCATTGCCAGCGAGCGAGTACATCTCGTTATCGAAGCCTAAGGCATGTTGCAAAACTGCCCCTGAGTCTTAATATGGTAAGGGACATATTAAGTTCCGCCGCAATCCATACCGTCAGCGTCTTCCGCATGAAGACATCTAAACCCGGATTCAGCAGAAATGCGAATCCTCAGTCCACTCCTGCCCATCGTCAGTGAAAGGCCGGTCAATGGCGCAGACTTAATCGTACCTACTCTGGGAGGCGGATTGCCCTGGTCGCTATCGCAGGGGTGTTCGTTCTGGCTGGTGGTGCTGTTGTCGTCCATATTCTGCTCCTTCCAGTGTACCCCATATATCACATTCCGCTGATTCCCAAATTCGGATTCGAGGACTGTCCCATCATCGAGGATGAGGACAACTGGTCAAGTCCGTATGGTGCGGTCACGATTCTCCCGACCTCAATGGAACGGCTTGAGAGCGCGGTTAGGTTGAGCATTGAAAGAGACGGGTACACTATCGAAGGGCTTGGAATCGCCGATGACATGGGAACATTGGAAACGGTGTGGCTGGGCGAGAACGCGGACGGAGACCGCTACGCTCTGAAAGGGCCAAAGCTCCTCGATAGGCGAACGCTGTACAAGACCGTAGATACACGGGGACTCGCCACGTTCGAGGACGGTACAGAGATTGAATTTCGGGTGTACTTCGGCGCTCTGCCCTTTCACGCCAAGCGTGAGTGCGTGGTTCATGGTGTCGCTATTCAACCCTCTTGGCTGAGTGGTGTCTAGTGATGCAGACTAACCGTACCTACTCGGGAACGCGGATTGCCCTGCTCCTATCCGCAGGCACGTTCGCTCTGGCAGGCGGTGTAGTCGCAGTCCTTCTCCTGTTCGTTCCCATGAATACCATGCCGCAAGCAGATGAAAACCCGAAGGACTGCTCGGGACGCCGATACATTGACCGAAGCGACTGATGGGACTACAAGGGCGTGCCTTGGAGTTGGGAATGGTATCGAGACCACGACATTATCTTTCACGGCAACCATGTGCCCGTACCCTCTGGCACAATCATCCGAACATTCTCAGAACGCGCAATCGATTGGAACTATCCAGAAATTGACGTGCGCGGAAACGACGTACACATGAGATTGGAGGGCAATGACGCCGCCCTGTTGGCGGTCGAGTACCATCCAAACTACCAACTCACTTACAACAAATGGCGGGGCCTAGACGACACTTCGGCCTACTCAGACGACATATACGAGATAGAAACGGCGCTGGCCTCAAATACCTGTTTTGGGTTCTGCAAGGCAATCTGGCACATACCCGTCAGACACCAGACGCTCCAATTTCAAGCCGATTTCAAAGGACACATCATTACGAGCGTTCAAGACCTGCCGGGAGGCGAGTATGAATTCGACCTGCACATCGAGTTTGATTACGGGTACGGCTTCGATTGCAGACGGGACGACCCGGAACCACGGAAGATCCGAATCTTCATGGATAAGAACATACCGACAGCGCCGCCCGACCCGACCAACGTTCAGGTGTCGGAGCGGGACGACGGGGACGGCTGGATGGTCAGTTGGACACCTGTGGACGGCATAGAGAACTATACGATTGAAGTGCGTCTCGCCCGAATTGGCGAATCAAGAGGCGGATGTGCCGCCGTATCACCTTGAACTTGCGGATATTTGGGGAGAGTGCAGCAATGTGTTCTATCTCGAAATGTACGCCCTTGGCGACGGAACGACCTATCTCCGAGACTTTGGCGACATTTCTGAGACTGTCCAATTCCATGCCCCGCCGTGTGTGGACCAATAGAGTCGGCTCAGCCTTATTGAGATTCAGGGGTGGTTTTGCAACTCGCTTTCACATGTACATCCCTGTACTACCGTTCCCATTAGCGGGCATAACGCCGGCCCTATGGGCGCGAAAGGGAATGCTCAGGACCGCTTCACCAGTCGAATTCACCCAAACAGCTCGAACATAAAGATACTCCATGCAAATAGAATGGCAGGGCCTGCGACCACTGCTACGGCAAAGATGATTATTAAAGCAAGGCGTAAGCCCCAGGTCTTTGGATTCGGAGCGGCGCGCCGGACGAAAATGCGTTGACCAGTTGAAACTTGCCCATCTCGCCCGGACGGAACAATCTCTACGTACCTCCAGACCCTGAAGTGAATGTAGGAACAGATGGCAGAAGCCAAGCCGAGGGGCAACACGCTGAAGACCCATTCGCGTCTCAATTCGACTAATGCGTCGTCCGATATAATGACGAAGACTCCGAAGGAAGCCAGCGCCACTGAGATCAGACCTACTCCTCCGAACGCCCTGAACAAGAGTTGGGCGTGAGTGTACTCTACATCGCGACTCGGCCTGAACCGCCTTATGAAGAATTCCTCTGGCTTCCCCCAGTAAAGCAGTGTGCTCCCCCCGGCGAACCAGAGAGCAATGGCAATCAGAAGTCTCAGAATTGGGTGGAATGACTGTATCTCCATAGACTGGACTCCCCCGATGCTGGAAATGTTATCGTGGATTCATCGTTCGGTCTGATTGGGGGATTATAGACCCTCATCGTTTGGACTTGGCACTCGGTACTGGGGGACCGTCCAGAATCGGGAGATCTAAGGGGAATTCCAATCCAGACTGGAACAGACGACCCGCGTGATTTAGGCTCATCCGGTTCCCGATTTGATCAGAAGGTGCAGTGCTGACAGGGACATTCGTTTGGCTTAGAAGACGCCAAGTATCGCAGGATTTTCGCCCGCAAATGTCCAGTCAGGCTGTTAACGGCCAACGATTCCGTCCGTTTCGCCTGAAGACCCCTGGCAGGGTCGGCCAACTGGCGTTCCACCGAAGGTAGCGACACAGTGATCAGTCCAATATAACCGCCTCCCAGGGCACGCCGAGCCGCTCAAACAGGTCCCGGACTGCCGCCTCATTTTCGGGAGTGTGTTCACCGCTGATCTCGACTGTCAGACGGTTTTTGGATTCGTCCAAGTAGTGGAACACACTGATCTCGTCGGGCAGCGTGTTGAGGCCACTGTACAACTCATCATCCCACTCCAGAAGTTGTTGCCAGGTGTACTGCCCCCGGAGGGCTCGTACATAGGGGTATCGTTCCAGGGTGTCTTGTCCGACTACCTCAAAGGCAAGTTCCTCCGCCTTCTGCTGGGACAGTTCCAGCATATAGACGTTGACAGCGCGCGACTCCCGGTCGATGAACAAGCCGCCGAATCCGGGAGACGACAACCCCGTCGCGGGATCAATGACCTCCGGAGGGGCGCACTCGAACGGAAGAGGCATATTCCCAAAAACAGCGCGCCCCTCGACCGACACTTTGACCGCATCCTGCGGCACGTTCTCCCAGGACAGTATCTCTCGTATTTGCCGCTCCGCCCTGCCCCTGTTCCGTTCACAGTCTATGCCGTACTCGATGCGGTTTATCCCCTCGTTGACGTCGGACATGGTCAGTTCGGGAATGGCCCATATTCCCGAGTCGTGAAGCTGGTCGTACCATCTCTGGAGCTGTCTGAAGGTGTAGTTGGCCTGTACCGGGCGCACCTCCCTGACCTTCTTAATCCCCTTATACACCAGGCTGGAGATGTGCGTCTGTGCGACTTTCTCCGCGCCCTCCTGGGAGGGATTCACAAGGAAGATGTACACGATGGAGTCGTCTTCAGGATCGATGTAGTACCCTCCGTATCCGGGTCCCTCCACCGGCGTTGGTGTGGGAGGTGGCGGCGTGGGAGTAACGCTAGGCGTTGGAGTTGAGGTCGGCGCGGGAATAGAAGTCGGGGATGGCGCAGGAGTCGGCGACGGCGCGACCGTGGGAATCGGCTGAACGACCGACGTCGTTCCGCAGGCCTGCGCGAGGAGCGCAAACACCAATGCGACTGTCGGTGGAAATATCCTCCTCATTTCAGCTCCTTTTCTTCTACCTCATTGTCCTATGCCGTCAGCGGAGAATGGTGTATGAATTCCGGCTCGTCCAGAACCTATCTGACTCCCACCACGACCCAATAACTTCCATGGCAGTCTCCTCTGTATATCTCGACCCATACCGTCATCGGGCCTGACGGCGTATCCTAAGAGTCTCACGCGTTCGGAGGCGTCCTCACTGGCCACAACCTGTCCATTGTGATCCGTCACCTGTATCCTTCCCTGTGATGTCTCGCGCATCGTGTAGTCGGACGGCCATATCAGGATGTCGCTGTAGTTTATGTTCATGCATCCGTTGCTTATCTCCAGCCAGCCCTCCCCGTAACCAAACTTCAAGTTCGGGTCCCTAGGCCTGCCGCTGTCGTGCTGATTGAAGATGAAGGGACAGTCGTCGTTGGAGATCTGGATGGCATCCAGCCGTGACGTGTTGCATTCAGATAAGGCACCTCCGCCCGTTCCCCTGATACGCAGCATGCCCCCGACGCGGCCTGTCGTTCGTCCGCCGCCGTTGCATACCTCCAATACGCCGTCCTCGCCGATGAGCGGATGGTAGCCGGGCGGCCACCGTACAACGTGTCTTTCGCCATCCGGATCTTTGTCCCCGAACAGCAGGTAGTCGTTTTCTACGAACAGTTCCATTCGTTCGGACCAGCCTATGGCCGGGGTTTCGCCTGCCCAAACGAACCTTGAGGTCTTCCTCCTAGGAAAGAACAGTGTGGAACCGGGAGTCGAGACTGTCTGCGGCTCGCCCGGTTCCACTACAGACACATCGTCCCCGACGACGAAGTATGGTCCAACGCACTCTTCCGGCAGACCGCCGGCAAGTTCTTCGCCGAAGTCGCTCTCTGACCGGGCACGGGGCGCGGATCGTTGATGTCGTCATCTCGGACGACGCAAAGACAGCCTTCCCCTACGACCAGTTCGCCCATGAAATAGTCGTTCCCCCCAGTCCGTGGCCAGAGGTTCGTCATGAGTCGCGAAGGATAGCACGGATTCGTCCTGGCATACGTAAGCGACCGGGCTCAGCATCAAGCCAACCAGCGCCGCAGACAATAGGTGCCGGCTGAATGATTCCCTCTTCATCCATCGAATCGCTTTGTGATAACTGTGATGCAACGTGCCGCCCCCTCTAGTCGGTCACCATCCAGTAGTTCCCCGGAGGACAGTGAAATGGCAGAGTGCGACCTATCTCCCTGCCTTCGGGATCATCGACTCTGACCATGCGACCCCGGAGTATGGCATTTCGTCCCTCGCGGGCGGCCACACTTCCTTTCTCATCCAGAATTTCTAACCTTCCGTCCCGCTCATCGACGCTAAAATCCGGCGGCCACACAGGAATTTCTCCATTTCCAATATAGATGCAGCCGTTTCTTACGCTGATGCCGCCCTCTTCATACTCAGGGACGACTCCCCCGGTGAATGCAGGACGAGTTTCCTGGTGCTGTGGGAAGACAATCGGCGCGCCAGTCGGCGGCGTCTCATCAGCGAGCTTAATTACAGGAAGGTTGCGGAGCCGCAGTTCTTGACTCTCACCGTCAACAGTTATCGCGACTATCCGGCGCGAGTACTCGCCGGGCGGCAGCTCCTGGACAGTTCTCTCGGACGCAACGTTCTCAGGGATGGGCAGATGAACCACCAGCGAAGGCGGTTTGAAGTGGAAGGTCTCTACGAATGCCTCGATGTCTTCACTTTCCAGTATCAGACGTATCTGGGCTATCTCTTTGTTGAAGGTGCACCAGCCCCCGTTGACGGCATCTATGGCCGTCCTGTTGGGTTCTTCCAACGAGCCTATTACAATGCCCATGATTCCCCCTTGCAAGGTCTGCCCGCACCCGTACCTCAGTTCCGCCTCACCGGGGATACTCAGTCCGAACACATAGCTGGCCTTGTGGTCCGGCCTGGCCCCACCCTCGAACCACTGTGCGTTTATTCTGAGATTGTATCTGCCGGGTGTCTGATCAATGACCAACTCACGTTCGCCGGGCGAAATCCGGATCAGGGAATCAACCGATAACTCCCCGGGTTCGGTGTAGAAGGAGGCCAGCAGCTTCGTGGGCCGGCTGTCCGGATCGATCCGGATGGTGATAGTGTCGCCCGGAGCCACCTCGATGTAGGTATCGACTGCATCCCAGGGCGTTGTATCCACGCACTGGGTGCCGGACCCGTCGTCGCCTTGCCAGCATCCCCTGAATCTATATCCCTCGAAGGTTTCGCCCTTATATATCAGCGACAGCCTCGGCACAGTCGCTTCCGATGTGACCGGGACCTTCTCAGGGGTGGGTGCAACCTCCGGTTCCGCGGTGGGAGTGGCAGCGGTCAGGGTCTGTGCCGACGCGGGTTCCACAGTCGGGGCCGCCGCCGGACTCTCCATTGCCTCATCGAGACCATGGTCTTGTCCGCTGTCGCACGACGTGAGCAACAGTGACATCACCGCAAATACCGTGGGCATTACAATCCTCTTTAACACGTCGTTCCCCATTTCAAGCTTCATTCCTGTCGGTCAGTGGTCCCCATCTATTCCTCGGCAATCCTTCCCACTAACCAGTAGGGCCCAGCACACCTGTCTGCGTAGTGAGGTCTGATCAGATTGGTTCCGAGGCCCGTCAGCTTCAACCTGTCGCCAACCTGCGCAACCACTCTGCCCTCGCCGTCCCTGACCTCGATCACGCCGTCCTCCATGTGGGGCGTAAACAGCGGCGGCCAGAAGACCATGTGTTTCTCATCATCGTCAATACGCAGGCAGTCTCCATCGTGTATCAACTCCCCTTCCGTCGAAACCGACGTTCTGTCGCTCCACAGGCCGGGAACCTGGCGCGCAAAGATCAAGGATGATCCCTGAAGCGGCACTACGGTCCGCCCGGCCAGCTCCTTCAGATCGCCTATCTCGTCTCCCACGATCCAGAAGTTCCCCGGAGGGCACGCGAGCGGCATCGTCCGGCTGATCTCTCTGCCCGCAGGATCGTCCGCCCTTACCTCGTGCCCCGCCAGCACGATCTCCTGGTCTTCGACACCCACGACGCTGCCGCTTTCATCGAGAATCTGTACCCCGTCGTCCTCCACGTTCATGGAGAAGTCGGATGGCCACACTGGGATCTCGCCGTTTCTTATGTAGATGCATCCCCGGTGAAGCTGGAGACGGCCCTCGATGTGTTCAGGCAGCGCTGTGCTGTATGTCTGCTTTACCCTGTCGTGCTGCGGGAAGGCGACGGGCCCATCGGTCTGCGGCAGTTCGTCGGTGAGTTTGACCACACCTCCAACGCCTTTCAGATCAAAGGCCACCTCTTCTCCATCGACCGTTACCGCAACTATGCTGCGCGAGTATTCTCCGTGCGGGAGCGGCCCGCCTGACTTGACCGACGGAACATCCTCGGATATTGGGAAAGTTACGGTCAGAGAAGGCGGCTCGAACTGGAACGTCTCGGTGTACTTGTGTCCGCCGTCGCCTTCCAGTTCCAGGCGCACCTGTGTGACCCGCTTGTTCAGCCTGCATCCTTTCTTGTTGACTGCTTCGAAGGCGGTCCGGTCCGGGTCTTCCAGCGATTCGAGCACGATGCCCATGATTCCGCCCATGTCCGTGCTACCACATCCGGACCTCAGCTCGGCTTCACCGGGGATACTCAGCCCGAACACATAGCTGACCTTGTGGTCCGGCCTGGCCCCACCCTCGAACCACTGTGCATGTATCCTGACGTTGTATTTGCCTGGTGTGTGATCAATGACCAACTCACCTTCGACCGGCGATAGCCGGACAAGCGAGCCAACCGATAAATCCCCGGGCTCGGTGTAGAAGGAGGCCAGCAGCCTCGTGGGTCGGCTGTCTGGGCCGATCCGGACGGTGATGGTGTCGCCGGGCTCTACCTCGATGTAGTTGTCGACCGCGTCTATGGGGGTTCCTTCCACACACTGGATGCCGGACCCGCCGGTGCCGTGCCAGCACCCCTCGAATCTGTAGCCTTCGAAGGTCTTCCCCTTGTGTTCCAGCGTCAACGTCGGCAGATCGGCTTCCGATGTGACCGGCGCCTTGGTAGGAGCAGAAACCACCGCCACAGGACTCGGTGTAATCTGATAGGTTCTACGCTGTTGCGGCCCGCAAGCCCCGATCAGCACCAGCGAGAGGAATGCTGTACCGATAATGCAGATGTCCCGTGTTCTCATCTGTCCCTCCATTCGTATCCCAAGACGATCCGACCGACCTTCATACCTTTATTCCTTCATACGTTCATACCTTGCTGACGCCGGCCTGCGTTCCTGGTCGCTCTCCCGATGTTCCCGCTAGTGGTTTTGCATGTTGTAAGGAACTCCAAAGAAAGTCTCGGCGTGTCCAAGCAGCGCCCTGATCCGTTCCCTGTCGCGAGCCGTTGCATAGAGGATTCGGATGTCGGCGTTGTCCACACAGGTGAACATGTTCAGCTCGACGATGGTGAACCCGGGATTGACGGCCTCGACCCGCTCGACGAAGTGCGCGTTCTCGTCGAGGACCCGCTGCACCTCGTCCGGGCTGGGCAGATCGTCGCAGGGCACGCGGTGAGGCTTCGACCCGTACATGCGCTCGGAAAGCAGGTCTCTGAAGTGGTGGGTATTCCACTCGAAGACGGCCAGCACCAGCGCCGCGACCAGTAAGGCTGCGGGAAAGAGAATCCATCTCGCTAAACTCTTCCTCATGTCATACTTCACCATGAGATCACCGTAGGCCGTTCGCCGAGTCTCCGGCTCTGAGAGTGCGTGGACTCTACCGGCGCGTCGTGCCAGAATGGTCTGTCCAGCGCCTGCGCTATGATTGCCTTCGAAGGCCGAACCGTGCGGCTCCGACCAGGAGCCCATGAATGAAGTGTGTATTGGATCAGGCAGGCTATCTGGTGTCTCATTTCACTATCCAATAGTCCGTCGAAGGACAGTCAACGCTTACCCTCCGGCCTATCTGTATGCCATAGTCGTCGTCCCGGTTTACCGGGCGGCCCTTGAGTCTTACATTCCGACTCTCCATACCGTAGCGTCCGATCTGCACAACGATTGTCCCGTCCTGGTCCAGTACCCTAACCTCGTCGCCTGCTTCCTCCAACGTGTAATCGGAAGGCCAGACCGCGATCTTGCTGCCAACGTATATGCAGCCGTTTCTCAACCCCAGGCGACCTTCTGTGTAAGAGACGCTCCCTACTCCCTCGTTATGTCGAGGAAACGCGAGCGGAAGGTTGAAGTTCCTGATCTGGAGCGGGCTGTGCAGCCGCGCGTCACATTCGGGTATATACAGTCCGTCGCCCACCCCACCCGCCGCGAGCAGGGTCATTTTCAGCATGTCCCCCTCCCGCGCCACGGTCCGTCCACCTCCGTTGCGCACCTCGAACACTCCATTTTCGATGTAAGGATGGAAACCGGGCGGCCATTTGATCACGTGTCTTTCGATGGAATCGCCTCGCTTCCAGAGCATCAGCAGACAGTCGCCCTCCATGACCATTTCACCGGGACCCGTGAATCCGACTGCGGGTACAGCCACTCTCGTCGACCTCTGCCAGGTAGCGCGGCGTTGAAAGGCGACATCGGAGTTCGGCAGGGACAGTTCGGTCTGTTCGTCCGGCCCAACGACTGTCACGTCATCTCCAACCATGTAGTAAGGGCCTTCACACCTGGCTGGGATGCTCTCGGCAATCCGGCGGGCATGGTCGCTGTCGGGCTGGATGTTCCGGCCCGATAGCCGGACTTCCTCTCCCACATTTGCAGCCACCGCCCCAGTACGGTCCTTCACGCTTACGGCGTCGCCCTCCTGGCCCAGATAAAATCCTTCCGGCCACACCAGCATGTAGGAGGGATCGGGTTCGTTGAGGTCGTGGCCGTGGCCGCGCAGGCAACCGTCTTGCACGACCAGCTTGAGCTTGACATGCCCAAGTCCCCAGTCGGTCGGCAGCGGCCTGTCATGCGTCGGAAAGACGGGGGCCGAGTCGACAGGAGCAGCGGGCGCGGACACCAGGTCGTCGTCGCTTCCGCCGCACATAGCAAGCAGCAGCGACGCGGCAAATAGGGCCGCAGGCAGGAGAGTCCATTTGTGTAATCTCTTTTTCATCCGATGCCTCACAATTTCATCGCAGTGCAACAGCGGTCGAATCTCCGAACCGGCGCTCTGCGTGACAGACCTGATCGGGACGTTGACACCACGCAACCCAGCGCCTTCATCAGGATCGTCGCCTTCGAAGGCCGAGCCAGACCGCTCCGGCCATCAGCCCAATGAATGACATATCGGCTGCTGGCGATCCCAGGCCGCATCCTCCTCCACGTCCTTCTGTGTCCGGGACTGTGGGGGTCGGACCGACGGCTCCGGTCTCCGGGGAACTTCCTTCCTCCAGCGCCTGCAGGTCCTCTTCGGCTTCCGCCATCGAGCGCGTGCGGCTGCACAGACTGACTGTGGCCGCGTTATGAGAGTACACCAGGTACTCCTCACCCTCGACGAAAGTAAACCCGCAACTTGCGCCGCTTCGGGCAGTCGTGAGATATGTGGTCTGATAGTCTTGCCCCTTCCATACTCTGCTGACCTCGAACTCGACTGTCACTGGGTCCAAACTCGACCATGTATCGTCCAGCCTTTCCAGTGTTTTAAGAGAGACGACCCTCCCAGCGAAGACGACGGCGGACCGCTCCAGGGCCTCCAGAGGAGGGGGATTCTCGGCGCATGAACACGCATAAGCGGGATCGGGAGCCATGATGAGACCGGCGCCGAGCAGCGAAGCGATCAGGATCGCTTTTGCAGTGAATGCAAGCGGGGGGATGGATGGTTTCTTTCGCACCTGTCTGGCCAACAGCAGTGAATTCATGGCAGGACCCCCCATAATTGACGTTGCTCCTCAGTTCGTGTGAGTGAAGGTTCCCGGCCGCCGGTTCACGGGTACAAGCGGCCGGGAAGAATTCCTAAGTCAGCCTGCCGTTTCGTCTTGTGGGGACGATGGGCTGGGGCTGCCCGTCGGGGGTTCGGACCTGATCCTGCGGTTTCTGCGGATGATTAGGGCCACGACGACGGCCAGCGGCACCCAGATGATGGCGAAGATGCCTACCCATATCGCTACCGTCGTCAGGCCGGAGAACACCAGGCTGAGTGTCCTGATCGCCGTCTTGGAGGTATCGGCAACGTCGAAGCCTCCGACTATCAGCCCCGGGTCCTCCAGCACACGGGCGCGTATCTCGTGGGACGAGACTATCTCGCCCACCGCGCTGTCCGCGGTTATGGTGAACCTCACCCTGTACGGTGTAGCTCTGTAATCGGGATACGCATGGGTCGTGTCCACGCGGGTTACACCCTCGGCGAGTTCGCCTTCCTCCGGCGGCGAACCGTCCCCGAAGTCCCACTGGTAACGTACATTCGTCAGTCCGGGCGGACGGGTGAACGAACCTGAGAACTCCACCACCTCGTTCTGGAGAACGCGGTAGTCCCTCTCTCCCGCGAACACCTCTATCACAGGGGTCTCGGACACGCTGACTATGAGGGTGTCCTCTCCCTCGGCCACTCCACTTTCGCCGAAGCTGTCTATGCTGATCTGGACGATGAAGGGGGAGTCCCTGGGATCATCGTAGGAGTGGGTTACGGTGGCGGTAACCCGCTCGCCGTCCTCGGTGGTCGGGGCGGTACGGTGGATGTACACGGGTTCTGAGCCGTCGCCAAAGTCCCAGACGATGCTGTGCTGGTCTATCCCTTCGGGCGGGGTGAAGGTGGCCTTGAACCTGATCGGGGTGTAGGCTGCAACGGACTGGTCGGGGCCGGCGTCCACCGTCATGCCGACGGGCGCGAGGCCCAGGTGAACGGTTATGAGGGAGTAGGCGGAGGTCTCCTCCAGCAGCTTGATGCGCCCAAGCATTCTTTCTATGTTCTCCTGGACGTTGGTGAGTTCGCGCTGGACTTCGAGCGCGTACTGGACGTGCTCGGCCTTTTCCAGCAACTTGATTAGCGCTTCCTCGGTGGCGCGCTGATTCTTGAGTCTGGACTGGAGGTCGTAGTACTCGTCGGTGACGTCCTGGCTTGAGTTGGTCTCGGATTCGACGTCCGTTGCGAGGTCGCGCAGCGTCTCGACCACGGAGTCAAGGCCGGTTGCGGGCACTCTTACGCTGATACTTCCGGCGTGCTTGAGGCTGTGGTCGCTGGAGACCATCCAGCCGCCGGCCTCGTCCGCTATCCGGGCGATGTCGTCTATGGCGGCCTGAATTTCGTCAACGACTATGGACATATTGACCGTGCGGATGATGATTCGGCGCTGGGTTGCGAGCTGGGCGGGCTGCTGAGCGGAGATGTCGGGTTGGGCGAGAGCCATCGCAGCAGGTTGGGGAACTTCGACCATCTTCTCTACTTCCACCACTACTTCCTTCACCACTTCTTTCTCGACGACGACGGTCTCGCCTGGGACTTCCACCATTTTTACGACTTCTCGAATCTGAGCTGCGGGAGCGGGTTGAGCAGGAGCGGGCGCCGCGGGTGCGGACTCGATCCTATCCCCGATGTCCTGCCCTGCCCATTGCAGAGGTCCTTCTTCGCCCGAACCGCAGGCCGATGCGGACGCCGCAAGAAAGAGCGCGACTACGGAAATTGCTATCAGGACTGTCATCTTGGTGTTCATGTG
>CBDBCQ010000001.1:0-100738 GCA_965202965.1 Dehalococcoidia bacterium | reverse complement strand
TACCGGCGAGTTCGCGTGTCTCATACACGAATAACACGGTCGGCCTGCCATCGAGGAAATCCTGCGATGTTTGCTCAGCGGCGAAGTAGTTCTGGTACTTTGCGATCTTCTTCGACATCGTGGACGGAGAGGTGGCGCTTCGCTCGAACTCCACGACGAACGACGCGAACAATCTGTCCGGATGCTCTAGGACGAACGTTGCATCCGGCCTGATGGAACGAGAGATGTATGGGTACTTGCGGTTCGTGCTTCTACCATACTTGAAATGCCTCTCCCATCGATGTGCTGGCAGCGTCTGCACAATGTCCCAAAACATGCTGTTCCTGCAGGACTGCATCAACAAGGACATGAAAGCGTACGTCCCATCGGTGTGAAGCCGTTCCTTCAGCAGGACGTGAGCTTTGCTTCCTGTAACTCGTATCCGGGGCACGTGATACTTCTTGTCGCTGCCCTCTTCGCCCTCTTCGCACGGTTCTATGAGCCAGAACGCCCGTATGAACTGAGCGCTGCTGCGGTCCACTGTCCGGAGATAGCGAAGCCCCAGTTCACTGAGTGCCACCCGCCTGCCGTTTCGTTTGCGGCCACTGACGGTCCGGCCTATACTGAAGTAATGCACCAACCCTGCCCTCTTCAGCTCCGCCTTAACCTTGGTCAAGTGTCCTTTACTGACTCCCATCATCCTCTGCAACTCCGGCACACGAATGATGGGGTAGTCGTACAGCAGTCTCAACAAGGTCCTGCCTGACAGGCTCAGTTCTGATGCCACAAACCCCATCCTGCCGGCATCGTCTGCAATGTCTAGAGACGGCATTTCAGGATCCTCTTCCGGCCGCCTCGTCGTCGGCATCTTCGAGCGCGGCGTATTCGCCAGGGCGCCAGCAATCTCAACCTTCTGCCCTGCAGGTGTTTCCCACACAAAAGAATCCAGCGCTTCTCTCATCATCTCCGCTTCGGCCGCGACATATACACCCTCGATATTCGACCTGTCCATGAAGGCCGCAGCTCGCTCATGCTCAACGACTCCCGGCACGATCAACAGAGTAGTATGTAGCGACCTCTTACGGTGCATATTTCGTATTGACACAAGACGGGTGCTGATAGCTTTCCCGGTGTGAGTGCTGCCTATGCGGGAAATGGCGATGGTGCGTCCGTCCTGCAGTTGCAGCACCGCATCGAGCGAATCTTGCCTCTCCCAACGCCAAATGAAACGTAACCCTTCAGTGTCTCCAACAGCTGCCGCTACGGCTTGTGCCACCCTGTATAGCATGAGCGCAACATCAAGGCGTTGCAGCAGGTACTCCCGCCCCTGGGCGGATAACAGGTCATTTTCTGCTATCAGGTCGTTTGCGTCTTCACCTCTAAGTCGTGATTGCGCCAGCTCCTCGGTCCCCGCGAGCGTCAGGTAGGCGAGCCTAACTCTTGTCCCGTCCGAACGTGTGTAAGGCACTGTGCCAACATATTCATGTTCACAGAGCCGGCGCAGGGCTTCACGCGCGGTCCGCTCCGGCAGTCCGGTGACCGCGGCAAGCACGACGCTGTCCATGAACGGCATCTGGGCCAATGCCGAGAGAGTAAGGTCAGTGCTTCGGGACATGTAGATCATGGGACCTGCTCAGCCTCCAGGGCAAGGTGAGGTCGAAAATGCAACAAAGCAGGGTCTAATAAGAGAAAGAAGAAAATTAGGAAGTGTTGCAATCGAAAATGTGGCTGTGTCATGAATCCCAGTATAGACAGGCTTAAGAGGGAAATTCAAGACAATTCATCCCAAACAACAACAAAGCCCTTCCGAATACCCCTTGCATCGCATTAACAAGTGAAGAACAAGAACTAACGCCAAACTGCAACACCCGAAAATCACCCCTAGTAATAAAAGCGCGCACCTACGGCAAAATGTTGTAATGTAGAATCCGACCAACTGACCTGTAACATACCTGAATCGTCCCGAAATGACCTGATAGAACGGAGCCAAGAGTACGCAAGAGGAGCAATGGAGGGGCAGGAATGAATGGAGAGCACAACAAATGAAATCACTAACTTCTGAAGACAAAGGGGAATGGAATGGGAACACGAGAAGGCCATCGTCTGACCGTCCTAAACCCCCACTTCCAAAGCGCCCACAAGACTCGACCGGCCTGGCTGTCCAGTACATTTCCCGACTATCCCACATACCACAGCCTTTGCCGCTCCTGATGATGATAGCCGACACGTAAGAAATCTCTCTGGCGGTCCGCGGGGCAACCCCGGGGCCATCGGGGCGGGACTGTCGGCACCGCAGTTAACACGGACGGAATCGCTGAGCAACAACAAAAAATCGCCGACTTGGAATTGACCCACACCTAAGCAGAGTGCATCTAAGTCAGAACAATCGACAAGGGGCGAAATCCTTCCAATTCATTATTTATGTCCACGGAAGCGTTCGTCATCGGAGGGATGTTGCTGGGGGACATTTAGTCGCTGGTTCTTTCTGTCGAGGCAGTTGCATGAAGTCGGAGTCCCAGGGCGCGTACAACCTTCAGCACGGTAGCGAACTCAGGGTTTCCTTCTGCCGAAAGCGACTTGTACAGGCCTTCCCGCCCTAGCCCAGCTTTCTGGGCTACCACCGCCATTTTCCGAGCGCGGGCGATGTCTCCCAAGGTCGCCATGATCAACCCCAAGTCGTTGTCTTCCAAGGCGACATTTAAGTAGGCGGCCATGTCTTCCTCAGTCTCAAGGTGCTCCGCCGGGTCCCATGGCCTTGTTCGAGTCTTATCCATGTGCGTTGCCTCTCTGAACCGCTCGTTGCATTCCCCTGTTCGTATGTTACCGCGTTCGGCAAGACCAAACCCGAGTGTCAACACGCCTTGGACTATATCATCGTGCTACCAGATTGTATCTACGCGGTCAGATGCGACAATCTTCTCGTCGCGAGATACGACCGGCGCGTCCAGCACGATAGATTCGGCGGCGATTAGCTTGTCGTGCATCTCCGGAATCTCGGGGAATCTGTCAAGGCTTTCGAGTTGCGCCCTGCCAAGGTTGGACAGTTCTATGCCGCGTACAGAATCCAGTGAGTCCAGCAGGTCGGCGGGAGCAAGAGGCTGTCCGAGTTTTACGGAGAGGAAGTAGAATTCCGCAACCACTATAGCTGGTACGATGATGGTCGCGTTTCCCGTCTCAGCGAGACGAAAGACGACTTCTGCCGCACCGCTCAGACGCTCAGGCGAGCGCAAGTACCACCATAAGGCATGAGTATCCACCACGAATCGGGCATTGTCATCCTGCACGGCTATCTTGCGGAGGCTTGGGTTCCGAAAGGCGAGGCTCCCACATTGCCTTGATGTCCAGGAAATCCTCGTAGTCGGCGTCGGGCAAGTGTGTCAGCGCGCCCCTGAGTGTGCTGAGTGAAGGCTTTGCGTCGGTTTCGGGCTGAATGGATACGAGCTTACCACATGGCTTGCCGCGCCGGGTGATGATGACTTCTTCGCCTTCTTCGAGACCTCTAAGTATCTCGCTGGTTTTTGCCTTGAAGTCTCGTATGCTGTATGTGGTCATGTTTCAACATCCAAGGTAGTTTCAATATGCCTTGTAGTGGATACATCTTATCACGGGAAGACCTGCGCATATCGCAGGAGCGACTCCTATGAAGTCGCTCTCCGGAGCTGGCGTGGTGGCTGGGCGATGCGTGTTCAAGGCTTACGTCCTGCCTTCGTAGATGCAGCCGCGGTCGAGCGAAACAGATTGAGGCCATCTGAGCCAGTTACCCTATGGGTCAGATCCAGTCCCGGATGGCCCGTTAGGTATTATCGCAGTTACCGTAATTTCTGCAGCTTCTAATTGACGCCCACGCCATCCCCTTGCCTGATTCGCCAAGCCTCATACCACTTCCCGTAATGTACGTTATATCGTACAATACGATCATGTTCACCATCTTGAGAAGCGCCACCTTCGACCGGGCAAAGAGAATGGCGAAGGAATGGAGGAGTTGATGCCTGAGGAGTATCGAAAGTTCAACGCTGAGGACTACATCGAGACCGAGGAGGATGTCCGGGGACTTCTCAGAGCGGCTGCGGAGGAGGACTCCGGGGACGGAG
The DNA here is from genome assembly GCA_965202965.1 of Dehalococcoidia bacterium. GTDB lineage: Bacteria > Chloroflexota > Dehalococcoidia > Lucifugimonadales > UBA1123 > VXRN01. The sequence continues at coordinate 96,668 of CBDBCQ010000001.1, read as the reverse complement.
CCGTTATTCGGGCCGCTCTCAAGCACGTCGCTCGGACACGGAACATGAGTGCTCTCGCCCGCGAGGCCGGGCTAAACCGTGGCAACTTGTACGAGGCGCTGTCTGAAGATGGCAATCCCACCCTGGCAACGCTGTTGAAGATCGCCCACGCCTTAGGGTTGAGGGTACGTCTTGAGCCTATGGAGAGGCCCGAGGGGGAAGTGCAAGGGACTTACATATTTTACTAGACATCTCGTCATTGACTGACATATGTTCTGTCTGATGATAAGATAGACACATGCCGCCGATTCACAGAACCTATCAAGTCAGAGCGTACACGAGCGCATCCGGATACGACCGGTTGGACGATGTAATGGCGAACTGCGCACGCCTGTACAACGCCGCACTCGAAGAGTGGCGCACGGCATTCCGGCAGGCAGGCGTCAGCATCACGATGTACGACCAGATGAAAGAACTGACAGGCGTTCGCCAGGACGACCCCGACTTCTGGGGAGCGCTGTCCCTGCAGGTAGGGCGTGGAGTCCTGCGCCGACTGGAGCGCGCGCGCCAGGCGTTCTTCAGGCGTGTGAGGGCAGGAGAGAAGCCGGGCTATCCCAGGTTCAAGTCAAGCCGAAGGTGGCACACGATAGAGCTTGCCGAGGTAAGCGGAGCGATGGTGAGGAAGAGAGGTGAGTGCTACACCGTCAGGGTGAAGGGCCTGCCCGTTCTCCGGCTGCGTAAAGGTGTTGAGCTGGGGCCTGCTGAGAACCTGAAGGCTCTGAGCATCACAAGACGCGGACGCCGGCTGTTCGTCAACCTGACCTATGTGGAAGAGCGTCAGCCGTTGCATTCGAGCAGCGCTGCGGTCGGGATAGACCTGGGCGTGTCAGACCGTCTTGCCCTGTCCACAGGGGAGCGTATCGGCAGGAGGCGAAAGCCCAACGGGAAGCTCAGGCGGGCGCAGCAGAGGCTGTCACGCTGCACAAAGGGCAGTCGCAGATGGAAGAGACGCAGAGCGATACTGTCCAATCAGCAGCATCGGGAGCGTGTTCGCAACCGTAACGCCTGCCACGAGATGACGACGGAGTTGGTCAGGCGCTTCGGGCTGATTGCGATAGAGGACCTGAAAGTCAGGAATATGTCGGCGTCGGCGAAGGGCACTCTGGAGTGTCCTGGCAGGAATGTCGCTCAGAAGTCAGGTCTCAACAGGAGCATACTTGAGCAGTCCTGGGGGATGATACGGCAGCAGTTGACCTACAAGGCAGGGTGCGCTGGTAGGGAACTGGTTGTCGTTGACCCCGCGTACACGAGTCAGACCTGTTCTGGTTGTGGCAACGTCAGCAGGGACGCTCGTTCTGGAAAGAGATATAGTTGCGCCTTATGCGGTCTGGAGATGGACGCGGATGTGAACGCGTCGTCGAACATTCTGCATAGGGCTCTGGCGGCTGGGAATATCGCCGCCGCCGCGCTTGACGCGGCATAACTGCTTCTCGCTTGACCTCTCAAGTAGAGTATGTAATTCCCATACATTTGACTTCGATCCCATAATTGTCGAGAGAGAGTTCGACCACGACGGTGATGAATACGTTCACGTCTATATTATCTTCGACGGCGACCAGGCTGAACTCGACCCGTCGTGGACTTCCAGCCTGAACGGGCAGCTGTGGCCGCATTTGGTGGAGATGGGATTCGACAACCCGCCCAGCAAGTCATTTATAGAAAAGTCGGAGTGGCTTGAAAATCCTCGTGTGAGGGCACGGTAAATCCACAAGATCTCATAGGCATCGCGACATAACTGGCCGATGGGTTGGGAGATGAGAGGCGCGGGAGACCGAGGCAGACTGATTTGAAAGAGTGATGGGCGGCTCATGGCACCATCGCCAGGTTGCCGGTCTGGTCCTGTCGCTGCTCAGCTACTCCTCTATACCGGCTGCTCGCAGCCTGGCTTCCAGCTCCCGTATCCGCGCCTCGGCGGCCTGCCGCGCTTCCCGCTCGCTCTCCAGACTGGGAATGTAGCCCTCCGCCTGCGAGTCGTACCAGTCCAGCAGGCCATCCCTCCAGCAGAAGTAGAGTCTCAGCACTTCGCTGTAGCCTCGCAGTTCGCCGCCGGGCAGTTCCTCTATGGCAATGGGTTCGTACCGCCCCTCCACCAGCCTCTCCCCGGCCAGCCGAGTTCCGTGGAAATCCCCGGTCTCGTCGAAGCGCCAATACTCCAGCACCCCCAGACCAGCGTAGAACTCAGGCTTCACTTCAAGGTCCACGCGCCAGGTGTGCCGCGAGGCTATCTCCAGCACCAGATCGGGGGGCTTACCCTGCTCGGATACGATGTATCCATTGTTGTCCTCGTACAGCTCAGGGTCGGCCGAAAGCGCCACCAGCAGGTCCGGGTAGCGCATCGCCGCACCTGGCTCGGCGCAGATGTAGCGCTCTCCCGATACTATCGTGCTTTCTGGCTTGCCCAGGTACGACTCCAAGCGTCCCAGGTTGCCCCCATTGGCAAGTTGCCTTGAACTGGTCATGTCGTCGGGATGCTTCTCCGGTATGTCCGGCAACAAGAAGCGTCCGGGCGCTTCGGCTACCTTGAAGCTGGTCTTGTGAGCGTTCATGCTGTACCTGCTCCGGGCGGGGCCTCTGGATCGGTTGTCGCCCTGCTCCGCAACCGCGCGGAGGCGTAATTCCATATATGGCATTATAGGTATCCAGCCATCTTTTAGGAAGCGTAGCCGGCTACGGAATGTCGCCATTCAGTGAATGGTTCGGACCGGCGGGCAGGACCGGCTCACGCCCCTGATAGCTGTGCTGTATCGAGTTGCCCGTCACGATGTGCGTCGCTCGATCAAGGAACAGTCGTCAGGCTCCCGGATGGGTCCGGCACAAGCTCTAGGTAGATGAGCGTCGTCTGGAGCGAGCTGTGGCCGAGCCAGCGCGATTGGAGCGCCCCGGTACTACCTTGCTTTCACCCTCTCCCGACAAGCGAGAATTTCCGCAATTTAGGGCGAATCTAAATGCCGTATAATTACCTTTATACAGCATTTAGATGAGGCGACTCATGACACTCCGTAGTGCCGAAAGTGCACCGGTTATCCTAATAGGCAGCAGCTCCAGTATGTGTGCCAAGCACCATTTATATCAAGTTTAGGGAGTTTATCTTTTTTTCATAAACTGCATTTTTGTATAAAGCCATGCTAGCCAATATCCAGTCAAACAATCAGAATGTACCGGCCACTCTCACCGACGAGCAGCGCCGGCGAGTGGCAGACGCCCTCGAGGACGCGCAATCTGAAAACACCCGCAAGAACTACGCCAGCCAGTTCCGCAAGTTCCGTGCATGGTGTGAACGTGAGGATCAGTCGCCACTGCCGGCATCGCCGGAGGTTGTCGCGGCCTATGCCGCGGAGCTGGCCGACGACGGCAAGAGCATGTCCACGGTTCGTCTCGCGGTCTCCGCCATAGTTGACGCACACAGGCGCGTGGGACTGGACTCTCCTGTTACTGCTGGTGTCAGCGAGACCTTGCGCGGGCTGACGAGACGGGTAGGCGTATCGCAGAAGCAGGCTAAGCCACTCGATGCCGATGCCCTTGCCGCGATCAGGGCGACCGCGCTCACGCCGAGAACGACGCGTGGTGGCTCTCTTGAGATGGAAGAGGCCGCACTCCACCGCGGACGCCTGGACATTGCCTTGGCGTCGGTGCTGTCTGACGCGGGCCTGCGAGTGTCTGAGGCTGCGCATCTCAGGTGGCGAGACGTCCTAGATGCCGAAGACGGTGCCGGACTGGTGTACATCGAGCGGTCCAAGACCGATCAGACTGGTGAGGGCGCCTATGTGGTGATTACGCCTGACACGCTGACCGCCCTGAAGCAGCTGCGTCAGGATGCCGAGGCCTGGACTGATGATGATCCGGTGTTCGGACTGTCAGAGTCACAAATTAGCCGGCGTATCGCGAGCATGGCGAGGGCGGCAGGCCTGGGCGAGGGATACTCGGGACACTCCGGGCGCGTGGGCCTTGCTATCAGGATGACTAGGCGTGGTGCTCCACTACAGGCGGTGCAGACGCATGGGCGCTGGAAGTCCCCCTCGATGCCAGCGCGGTACACCAGGGGTGAGAAGGCGCTTGAGGCGCTGGAGTGGCTGGTCTGATTGGGGAATTATCTACAAGTGACGGTGGACGAAACCATCGGGGACGAAGGGCGAACTGGACCGTTGGAGACTGTTCATCCCGCTGCGAACTGAAACAATAACTAACGTCCCAGGCAACCGGTTGCGCGAAGTCGGAGTCCCAGGGCGCGTATCATCTCCAACACGGTGGCGAACTCAGGATTTCCTTCTGCTGACAGCGACTTGTACAGGCCTTCTCGCCCCAAACCAGCCTCCTGGGCTACCACCGCCATTCTCCGAACGCGGGCTATGTCCAGCAAGGTCGCCAAGATCAGCCCCAAGTCGTCCTCTTCCAAGGCGACATTCAAATAGGCAGCCATGTCTTCCTCAGTCTCAAGGTGCTCCGCCGGGTCCCATGGCCTTGTTCGAGTCTTATTCATGTACGTGCCTCTCCTACAATCCCCGGGCCAGTTCCAGCGCCCTTCGTATATCCTGGTCCTGACTATCCTTGTCACCCCCGGCCAGAAGGACGATCAGGACATCACTTTGTCGTGTGAAGTAGACTCGATATTCTGGCCCATAGTTGATGCGAATCTCGGACACTCCTTCGCCCATCGGCCTCACGTCACCCGGATTGCCGAGACTAAGCTGCTGGTAGACGTTTCGGCGCGACTGTCAGTTGGATGTCGAGCGCGGCAAGTACCTTCATCACGGTGCCGAATTTTGGGTCGCGCTCTCCTAACAGCGCCTTGTACAGGCTCGAACGCCCCAGATGTGTCTCTTGGGCAATGTTAGTCATCCCCTTGGCGCGCGCCACATCGCCCATGGCGCGCGCGAAAAATTCGGGGTCGTTCTCTTCAAGCGCATCTATCAGGTATTCGATGATGCCGTCTTCGTTGACACCAGCGAGAACCTCGGAAGCGTCCCAAGGAGTATAGTCCTCTTTGCTCATCATCACCCTCATACTTCCCTCGCCATCTGCTGGGAGAGCCTTATGCCTCGCTGCTGGCTTGCCTTGTCGCCGCCAATGCGGCACTCAACATCCTCAGGCGCGGACTTTCCGCAACAGGCGTGGGAATGTCGCCCAGCCTGGATCCTAGCCACAAGGTGTCCGGCGGAGTCGCTCACTGTCGTCTTCGGAGCAGGTACGCAAATACCGCGATTGACGCCAACCCAACTGCCGCTAAGGCAGTAACCAGCGTCAAGCGTTCACGCGGTGTAGCGGCAACGGCATTGAGAGTGTTGCGCATACGCGGCGCAACCACATTCGGTACGTCGGAAGTGGTGAACTGTCGAAGTCGCAGCAGTGGCTGACTCACAATGTTACCCACTCTCTCCAGGGGTATCACGCTGCTGTCCGGAGGGCTTTCCGGAGTCGGGCGAGGAGTGATGGTAGGAGTCTCGGAAATTGGCGACGAGGTTGAGGTAGGTTCAAGAACGGCGACACTTACTGAAGTCGGTGTGGCGGCAGGTGTGGGGACTGGCGTGCGCGTAAATGTGGGTGTAGGAATCGGTGTAATAGTAGGTGTGGATACAGCTGTGGACGTGGCTTCCGGCACAGGAGTTGCGGTTGCTTCCGGTGTCGGAATAGGCGTTGCAGTAGAAGGCCTGGTTCGCGCACTGTCGTCTCTGCGTCGTGTCCGCTCCCTGGTTGCCGTAGGCGTGATCGTTGGCGTCACACTAAGCAGTAGTGTACCGGTGGGGACTGGCGTAAACGTCGGCAATGGCGTCTCCGTTGGTAACGGAGTCTCCGTAGGAATGGGAGTTTCTGTCGGCAACGGAGTTTCCGTCGATACAGGCGTCGCTGTTGGCGCCGGAGTTTCCGTGGGAATGGGAATCGGAGTGGAAGTAGACACCGGGCGCGGTGTTGAGGTTCTCCTTCGACGAGGTGGACTGGGCGTTGACGAGGCGGTCGGGGAAATGGTTGCAGTTGCCGTGGCTGTCTGAGTCGGCGTTCTGGTCTCGGTAGGGGCAGGAGTCCTGGTCGGTGTGGATGTGTGAGTGAGTGTCGACGTCGGCACAGGCACTTCGGTGGCGGTTTCCGTAGCAGTTGGGGTGGCGATGGGAGTGGGTGTCTGAGTGGAGGTCGAGACTGGGAGCGTCGTGGCGGTAGCGGTAGGTCTGGCCGTCACGGTGGCGGTAGTCCTGGTAGTTGCGGTAGCTGTGGGCCTGGCAGTAGCAGTTGCGGTAGTCCTGGTAGTTGCGGTTGCGGTGGGTCTGGCAGTAGCAGTTGCGGTAGTCCTGGTAGTTGCGGTTGCGGTGGGTCTGGCAGTAGCAGTTGCGGTAGTCCTGGTAGTTGCGGTAGCTGTGGGCCTGGCTGTCGCGGTGGAGGTAGGTCTGGTAGTTGCGGTAGCTGTAGGTCTGGCTGTCGCGGTGGAGGTAGGTCTGGCAGTAGCAGTAGCGGTGGGTCTGGCCGTCGCGGTGGAGGTAGGTCTGGCAGTAGCAGTAGCGGTGGGTCTGGCAGTAGCAGTAGCGGTGGGTCTGGCCGTCGCGGTGGAGGTAGGTCTGGCAGTAGCAGTAGCGGTGGGTCTGGCCGTCGCGGTGGAGGTGGCCGTAGGTGTGACGGTTGCCGTGGCCGTAGGAGTGGCGGTGGTAGTAGTAGTGCTGGTATGCGTGGCGGTGGGAGTGGTCGTGATGGTTGCAGTGGGTGTGTGAGTGAAGGTCGGAGTAGGGACCGGCGTCTCTGTGGCGGTTGCTGTGGCAGTCTGCGTGGCGGTGACGGTCGCGGTAGGTGTGACGGTTGCCGTGGCCGTAGGAGTGGCCGTGACGGTCACCGTAGGAGTGACGGTTGCCGTGGCCGTAGGAGTGGCGGTATGCGTGGCAGTGGGGGTGGCGGTGGCAGTAGATTGGGCTTGGACGGTAAATCTCTCCGCGCGAGGTAAACTGCAGACGTCTCCTGCGTCGCACGCCTCCACTCGCACTACCCACTCACCGTAGCTGTCAACTGTAATGGTGGTGTCAGTTCCAGGTGGGTTGATCCTTTGCCCTGCGTTCAGCTGATTGCCAGGTCCTGCAACTCGCCATCGAATCCAGTAGTAGGAAGCGCCTGTAACTCCGCTCCAGTTTAACGAAACAGTCAGTGATCCAGGCGAAGTGTTGACCTGCAACGTAGTAGGCATGGGCAGCCGTTCGTCAGCAAGCGCCGGATACTCTTCGGTCAACGTGCCTGTCAGCAGCAGCGCCGCGAATAGCAAAAACAGGGCTGATGGCAGCGCATAAGCGAATGATCCGCGAAGCTGCGTGGTCTTTCCCCAGATGGAGGTGAACATAGAAAGATGTCGCTCCTACATGCGCCCTTTCCATTCGGCATGGACTAACTTGTGCCGGCGATTTCCGCCCGAGGCAGTCGCGATTGAACACATCTGACGTGAAAGTGCCTGCAGGACTATTCAACCGGGACTATCAGGTCTGATAGCCCTGACAGCGCCGAGATGTCCCCTGAAAGTGCATTTACCTTGCCTGATTCCGCCAACTTGCCAGCAAGTATAAGGCAAGCGGTCTGCGAGTCTGCGCGGGAACACTGCTCAGCCCGCGTCGCCGCTCTTCATTAGGCACGCGCGTCTTCATCCCTCGGTCCCGCAAATCTCATACCGGCGACATAATTCCGCAACAATTCACCCTTATCGTGTGGTGCATCAAGAATACATTCACACGAAAGGAGTGAAGAAATGAAGACGAGGATTAAGAATCTGCTGACGAAGCCTCTCCTGGTTGGGCCGGTCCTGGGAGCGATACTCGGCGTGGGAATACTGACCGCCTGCACCGACAACGGAATAATGGAAAGCAGGGACTCAAGCGGAGTCACGACAAGCCAGGAAATCTCCGGACGCGAGGGCGGCAGTGAGCGCGGCGGCGGCGAGCATGGAGGCAGCGGCGGCGAGAGCGGTCGCGAGTCCGGTGGCGAAAGTGGCAACGAGTCCGGTGCATCCGGCAGCGCTGCATCCGGGAGCGAAGAGGGCAGCGGCGCGACATTGGCGCCTGATGCGACCTTCGATGCGGTTCGCGGCGGCGCGCGGCTCATAATGAACTACGACCCCGCGAGCAACGCCTTCACAGGCACTGTGGAGAACACGACCGGCAGCGCGCTTAGCAACGTCAGGATAGAGGTGCATCTGTCCAACGGGACCGAGCTTGGGCCCACGACTCCCATAGCCCTGGCGCCGGGCGAGGTGGCGAATGTGAACCTGCCCTCGACGCAGGCACCGTTCACAGGCTGGGTAGCGCATGCCGAGGTCGGCAGCGGTGCCGAGGCGGGCGGCGAGCACGCATCCGGCAGCGGAAGTGAAAGCGGAAGCGAGTCGGCCAGTGAGGGCGGCGGTGAAGCCGGCGGCGAAGGCGGCGAGAGCGGCCCGGACGGCCCCGAGGGTCCTGAGAGCGGCAGCGAAGCCGCAAGGGAAGCGGCTATGTCCAGCCCAATCACGCCTCTCGACCAGACCTGGAACGGAGTGCTCGGCGGACTGGCGATCTCAGCGCAGTACGACGCGGCAACGCAGTCAGTCAACGCGACGGTGCAGAACACGACATCGCAGCAGCTGTGCTATGTGCAGGCAGAGCCTCACCTGAAGTCGGGAACGCAGACGGTTGGGGAGCTAGGTCCCCAGAAGCTGGGAGACCTGAACCCCGGGCAGACGGTGACGTCGAGCCTGCCGGTCTCCGCTGAGCCGGAGCTTGCGGGAGTCGCCTTTGATGGGTATGTGGTTCACATGGAAGTGTTCGACTGCGGCGGCCCCGGCCCTGTGGCACACACGGGAGCGGAAGGCGGCAGCGGCGAGGGCGCAGGCGGCGAGGGTCACGGCCCTGGCGGAGAGGGCGGCAGCGAGAGCGGCGCATCCGGCAGCGAAGAGGGCAGCGGCGCGACCCTGGCCAAGGACGAGATATTCGATGCCACCCGCGGCGGCGCGCGGCTGGTGATGGGTTACGACGCGGCAAGCAACTCATTCAACGGCATCGTGGAGAACACGACCAACAACACGCTGAGCAATGTCAGGATAGAGGTGCACCTGTCGAACGGGACCGAGCTTGGGCCCACGACACCTGTGGACATGGCTCCGGGTGAGATGTATGAGATCAACCTGCCTGCTACGCAGGAAGCGTTCACCGGCTGGATAGCGCATGCCGAGGTCGGCGGCGGTGAAGGCGGTGGCGAGCATGGAAGCGGCAGTGGCGGCGGCGAAGGAAGTGAGTCCGGCGGCAGGGAGTCGGGTGGTGAGCATGGCGGTGGACGCGAAGGTAGTGGCGGCGGCGAGCATGGCGGACGAGGTGAGAGACGCGGAGGCGGCTGAAGCCAGTCGGAGCCGTCAGAAAGGAGATGTCTAAATATCGAGTGATATGATCCGACCGTAAGACTACCCCGTAGATGGACGCGGTGCTTGTATTCAGGCACCGCGTCCAGGGCTGTTCTGACAGGTTCTGACACCCGGCAAGGTCACACCGAACGAGACCGCCCGTATATCCTCGTCTGTCTCCGAGTTTCAGGTGTAGAGCATGTTGACCGGCAAGAGCATACTCCCTCCGTATGGTAGAATCGGCTCAAGCTAGGAGGAGTCCATGACCACCCGATCCGCTCCCGCCATAGTCTATCCTGAGTCGGACGGAATGCCATTGCCCGACGGAGAGTACCAAGCGCCGATCTTCCGCAGGATAGTCCGCGACCTTGACGACCACTTCAGGGACATTCCCGGCGTCAATGTGAACGGTGACACCTTCATCTACTACGTGGAGGGAAACCCTCGCCGCTCGTTCTCTCCCGACTGCTACGTGGTGTTCGGGCTGACGGATGCCGCCCTGGAGTCTTTGTCTCTGGAGGGGAACAACACTTACCTGCTGTGGGAGGTTGGCAAGGCTCCTGACTTCATCCTGGAGATAGGCTCACCGAGCACCGCCAGGGTCGATCTGGAAAACAAGCGCGAGCTGTACGCCGAGCTTGGCGTAGGGGAATACTGGCGCTTTGACGCGACTGGTGGCGAGTTCTACGGTGAGCCTCTGGTTGGTGAGCGGCTGGTAGACGGGGAGTACCGCCGGATTGAGATGCGTCGTGAGGATGACGGTCGGGTGTGGGGTCGCAGTGAAGCTCTGAATCTGGATCTGTGGTGGACGGACGGTGACCTGCGCTTCTGGGATCCTGCTGCCGGGAGATGGCTTCTGAGGCGAGAGGAAGAGCGTGCAAGGGCGGAAGAGGAGCGGACTGGACGTCTGGTTGCCGAAACCCGCGCCGAGACTGCCGAGAGTCTCGCCGACGAGGAGCGGTCAGGTCGTGTGGCGGCGGAGTCTCGCGTAGCAGAGCTTGAGACAGAGCTTCGACGGCTGCGGGGCGACTAGCTTCGGAAGGGGTGCCAACAGTTGCACAGCAAGTGTATTCTAGTTGATTATGGATGTTACAAGTAGGCGCATAAGCCTGACTGCGTGGGGACGCCTTTACGGTTTCGACAAAGCAACCACATCTAGGCTCCACCGCCAGGGCAAGCTGCCGCCGGAACTCAAAATCGAAAGATTCCCCACTGGACGATACTATGTCGTAGTGCCGGAAGAATCTGAGTCAAGATGCGTCCTATACGCCAGAGTTTCGTCAGGTGACCAGAGAGAAGACCTTGATCGACAGGTTGGAAGGCTTGTCGAATGGGCAACCCAGCAGGACCACAGGCCAGATGAGGTGGTCAAGGAGATAGGCTCGGGCCTCAACGGCAATAGGAGACAGCTGAGAAGGCTGGTTGGAGACCGCACGGTGGGAACCATCATCGTGGAGCACAGAGACCGTCTGTGTCGCTTCGGCTTTGAATACATCGAGGCCGCTTTGGCATCGCGCGGGGCACGCATCCTGGTAATGGAAGATGAAGAGATAGAAGATGACCTGGTACGTGATGTGACAGAGGTCATGACTTCCCTCTGCGCCCGTCTATATGGAAGACGTTCTGCCCGACGTCGAGCGGAGAGAGCGATGGCTGCCGCCGGAGAGAGCGGATGAAGGCAACCTTTCAGACTCGCATCAGCGGCAACGAAGAGGCATTGTCTGCATACGCCGGGCTGTTCAGCGTACTGCAACGCCGCCTGTTCGCGGATGTGTCCGCTAGGAAGTCTTCTGTGTCCCTGAAGTCCGACTACATTCGAAGGTACGCCATACCTGCGAGGATGTTCAACTCCCTGAGAATCACGCTTGAGGGCAGGATGTCGTCTGCGAGGGAGTCTCAGAAGTTGCACCTCAGCACGCTCGATGGACTCATCGCACGATCGGAGAAGCAACTCGGCAGTCTGCCTGGCAGAGCGTCATCCCACAAGATACATCAGAAGCGCAGGCGTCTTCAGAACCTGAGGCATCGCCTGAGGAGAGTCGATGAGGACATAGATGCTGGAAGGCTGCGTCTGTGCTTCGGCTCGAAGCGCCTCTGGCGCTCTCAGTACAACCTTGAGGCCAACGGTTATGCGGATCATGCCGAGTGGCTTGCTGACTGGCGGGGCTCACGCAGCAGCGAGTTCTTCGTGCTGGGCAGTCGTGACGAGACCTCGGGCTGCCAGCTCTGTGTTGCGACCGTAGCGAATGACGGCTCGCTGACGCTCAGGGTCAGGATGCCGGACTACCTCGCGGATGAGCATGGCAAGTACATCACGGTCGAGAACGTGCGCTTCGCCTATGGACACGAGCGGGTGCTTGCGGCTCTTCAGTCGAATGCTGACTACCGCAAGTATCGCAGGGAGCACGGAGAGAAGGCGGCACGAGCCACTGAACTGGGACAGGCGATAAGTTACCGGTTCAAGCGGGACGCTCGCGGCTGGCGCGTGTTCGTAACGACCAATGTGGAGAAGGCTCCTGTCGTGACCGACCGGAAACTCGGAGCCATCGGTGTAGACCTGAACGCAGACCATCTTGCGGTCACGGAGACTGACCGGTCCGGCAACTTCCTGAACGCCTTCTCAGTGCCGCTCGTCACCTATGGGAAGAGCAGCCACCAGGCAGAGGCTCTCATAGGGGATGCCGTCGCCAGTGTGGTGAGCTATGCTCTCGAAAAGAGAAAGCCTCTTGTCATCGAGAGGCTGGACTTTCAGCGTAAGAGGACGGCGCTTGAGGGAGAGTCACCGGGACACAGCAGGATGCTGTCGTCGTTCAGTTACGGCAAGGTGAAGGCATACCTGCTCTCCCGTGGATACCGCGAGGGAGTGGAAGTCTGTCAGGTCAACCCGGCGTACAGTTCCGTGATAGGCCGGGTGAAGTATATGGAACGCTACGGGCTGAGCGCACACCAGGCAGCCGCTCTGGTGCTCGCCCGTCGTCTACTCAGTTGTCGTGAGGGCGTCCCGCGTCGGCGGACTGTTCCGCTGGATACAGGCGGTCACGTCGCCTTCCGCGTACCCGTGAGGAAGCGCGTGAAGCACGTGTGGTCGTACTGGGCCGCCGTATCGCGACAACTGGGACCGGCGCTTGCAGCGCAGCATCGGCTGGTGAGAGCCAATCCCGTTCGGGCTCCGGCCTGGGTGGGACCAGCTTCGATGCTCATAGCCGGGTGAGAGTCCCGGGCGGGAGTCGTCACTACTGTTGGGGCGGCGTCATCGCAAGATGATTCAGAATAGGTCGGTTACTAGAATCAACCTTTTTTACAACGGTGGAGTCCTCGACATGCGCATATATCAAGACGTTTACATCGGGAAGCAACATCTCGAATCAATGTCCCCTAAGCCCGAACCGTGCCTCGTCATCCTGCGCGGCGAGCGCCCTCGGACGGTCGAGATCTACTCCGGAGCGGGCATGGACTCCGCGCACGGTAACCAACCGGAATGGCGGAGGCTCCGGCGTCTCGCGACGCTTCAGAGCATCGTCCAATGTTCTGGCGATAAAGGCGCTGACGCTGATGCCCCGGGCCTCGGCCGCCCGCCGCACTTGCTTAGCAAGCTGGTCGTCAAGGGATATTGTGGTTCTCATGATGCATAAGCATAACATCATCATCACTGCATCAAAACGACGTCACGCGCGTAGAAATATGCAAAAGCCCCTTCTGCCATGTTCAACGACATCTATTCCGACCGGGAGCCTGGCGATGGCGCCCTGAACCAGTGGGTTGAATTGTTCGCGTATGAGAAACGCCGTGATTGCCATAGGCACAGTCCTATCGGTTGTCCTAGTGTTGGGTGCGATGGCAGGGCTGAACATCGTGAGCGCACAGACGCCGATTGACTACGACAAAGATGACGACGGACTGATTGAGATCGAATATCTTGAGCAGCTCAACGCCATCAGCTGGGACCTGGATGGAGACGGCGTGGCGAACAACGCCATCAACGCGCAAGCCTATAATGCCGAGTTTTCTGGAGGCTCCGCCTGGGCAGGATGCTCTCTGGGAGGGTGCAGCGGTTACGAGCTGACACGGGACCTCGACTTCAATGACCCTGATAGCTACGCAAGAGGGGAAGTGCATACCGATTGGATCCAGGGTGTCGGCTGGCTTCCCATCGTGGGAGTTGAAATTGGTGATGTCGCCTTCCGAGCTGTCTTCGAAGGCAATCATCACACCATATCCAACCTGTTCATCGGACACTCAGGATTCACAGATTCAGGCGTCAGCGGCCTGTTCGGAACCAGCACCGGCGATATTCGGCGAATAGGACTGGTCAATGTGAATATCACCGGCGGGAACCTTGTGGGCGCGCTAGCCGGATATAACGGTGGCCGGGTGACCGAGAGCTACGCCACCGGCTCAGTGTCGGGAATACACAAGGTGGGCGGACTGATTGGAGAAAACGGCGGCACAGTCGCCAACAGTCACTTCACAGGGAGCGTCTCGGGAGAGCGTAGTTTAGGAGGGCTGATTGGAGCGAATGGCGGCATAGTCACCCATGGCCACGCCAGCGCCAGCGTGTCGGGAGACGGAACAGCAGGAGGATTGGTTGGAGACAACAGAGGCACAATCAGCGCCGGTTACTCCACAGGCAGCGTCTCGGGAATATACTACGGAATCGGCGGCCTGACGGGAATTAACCACGGGGTAATCAGCAGCAGCTATTCCACAAGCGCTGTATTGGGTGTCGAGTCGTCCGTGGGAACAGGTGGCCTGGCAGGCGACAACGAAGGCGTAATCAGCGCCAGCTACTCTGTGGGCGACGTATCAGGAGACAGCAGAGTGGGTGGACTGGTCGGCATGAACAACGGAACCATCAGGGCAAGCTACTGGAACATCGAAACATCAGGCCAGTCCTCCGGAATAGGCCGCGGCACGGACTCCGACGTGCAGGGCAAGACGACTGCCGAGCTGCAATCGCCAACCGACTACACAGGCATCTACGTGCGGTGGCATACAGATCTTGACAACGACGATCAGGACGACGACGAAGACACAGGTAAGGATGATGTCTGGGACTTCGGCACATCAGACGATTATCCGGCCATCAAGGTGGATGCGAATGGCGACGGCGTAGCGACCTGGTGGGAGGCCGGTGAGCAGCACGGCAGAGCCACTCCAACTCCCACACCGACTGTTACTCCAACGGCTACACCGACTGACACGCCTACGATTACCCCTACGCCGACGCCAACCGAGACGCCGACCAGTACGGCAACTCCTACTGCAACCGCGACAATGACGCCGACGCCATCAAGCACGCCCACACCAACTGCGACCGCCAGTCACACACCGGTGCCTACAAGCACGCCGACACCAACTGTGACACCTGAGCCGTCGGCAACGCCCGTGCCGCCGACTCAAACGCCGGAAGCCACAGTAATGGCAGCAACAGCGACGCCTCCAGCTGATGCAACACCGAGCGGCGGGTGTAATGCAGCAGGCACGACGCACGTGGGAGCAGCGGTAGCAAATCTGCTGCTTGCAGCTGCACCGCTGGCTATAATCGGGAGTGTCAGGCTTCGTAGAAGACGAGAGATTTAAGGGAATCACATATTTTACTAGACATTCAGTCAGTGACTGACATATGTTCTGTCTGATGATAAAATAGACACATGCCATTGATTCACAGAACCTATCAAGTCAGAGCGTACACGAGCGCATCCGGATACGACCGGCTGGACGATGTAATGGCGAACTGCGCACGCCTGTACAACGCTGCGCTCGAAGAGTGGCGCACGGCATACCGGCAGGCAGGCGTCAGCATCACCATGTACGACCAGATGAAAGAACTGACAGGCGTTCGTCAGGACGACCCCGACGGTTGGGCGCGCTGTCGCTGCAGGTAGGGCGTGGAGTCCTGCGCCGTCTGGAGCGTGCGCGCCAGGCGTTCTTCAGGCGTGTGAGGGCCGGGGAGAAGCCGGGCTATCCCAGGTTCAAGTCAAGCCGGAGGTGGCATACTATCGAACTTGCCGAGGTGACCGGCTCGATGGTGAGGAAGCGTGGTGAGCGCTACACCGTCAGGGTGAAGGGCCTGCCCGTTCTTCGGCTGCGAAAGGGTGTTGAGCTGGGGCCTTCTGACAACCTGAAGGGTCTGAGCATCACAAAGCGTGGACGTCGGCTGTTCGTGAACCTGACCTATGTGGAGGAGCGTCAGCCGTTGCATTCGAGCAGCACTGCGGTCGGTATAGACCTGGGTGTGTCAGACCGTCTTGCGCTGTCCACGGGAGAGCGCATCGGCAGGAGGCGCAAGCCCAACGGGAAGCTCAGGCGGGCGCAGCAGAGGCTGTCACGCTGCACAAAGGGCAGCCGTAGGTGGAAGAGACGCAGAGCAGTCCTGTCCAATCAGCAGCATCGAGAGCGGGTTCGCAACCGCAACGCCTGCCACGAGATGACGACGGAGTTGGTCAGGCGCTTCGGGCTGATTGCGATAGAGGACCTGAAAGTGAAGAATATGTCGGCGTCGGCGAAGGGAACACCTGAGTGTCCCGGCAGGAACGTCGCCCAGAAGTCAGGTCTGAACAGGAGCATACTTGAGCAGTCCTGGGGGATGATACGGCAGCAGTTGACCTACAAGGCAGGGTGCGCTGGTAGGGAACTGGTTGTCGTTGACCCCGCGTACACGAGTCAGACCTGTTCTGGTTGTGGAAACGTCGACAGGGCCGCTCGTTCTGGAAAGAGATATAGCTGTGCCTTATGCGGTCTGGAGATGGACGCGGATGTGAACGCGTCGTCAAACATACTGCATAGGGCTCTGGCGGCTGGGAATATCGCCGCCGCCGCGCTTGATGCGGCATAACTGCATCTCGCTTGACCCTCTCAAGTAGAGTATGTAATTCCCTATCATTTCCAAGAGCATCATCCCTTTGGGAGAGAGCACAGATGTTACAGTGTCCTTCCTTGTTGCCTGTAAATGTCGAGGAACAAGGTGGCGAACCGCTACCAATGTGCAACTGAGGCGTGTTGACGTTCATGATGTCCCTATCTGTCAGCACACAGGAGCAGGTTCGATGTTTGAGTCCAGCATAACGATCAAAGGCCAGACCACGTTGCCCAAAGCCGTGAGGGATTCACTAGCAGTGAAAGCCGGGGATAAGGTGCGCTACGTCATACTTGACGAAGGCGTGCTGATAATACCCGTCCGGCCCACAAGCCGCCTGTTCGGCAGCCTGAAGTATGATGGGCCACCCGTGAGCCTGGAAGATATGGACCGCGCCATTGCTGAGGGAGCAGTCGAGGGATGATGGCAGCCTATGCACCGTCAGCACAGGAACCGTCGGAGGAATGTTCCAGCGTGGGGAGTAGATGTCCCGCATTATCGAGGGGTCGAAGTTGAACTGCTCCGCGCCTAATGTCGCAAGATTGTCACAAGCCAGAGACAGGAACGTAAGGCGAAGATGATGAAATGCCTCATGACCCGAACACAGCCTTTCTGAGCGTGTCGTTGAGCCGCGTCTGCCATCCCCTGCCACTGGCGCGGAAATGGGAGGCCAGGTCGGCATCGAGCCTTATCGATATAAGCTCTTTGGTCGGCGCCTTCTGCCTACCGCGTGTCCGCCGGGACCACTCTACCATCTCGGGATCGGCTTCCAACGCAGGCCGCGCCCTCGACCATTCCTCATCCGTCCATTCGGGAGCGTCGGGATCCTGCGCGATCTGCCGCTGTATCTCCTCCTCTTCTTCATCCGTCGGAGTATGAATCTCGCTCTCGAACATACCTGTCCCTTTCTCTTCTGCTCGCCGGTCGCAGGCTGATGATGCGCCTCCTGCCTTCACGCCTTGCATAGACGACGTGGTAGAGCCGATCACCTATCAGGCCGAGAGCAGCCAGGCGAAATTCGCCATACCGGGGACTGGAAGTGATGATCGCAGTCTCCCATTCGAAGTCGTAAATCGCCTCAAACCCGAGTCGCCCGGCGGAGATATTGGCCGAATTCTTGGCATCGTCCCACTCGAATGTCATGATTATATCGTACATACAATTAGATATGTCTTTCAACCACGCCGTCTCTCCAAAGGCTCTCGTCGGCGCCTCGCTCAAAGCGACCATAGCCCGCTACCGGGGGGCGACCGTGGCGACAAGAGATGTGGACGATTTTGAGGGAAGCGGAGTTGAAGTGAGCAATCCCTGGTCAGTCGAATGAAAGACGATTTGACAGGTCGCTAGACTGCTGAAGCAGCTGCGTCAGGATGCCGAGGCCTGGATTGATGATAGTCCGGCATCGAGAGTCTGTACGAAATCGGAACGAGTGCCACAGAATAATCACGTGGATTGTTCGGAACCACGACTTCATAGCGGCTACCAGCAGGTTGCCCAATGGTCCTGGCCGACCCACACACTTTGTCCGCGGAGGCTTACCCAACCTTTAAGGCGTGTTGACATTCAGGATTCCCCTGTCCGTCAGCACACAGTCAGCGGTGTCGAAGACATGCTCCGGCTGTGCTGTTCTCCGATCATCCGGGCCGGTTTCACGACAGGTCGAGTCTGCCGCCAGCGCCTTCCCGTCACGGAGCGTCACCCCTCTGCCTGAAGGGAGGGTCAACAGGTTGCGCAGGTTGACCGCTGCGTTCAGATTCCTCTCGTGTGTTACTCCGCAATGCCCGCACCGCCAGCGTCGCTCACGCTTGAGTTTCGCGTTCACAATCCTACAGGCAGAGCAGGTCTTGCTCGATGGATAGAACCGGTCGGCAAGCACCACATCACAGTGATGCCACTCACCTTTGTACAGGAGCTGTCGCCTTATCTCTCCCATCCCGGCATCAGACTGCGCCTTCGGCGTCAGACCCGCCATCATACCCTTGATATTCAGGTCCTCGATGACCAGTGACTTGAACTTGTTCACCAGAGCCGAGGTCATCTGGTGCTGGGCGTTGCGCCTGAGTCCCGTCGTTCGGCGCTGAAGGCGGTCTATGCGCCGTTGCGCCTCCCACCAGCCACGACTGTCGGTCTGCCGGCGCACCAGCGCCCTCTGCCAGCGTCGGAGTTTGCGCTCGGCTAGATAGTATGCCTTCGGGTGTTCCCAGACCTGTCCCTCGGAGTCGGTCGCCATCGGGCTGATGCCGGTATCGACAGCGCCCGCGGCGATGCGAGTGTCGGGTTCAGGGCGAACGGTTGGCGCTCTCCAGTATTTCACGCTCAACACCCACCTGCCGTTCCTTCGGCTGATATGAGCCTCGTGGGGTATTCCGTCAGGCAGCGTGTGCGCCAGCTTCACGGAACCGATTACCGGCAGCCCGATGCGCCGCTTGCCGTCATACCTGAGCTGCATGACACCGGACGCCGCCCTGAATGAGCCCGCGCCCGTCCTGCGCCTCTTCCTGAAACGGGGCGGCCCTGCCGGATGGCTGGGGTCGCGCCAGTTCTTCACGGCAGTGCCGAAGTCCATGAACGCGCCTTCCTGCACACGACTCGCCACATCTGTGACGAACGGGTAGTCCTCACGCTTGCAGGCGTTGAATTCCTTGTAGATGTCCTGCCAGGAGGGCCAGGACATCCTGTTGGTGCGGCAGAACCGGTGAGTGGCGACGCAGAGATTGTAGATGAAGTGTGTGATGCCGATGGCGCGGCGGCAATACTGTTCCTGTCTGAGGGTGAGGCGGAGCGGCACCGAATAGCCCGCCGGCATCCAGCCCTCCGGACAGGACGACCTGCTTCTGTGGTTGTTTCGCGTGTGCTGCGCTCCCATGTTCGTATTATACCGCATCTGGCAAGCGCAAATCTGAATGTCAACACACCCTAGTTCGTTTGCGTTGGATACGTCTCACAAATCTGCTCTTTACTGTTGTGCTGGAGGCAGCGCTATGGCGTCCGATGCCAGCAGAGCGAGGTCCCGGAATTGCCCATCGGCCAACGCACTGTACAGTGTCCTGTCGCTGTCTCCGGCAAGCATATATGGCAGGAATATCTCTTCCATTTCGACCATCCCAGATTCGAGCAACGCGATCTGTGCCTCGATCCAGTCCTTCAGTATCCGCCAGGCAACACGGCGTGCCTGCTCCTTCCGACGTTCGGCATCCCCCTTGAAAATCCGCCCCTCTTCGGTGAGCACTTCATAGACTGCCTGGTAGTTCACAGGCATCGCGTATCCCAGGGTCCCATAGCGTCCGGCGAGGCTCCACTTCAAAGCGACGATGTTCCCACTCCCGTCATACTCCTGCATAATACGACTCGCGCCATGCCGCACCAGTATCGACGTGATTTCCGACACGGTTCGGTGGGCTTCGACCCTGGTTGAATAATTCAATAAAGGCATAAGGCCACTCCCAAAACTGTCCTTTAGCTTGCGGTTGTAGCCGCAGCCTGGATGCGCTCCGGACAGTCGAGGTCCGTCAGGTCGCACCAGTTGCACTCAGCTGAGCTGGGCACCCTGCGCGCAGGCCTGACGGACACCACACGCCTTATAAGGTCGTGAAGCCCTTCTCTGAAATCGTCATCGATGGCGGAGGCGGGAATGTACTTCTCGGTGCCGTCTCTATACACCAGCCGGCCATCAAGCGACCGTCCTGCCCAGGAAGAGTCACGCACCAGAGGAAGCGCGTACATATAGATCATCACCTGCGCCACGTCAGAGTCTCGCTGCGCTCCGGTCTTGACATCATACACCGTGATCTGTCCATCGGGCGCAACCGCTATCAGGTCCGCTTGTCCGGATACCAGAGCTCCTGAGCCGCCCTGCAGCTTGAACGAGTTCTCCCGCTCGACGGAGACGGTATGGCCGGCGGCCTCAAGCCTGTCGCGCACGGCGTTGAGCAGACGGGTGTGGTGCATCTTCCAGGTGGAGAGACTGAAGTCACGGCTCACCTTCGCGTATCCACTGTGATGTGCCTTGAACCAGGACGCCCACTCGCAGGAGGCGTCGCCGACGAGCAGGCGCGAGAGCCAGGTAACCCACACGTACACATTGTCTCGCCGTACAGTCATTCGGGCGCCTTCGGCATCAAATGCAAGAGAACGGTTGTTTGCCTGAGATACTATCAAGGATCGCTCCGTCCTCGCAAGGACCGTGTTCAATGAAAAGAGACTCTCTGCCTGGGGGCAGGCTCCAGGCTGCACGGCAACAGAAAGGACCGCAGCCACCTGTTGTGCCTTCTACGCAGACGCTGGGCGCTGTGCCAGTCCAGCGAACACGCCACAAGGAACTTCGCCAGCAGCCTATCCTGCCTGGTCTTGCGCCTGTGGCAGCTTCGGCACAGCCAGCGCAGGTTGTCCAGCGTGAACGCCCTGAGCATCGCCGCCGGCCCCAGCGCGCGGGCTACGTTGATAGCCAGCCGGTGGTCCATTTCGTCGGATGAATCGCCGCATATCTCGCAGAGCGTGCGCCGTATCTTATCCGGGTGCTGTCCCGACGCCACACGGTAGGCGTTGAGGCAGTAGAGGTGCCAGCGGATACTGATGCTCGACGTCGGCTCATAGCACCAGCGGCAGATGCCGTTCGCCGGAGGCTCTCCCCACCTGGCAGTGCGATTCACGAGACGTCTGGGATGCTCTGCCGGATGTCGCCGGTGATGCAGCACAAGTCCTCTGAGCTGCCGGCGTCTGATCGGTGTACGCATGCCTCACCTCATCAGCACTGATGTCTTCTAATTATTGTGTATTTGCGCAAGTAGGAAATTATATGCTTGGTGATCCAAGCTATGTTTCTGCCTGTTGACTAAGCCGCCAGGCCGGGCGACATTCCCACGCCCGCTGCGGAAAGTCCGCGCCTGAGGATGTTGACGGCCGCGTTGGTGTCGGCATCCATCCGCAGTCCACAACTTCCACAATTGTAAATCTTGTCCTGTCTGTTCTCTGAAGCAACCACTCCACAACCTGAGCACGTCTGACTGGTATGCTTAGGGTCCACCTTGACGAATTGCCTGCCATACCATCGGGTCTTGTAATCGAGTTGCGAGATGATTATGCCCCAGGATTGCTCATTGATGCTTCGGTTGAGTCCAGCCTTGGCTGCCACGTTCCGCCCGGGCTTCTCAGCCGTTCCGCGGGCAGAGCGCGTCATTCCAGCGATTCTCAGGTCCTCAACCGCTATGAAGTCGTGGTTCCGAACAAGTTCCGTGGTTATTCTGTGACACTCGTTTCGGTTTCGCACAGACTCCCGATGCCGCAGTCTCGCAAGTTGGCGATACAGCTTGCGCTGACTTCCAGAGCTACGCTTGCACCGGGCAATCCGTCTCTGGAGTGTCGACACCTTGTCGTTTTCGGGTAGTCTGCGGTCGGTGAAAGGGCCGTCGGATAGCGCAACCCGAGAGCGCACACCCATATCCAGGCCCACTGACCGCCCGGTCTTCGGGAGCGCTTCACGCTCCACCTCATAGCCAAGGCTGACATACACACCCGTAGGCTTGCGAGTTATGGTCAGGGTCTTCAGGCTCTTGGGATCCGGCAGTTCACGCTGAGGCTTGATAACGAGAATGGGCAGGCCCTTCACCTTCACCACCCACTTGCCACGCTTATCGGTGACCATTGAGGCGGCGGGTTGCGCTATCTCAATGGTCTTCCAGCGACGGTTGGAGCGGAAGCGTGGGTATCCGGCATTCTCACCGGACTTGCAGCGTCGGTAGAATGCCTGTCTTGCGCGGTCCAGCCTGCGAAGCACTCCGCGTCCTATCTGAACACTTACGCTGTTCCAGTAAGCGTCATCGTGACGGATGTCGGTCAACTCACGGTATTGCTCATACAGCGAGACCGAGTGTCCGCGCTTCCAGGCAGTCTGCCAGTGTTCGAGCGCGGCGTTGTAGAGTCGGGCACACTCTCGGAATGCCTCGTCCAGACGCTGGTGTCCGTTGCGCCTCAGATATGCTCGCTCCTGATAGACGGCATGTGCAGTTACCATGATGGCATTATACCCAAATAACAGAACTGTTGTACGCTGCGGTGTTGGCGGGATCACCTTGATATGTAACTCCCATTATACACAAAAATTGTGTAGTTGTGCAAGCACACAATTATATTGTATGTTGACACTAGAGATGGCACAGTCGTGCGTGAGGTGGCTCAGGATTGAGGAGCTTTCAGATTCCGTAGAAGCTTAAGAGACTGTCGTGGATTGGCCGCGAGCTTCTCCATCAGGTCCGGAGGAAGTCGCCTAGCAACCAGGAGGAGCTCATCGTGTTCGCAGTCGAAGACTTCCGAGATATTCCGAAGGAGCTCATCGCTTGGATTCTCCCGGCCGGCCTCAATCTTCGAGATGTGAGGAGTGCCAACACCTACCCGCTCGGCCAGGACGCGTTGCGTCATAGACAGACTTAGTCTCTCGCGCTTGATCCTCTGGCCTATCGATTCAGCACCAGTCATGAACCAATTATCAGCCGTGTTGTGTGGTTACGCAACTATCGAGTAGGTCTTAAATTCGCCGGTTCGTGCGAAGTTCTGTCCCAAACCTCTTGATATGTCTCGAGGCTGACGGCGATACACGCTGAGGACGAGTTCTGGGGCAACATTTTCCTATGAATGAAGAGCCTGGCAAGACACCGTAATATACTCATCCACCAGCGTATTCCCTAAGAGTTGCTCTTCAAACACATCACCTAATCCCCCATCTCTCTGAAGGAATACGCTCTCCACTCAAGCCGTGTCAGCGTCTTCGTAGCAGCAGATAGGCGAAAACTGCCATTGCAAAAATGCAGGTAGCTACGAGGATGACGACCAAAGTTGTGCGCTGGCGCGGCACGTTAGCTATGGCTTCCAATGTGTTACGAATGCGTGGGGCAGCGTCGCCGAAAAGCGGTATGTTTGGCTGCTGCAAGAATCCCAATGTGCCTGAGGGCGTGGCAGTGGCCGTTGGGGATGGCGTGAGCGTATTAGTCGGTGTGGGAGTCGGTGTAGCAGTGGGTAAAGGCGTAGGTGCCGGCATCTCCGTCTGAGTAGGAGTAAGTGTTGGGGTGTACGTGGCCGTCCACGTTGCTGTAGGAGTGTGCGTGGCTGTGGGTGATGGCGTGCGAGTCAGCGTCGGCGTAGCTGTGGGTGATGGCGTCGCCGTGTGAGTTGGGGCTGCAGTAGGTACATCGGTGGGCGTTGGAGTCGGCGTGTCTCTTCCCCTGGCGGGGCGTCGGGTAGGCTCTGGTGTATTCGTCGCTTCTGTCCTTGGCTCCTCCGTAGCGGTCGGCGCTAACGTGGGCGATGGGACGACGGTCGGAGACGGAACCGTCGTCGCCGTAGGCGGCGGGGTTACCGTAGGCCTTGGCGTGGATGTTCTTCTTCTGGGTCGTGAGGTTGGAACTGACGTCGGTGTTGAAGTGAGAGTAGACGTTGGCGTTAACGTCGATGTGGCAGTCAACGTCTGAGTGGATGTCGGAGTAGGTGTCGCGGTGGGCGTGTGAGTGGGGGGCGGCGTTGATGTGTTAGTCGCTGTCGGCATGGGCGTGGCAGTAGACGTGGATGTGGCCGTTGGCACGACCGTAGCCGTATTAGTCGCAGTATTGGTGGGCGTCGGTGTAGCTGTAAGGGTAGCTGTGGGTGGGTGAGTGGATGTCGGCGTTAGAGTGTTTGTCGCAGTTGGTCTAGGCGTGTTGGTGGGCGTGGATGTGGCTGCCGGTCGTGGCGTGCTGGTAGACGTAGACGTTGGCATGACCGTAGCCGTGTTTGTCGCAGTTGGCCTGGGCGTGCTGGTAGACGTTGGCATGACCGTGGCCGTGTTTGTCGCAGTTGGCCTGGGCGTGCTGGTAGCCGTTGGCACGACCGTGGCTGTGTTTGTCGCAGTTGGCCTGGGCGTGCTGGTAGCCGTTGGCACGACCGTGGCTGTGTTTGTCGCAGTTGGCCTGGGCGTGCTGGTAGCCGTCGGCACGACCGTAGCCGTATTAGTCGCAGTATGAACAGGCGTTGGTGTGGCTGTAAGGATCGCGGTGGGCGTGTAAGTAGGCGTGTCAATGGGCGGTGGCGGCGGCGGTGGCTCACCGCTACCGACGACCTGCACTGTCATTGATGCAGGCGATCCCACCGAGTATTCGGCAAAGACCGGATTGACTGTGACGCGGATGGTCCTGGGTACCGATAAGTCATCTCGCACGGTGTAGCCGACGGCATTCGCAGTAGTGTTGCCGTTGTGAAACGCAAATGCATGAAGGTGCGCGTCTCGGGAATCGGATGGATCGAATATCTGAACTCCGCCTATAAGCCTGTCTGAGCCTTCGTATGCCGGGCTAATGCGCAACTCGATAGTCAGTGTCTGGCCTGCGCGAATTGGTGATGGAGAGAGACTGGCCAGGCTGACCGTGTAGGTGCTCTGCTGCGTAACAGCTCCGCCATCTTGAAGTCGCTGCGACATTGCATTGGCGGGCCCGGATTGGGCCTGCGCTGCAGCAGCGAAGAAAAGGCCGTAGGCAACGAAGGCCACCACAGGCATGGAGAGCAAGATGGACAGAAGGAGGGCGAAGTGAATTTCTCTGAATTGCACGATGTGGTCAGACACTTGGCAGCGAAAGTGCGCAGAAGTTATTTCCTTTACACGGTTGGAAGGGCTGCCTCTTCCGCCGCCAGATGATTGCGACAGCAACTATGACAAATACCACTATGACGTAGATGGCCCCAAAATGCTGCCGTCCATTGTAGTCTCCTATTCGCACAGCCACGATACCACAGTCAGCGTTGCCAGAGAGTCCTGCTCGGCTCCACCTTCGCGCAGCACTACCGTGATCCGCGCGCAACCCGCCTTGCTGATGTACGCCCGATGCTGGCACGTCCTGCGGAAGGTCTTCACGTTGTCATTTCATCCGAGCGCGGGTTCGGTCGCGTCGTGACGCTCGCCAGAAAGTCTGAATGACCGAATGTAGAAATACCCGCCATTCCTTTGCGAAGCCGGTTTGCGAAGGTGCCTCGCGTTAAGCATTTCAAAATGTTTTAATGACTTACTCTCTTACTTCTATAAAGTCTTCAATAAGAGCTTTCTTCCGTTAATTCTCAATGCCATGCGCCGACAGAACCTCGTCTATCGCCGGTTCCAGCGCCCGGATGATGAACTCAAGCTGGCTCATGTCCGATGCCGCGACAGCAAGCCGCAACCGATGCCGCATACGACTTGAGATCTTCAGAGACAGCGGATGGTAGGTGTCGTTCTCGTCGATGTCAATCGTCCGGATCCGTCCTCTGGCAGCTCCTGGTCCTGTCGAGAGTTGACCCGCAGGCCTGTTGCGGCGGCGCACTGCCATAGTCACGTCGTTCTTGCTCATTTGGGATCCTCTCTTCAGTTCTGTATCGGGGGAGATTCGTCAAAGACCAGCGTGTAGATCTGCGCCAGCTCGTCGAGCCCCTTCTGGTCTCTCGGGCGCCATTCATCTATCAGCCTCCCACTGGGCACGGCCCTGCGTATCGAGGTACGTTCACGAACCACGCAGTCTGACGTGGTCAACTCGGGGCAACTCCGCAGAGCAGCCAGCGCAGCTCGGACATCCTTGGCAGTCCGGTGAGCGGGCGCGCGATTCAGGACAGCAGTCACCTCGAGGTCATCGTTAATTTCCTTGGCTTCTCCAGCTAGGCTGTTGAGCAGGTCTGCCGTCCAGATGTCCATCTCGCTGGGCTGAAACGGTATGACCGCAAAATCCGCGATTCGCAGGATACTCTCCATGGCCGGTCCGTCACCTGCTCCGATGTCGACGATGATGTCGTCATATCGACGCGACAGGTCCATAACCGATCCGCGAAGGCCACGACCGAACTTCTGCACGCTCGTCGGAACACAGGACGAGTTTTCCTGGCGGATCTCAATCCATATACTGGCCGACCCCTGCCTGTCGGCGTCTATCAGCATCACGTCTCGGCCCGAAATGACGCGCCAGCACGCCAGGTGGACCGCGAAGGTGGTCTTGCCCGTGCCACCCTTTTCTCCAATTACTGCGACTATCATGTCGATCTCCTGAAAGAATTTCTTCTACACTAAAGTAGAAACGGAAGAAGGTATAGCAAGTTTTAGGTTCAAAAGTAAGAAGGTTTGAAGAGTTGAACTGAAAACATCTTTTACTTTTAAGAGGAAGAGATTAAAAAAGGTAAAGATGATGCCAAGACATTGAAGCCGCGAGAGCCTTACGACGCAGAGAACCCCGCTTCGAATCTGAGCAATCACCCTGTCCCGGAGAGAGTCGCCTTGTGCATAAGTCCCACCAAGTATTTATGGGAATTACATCGGACTGTTGAAAAAGCAGGGTTTTGATCCTATCTGGCGTCAGTGACCTCTCGTGACGCACAACACGTCTGACTGGCGTAGGCCTTCGGCCACTTTCAACGACTGGCTCATCAGATCTTCCATGATAATCCTGTCGTTCCCTGCTCTATCTTGATTACGCAGCGGCCGGCTCTGGTGTAGTCGCCGGCACTGGAGGTCCGGTATAGTCGCCCAGCCGATGCACAGCCTTCTTCATATTATGTGCCAGCGACGATATGTAGCCTTCGCAGTCCACTTTCCACAACCCTCTCAACCTGCTCCTGGCCCATCCCAACCGATCCTGTGACGCGAACACTCCCTCAGCTATCGTTTTCCTCCTGAGCATCTCCGTCTTGAACGCTTCCTTTTCGTTACGCTCCTTCGCCTCAAGATGCAGGGAGTGATAGATGCTCCGCACCACATATCGGCGCACCTGCCCCGGTGGCAGACACTCAGTCTTTATTGGGCATCTCTGGCAGTCGTGCTGGCGTGCGACATATTGATGCGTCCGATCCCGACTCAGGAGCGCACTCCTGCGCAGAACCTTTCCCTCCGGACATACGAGGTGATCTCCTCGATAGTCGAAGCCTCCCCTGGCTACCATGTTCCTCAGCTGAGTCGGATGTAAGGGGATGTAGGCGACTATGCCCATGTCGTCCAGACGCTTCCTCACGTGTCCCCCTCTGTATCCCGCGTCAGCGGCGAATGTCTCCGGCTTGACCGGCAGCTGTTTCAGCATCCCGTCCAACGCCTTCCACTCGCCCACACTGGCATGCGTAGCGGTGCGTGCCACTATGAAGCCACCTCTTTCCACTATCACGTTCTCCTGGTAATGCAGCTTCCACTGCGTCTCATGCCTGCGCCTAGTGCCCCATCTGGCATCCGTGTCCACAGGATTCAGGGGTAGTCTTCCCTGTGCATCTTGGTAGTAACTAACGCTCTCCTGCTCCTTGCCGCCCTCATCTAATTCCCGCTCCCGCAGCACGAACAGCCCATTCTCCGCGACCGCCTTCTCCTTGAACTCCTCCACGCTCATACCACTCGGTGACAGCCTGCTGCTATTGACGTTCGCTCCCACCAGGCTGGAGTCGGCGTACACCTGCCGTGACAGAAGGCCCAGCCGCAGCAGTTCCTCGTTGAAGCGTTGGAATATCTGACCGAAGCCCTCGTTCCCCACGCGCTCGATGAAGTAGCTTATGGTCGAATGGTGGAATACCTCGTCGTCTATCGTAAGGAAGCAGAACCAGCGAAAGGCAAGATTCTCCGATATTGCCGCGCACAGGCGACGGAACGAACTGACGTTGTACAGCGACGAGATCAGCAGCGCTCTCACGAGCACTTCCGGGTGAATGGCAGGTCTGCCATTGTCCCGACAGTAGTATTCCTCAAGCGGTTCGACGAGCTTCTGGAAGTCGAACTGCTCGTCTATCTGGATGAGAAGGTGATTGGGGTCGATGAAGTCCCTGAGACGCTTGGTCGTGAACTGGAACAGTGTGGAGTCTCTGCTGTGGCGGTCTAATGGATCGAGCATCGCTTAGCTCCTAATTGCCGGATGTCCGTGCCACTCTACGCCGCATACATGTCCGCCTTCAACTCAGGCTTTTTCAACAGTCCGATGTAATTCTCTAATCCCCTTGATTATCCTATGGCCTTTGATAGCATAAGCGCCGATGTCGCAGCATCCGGCAGGCCGGAAGGACAGACCTCCACTGGCAGATAAGCCCGATGCGTTTTACCTCCATCGTGTATAAAGGCTCTATCAATGCGTAATGCGCTAACCCTTCTCGCAGCTATTTTAGCTACGGTGCTGCTCTTCACCACGCTTGCGGACCCCGGTCTCGTCAGCGCGCAGACCGGCGAGTCTGATGCGGATGGCATATTCTCTGAAATCGAGGGAGTCCCACCGCCCAGTCATGGTGTTGAGACACTGGCAAGCCGCTTCGTGGGGATCGACTTCCGGCAACTCGACCCGTCGCTGGATTCAGTGTCAAGACCCCTGGGTATTGACGAAGTGAGACGCCTTGCGCCTCAGACGGTCGCGCTCAACCTGTTTGAAGACGCCGCATTCACAGGCAGAATCGAGCATGTGGAGCCGACCGCATCGGGCTATGCGTTCTGGGGCGGGCTTGACGGCGTGGAACTGGGAACCATGACAATGGTCGTGAACGGCAGCGTCGTGGCCGGCACGGTTCGCACCCCCCGGGCTGTCTATACCATCCGCACGGCCGGTAACGGCGTGTACATCATCCGGCAGATTGACGAGTCCTCGTTGCTGCCACCGGGCGAGCCGCAAAGCCCGCCGCCTGCACGCCCGCAATCTGTCAGCGCGCAGCGAGACGACGGCTCGGAGATAGACGTGATGGTGCTGTACACGCCTCCCGTCAAGCATGAAGCGGGAGGCAGAGCAGGCGCCGAGGCGCTGATCGACCTGTTCGTCGCAGAGATCAACCAGGCATTTGCGAACAGTGGAGTAACACATCGGATAAGGCTGGTGCTGAGACAGGAGACGGACTATATCGAGGACGGCAACTCCTACATTGACCTTAGAAGGCTCGCAGACCCATCGGACGGATATATGGACTACATTCACGAGCTGCGGGACCTGTACGCGGCAGACCTCGTTCACCTGCTGGTCGGCAGAAGCGACAATGTGGGCGGTGTAGCCCAGCTTCTCATCCAATACGACGATGGGACATTTCGGGACAGTGCGTTTGGTCTTACGGTTGATGGGGGTGGAGGTTTGGTCTTCGCCCACGAGCTTGGACACAACATGGGCCTGCGCCACGACAGGTATGTAGAGTCAGACGTAGGAAGAGACTCAAACTTCGGCTATGTGAACCAGCGAATGTTCCGCCCGGGCGCCCCTGAGTCCGCACGCTGGCGCACCATCATGTCTTACCCGTATCAGTGTGGGGATTATGCAGAAGAAAACGACTTAAGAGATTTCTATTGCCAATGGATTCTGTACTACTCGAATCCCGACCTGACCTACAACGGCGATCCCCTGGGCGTTCCGGTCAACCATCCCTCTACAGGTGTGGACGGACCTGCCGACGCCGCGAGAACCCTCAACGCCAACCGTCAAGTGGTGGCGAATTTTCGCCAAAGCTCGACTTCCACACCTAAAGCGAGTCTGACGCTGGCACCGTACTGGGTGGTGGAAAACGGAGGGAGCAGCACGGTAGCTGCGTCACTGAACAGACCATCGAGCGCCGACACTACGGTAACGGTGTCGGCCTCGCATCCTGCTGCCGTCGCTCTGAGTGCGAACAGGACTCTGACCATTCCGGCAGGCCGGACGACAAGCACGGGTGTCGTAACGCTCACCGGCATTGACAATGGCGAGCAAACCGGCGATGTGAGCGTTACGGTCTCGGCGACAGCGACAAACACGAGCGGCGTGGATGCGCCAGACCCGGTCGAGCTGATAGTCGCCGATGACGAGACGACCCCGGTCGCAACGCTGCATCTGTCGCCCGCAGAGGTCATCGAAGGGGAGGATGACCGGGATGTCTCTCCCAGAAATCGAACTTTCGTAACCGCGATGCTGGACAACATATCGAGCGCTGCGACCGAGCTGACTATACCGGCAGCGCTGGATGAGGCTGTCCTAGTAGAATGGTACGGCGACGACGATGCCCCGACCCTGATCATCCCGGCGGGCCAGGCAGCGAGCGATGCGTCTATTGCGATTATTGCGACAAACGACGATGTGTTCACGCAAGCCCGCAAGAGGGTGACAGTGTCCGGCACGGCGAGCAACCCGCAGGAGGTTCGGGGACCCAGAAGCGTTACGCTGACCATTCTCGACGACGATGCGCCGGTTTTCGCGGACAACAGCATCGAGTACACCTTCACGGCAGGTGTGGCAGGTGCCCACTTCCTGCCAGAGGCGGAGTATGGCAACGGGTCGCTGACATACTCCATATCTCCTGTACCAAGCAATGGCATGACCTTCAACCCCGGTCCGCCGGCACGGATAGGGACTTCGGCGACATCCACCGCCGCCGGTCCGACGAGCTACACGCTAACCGCCACGGATGCCCAGGGCGATACCGACACCATGACGGTCACCGTAAGTGTGCGCGCTCCCGTGTGTCCCAACAGCGCCGCAGTTTCACGACACGCAGGCTCTGGAATAGTCGCCGACTGCGAGGCGCTTCTGGCGTCCAGGGATGCCCTGCGCGGCGATGAGCCACTGAACTGGAGTGAACATCTGCCTATGGACAGTTGGCAGAGAGTTGATATCAACAACAACCGCGTATGGGAAATAACCCTGAAGGATGACATGGACCTCAACGGTTCTATCCCGTCGGAACTGGGCAGCCTCACCAAGCTTAAAGTGCTGCTCCTCTGGGGCAACCGATTGAGTGGGCCGATACCGCCTGAACTTGGCAACCTCTCTGATCTCAAATATCTGACCATATTTGATAACCAACTCACCGGTGAGATACCGACTGAGCTGGGCAATCTCACAGACCTCCGGGAACTGTCTCTCTTCAGAAACCGACTGACAGGCCAGATACCGTACTCATTGGTCAACCTCACAAAGCTGGAATATCTGTGGCTTGCTGGCAATGATTTCACCGGCTGCATACCTGAAGCCCTGCACGATGTGCCGAACAACGACCTTCAGCGTCTCGGCTTGCCCGACTGCGACGGGCCGCCCGTGCCCGTGGAGTGCCTTCACGACTGTCAACTTCTTCTCGGCATCAGGGACGCCCTGATAGGCAATGGCGATGCGCAGCTGAACTGGGACGCAGACCTTCCTCTCAGAGATTGGACGGGCGTCGAGGTGGATTCCGAGCAGCAAGTAACGCAACTGACACTCCCTGATAGCGGTCTGAGTGGCAGCATCCCGTCGAAACTGGGCGACCTGCACAGCATACGAGTATTGGACCTACGGGAAAATTCGTTGACCGGGGAGATACCCGAGGAATTGGGCAATCTCACCGAATTAGAAGAGTTGTCTCTCCAGGGCAACCGACTTACAGGGAAAATTCCTGCATGGATGGGAGACTTCACAAACATGCGAGTGTTGTGGCTTGGCTTCAACCAACTGGAGGGTAGTATCCCGCCTCAGTTGGGTAAACTGTCCAGTCTGGCGAGCCTGCATCTTGGCGGCAACACGGAAATCACCGGCAAAATACCGTCCGAACTGGGCAATCTCTCGAATCTGAGGCTGTTGTGGCTCGGCGACGGAATCCGACTCAGCGGTGAAATACCGCCCGAGCTGGGCAATCTTGCTAACCTGGAGGTGCTGGACCTCGGCGGCGATAATGACCTGAGCACTCCGAACGGCGACATCCCTGCATGGCTTGAGAACAAGGTCAATCTGCGAAGGCTCCACCTTGATGGCAACCAGTTCACCGGCAAGATACCCGCCTGGCTAGGTGGTCTCACCAACCTGGAGGGACTGTATCTCCTCGACAACCAACTTAAAGGCGAGATACCGCCAGGGCTTGGCAAGCTGTCCAGTCTGAGGGAACTGTTGATTAGCGGGAACCAGCTAGCAGGAAATATCCCGCCGGATCTGGGCAAGCTCGCTAACCTGAGAGGACTATGGCTTAATGACAACCAGCTGACGGGTGGGATACCGCTAGAGTTGGGTAATCTCGCCAACCTTGAGAGGTTGGCCTTGTCGGACAATGAATTGACGGGCACGATACCCCACAGCCTCACAAATCTCACAGCGCTTGAATTGTTTACCTTCTCTGGGAATGCGGGACTCTGCGTGCCGGATGACGGAGCTTTTGAAGCCTGGCTCAACAGTATTTCAAGCCGCTACCATGCTGACACCGGCCCAAGCTGCTCGGATTCCGGGCAGACAGCCGATGAGCTGCTTGACAGGTACGATGCGGATGAATCCGGACAAATCGACCTCTCTGAGGTCAGCTTGGCCATCGATGACTACTTCAACGGGCAACTCACCTTAGCCGAGGTAAGCACTGTCATAGACCTCTACTTCAGTTAGAGAGGGAACTCGTATAGAAGAGTGATCTGTTCGTTGTGACAGCGGCCGAATCGAAGTTGCCCTGATGGACTTGTTCATAGAAGAGATAGTTAGGGCGAGAAGAGTAGCACCGCACCCACCACGCAATAAAGAAGCACTATCCGAAATCGCTTGTCTTTGGAAAAGTATTTCCAGCTAGTCTTTGGGATGATCTCTGCTCTATTCAGAATTAACTGATAAAAATTCCTTGATGAACGTTGAGCGTAAGGTTGCCTAGCGACCTCTACTCGGAAATCATTGATGTGTAACATTCATCAACGAATTTTTATCGGGAGTGAATTAGAGGCGAGACGCGCAAGGGGCTCCACTGTAGGCCGTGCAAATGCACAGATGCTGGAAGTCACCGTCCATACCGGTGTGTTACCACAAGGGAAAAGAAGGCACTCAAGGCTCTTGAGTGGCTGGTCTGAAGGATAAGAGGCTGGCGCGATGGGAAGGAAGGAAACGGGTAGCCCGTTCCCTATAACATTAAGTCCAGTCTCCATCACGCCGGGAGCATTGTACCAGAACCGGGCGCGCGACCGGCTCAAGGCACGGGATGATCCTTCCCAGTTCCACCACATGGACCTCAGGCCTCGGATGCCAAACTGACCAGGGTCACAAACTGGCCAGGGTCACATCATGACGCTGCGACCGCCTGGTTGAGAAGCGTCTCATAGCGGGACATCTGCCTACTCCTGGCGACGCGCGAAACCGCTTACGTCCTGCCTTCATAGATGTCGCCGCGGTCGAGGGACACGTCTTGCGGCCAACCGCCCGCCGAGTGGACCGGCCAGACATCATCGAGCACGGGCTTTTCGGCCATGTACTTATCCGTTGATGCCGAGCGTCGCTGACGATGCGTCCTGTTCTGTTTCTCCTTGCTCATAGCCTGCTGACTCCTGAAAGCCGTGCCATCTGCCTGTCAAGTGTCAGCGTCTCCATGCCCGCATGCGTGTAGCCGTCGGCAATCAGCCGGTCGAACACGCCTGGGCCCCCGGACTCTTCCAGCGCCGAAATGACCGTCTGCCCGTTCATCGGGGCTACCATTCCGCTTGTCAGAACATCGACTAGCGCGGAGCGGGCATCATCCGACGATATATCGTAGTGCTGCTGAAGCACGATGTAGGCCTCGCCGATGACCTGGTTCGAGGCGAATGTCTCCGCGTCTTGCTCGATCAGGACGCGAAGCTCGTCAACGCAGTGCTGAAAGTCGCGTTCCGGCTCTGCCGTAACCAGCCTGACGAGGACGGACGTATCAATCCCGTAGGGTTGGGTCATAGGGCTTCTCCCTGAACTTCCTGATGTCAAAGGTCGGATGTCCTTCGGGAATCTTGTCCCTGAGCGTGCCCAGGCGTGAGTAGTCTATGCGTCTTGGTCGCAGTATGTATCCGTCGGGACCCTCTATCAGCTCGATCCGGTCTCCCTGCCTGACGCCCAGCGAATCCAGGACGCGAGCAGGGAATGTGACCTGTCGCTTTGCGGTTACTTTCAGTAGCATGGAGACCTCCTGTTCCTTACGGTGATATTATGGCAGGTAAGGAGAAAGTGTCAACAAGGAGACTACCAGCAGGCCAATCCAATGAGGATTCGGGGTTAGCAACAGTTGCCGCTGATGCGAGTCTTGTAGGTGAAAGTCAGGTTGTCTTTGCCTGGCATGGAACTATTGTACCAAACCAAGGTCATTGCTGCGCCTGATACAAACAACAAGGGAATTACATACTCTACTTGAGAGGTCAAGCGAGAAGCAGTTATGCCGCGTCAAGCGCGGCGGCGGCGATATTCCCAGCCGCCAGAGCCCTATGCAGAATGTTCGACGACGCGTTCACATCCGCGTCCATCTCCAGACCGCATAAGGCGCAACTATATCTCTTTCCAGAACGAGCGTCCCTGCTGACGTTGCCACAACCAGAACAGGTCTGACTCGTGTACGCGGGGTCAACGACAACCAGTTCCCTACCAGCGCACCCTGCCTTGTAGGTCAACTGCTGCCGTATCATCCCCCAGGACTGCTCAAGTATGCTCCTGTTGAGACCTGACTTCTGAGCGACATTCCTGCCAGGACACTCCAGAGTGCCCTTCGCCGACGCCGACATATTCCTGACTTTCAGGTCCTCTATCGCAATCAGCCCGAAGCGCCTGACCAACTCCGTCGTCATCTCGTGGCAGGCGTTACGGTTGCGAACACGCTCCCGATGCTGCTGATTGGACAGTATCGCTCTGCGTCTCTTCCATCTGCGACTGCCCTTTGTGCAGCGTGACAGCCTCTGCTGCGCCCGCCTGAGCTTCCCGTTGGGCTTTCGCCTCCTGCCGATACGCTCCCCTGTGGACAGGGCAAGACGGTCTGACACGCCCAGGTCTATCCCGACCGCAGCGCTGCTCGAATGCAACGGCTGACGCTCTTCCACATAGGTCAGGTTGACGAACAGCCGGCGTCCGCGTCTTGTGATGCTCAGAGCCTTCAGGTTCTCAGCAGGCCCCAGCTCAACACCTTTACGCAGCCGGAGAACGGGCAGGCCCTTCACCCTGACGGTGTAGCACTCACCTCTCTTCCTCACCATCGCTCCGCTTACCTCGGCAAGCTCTATCGTGTGCCACTTTCGGCTTGGCTTGAACCGGGGATAGCCTGGCTTATCTCCTGCCTTGACACGCCTGAAGAACGACTGACGCGCGCGCTCCAGTCGGCGCAGGACTCCACGCCCTACCTGCAGGGACAGCGCTCCCCAGAAGTCGGGATCGTCCTGGCGAACGCCTGTCAGTTCTTTCATCTGGTCGTACATCGTGAGGCCGACGCCTGCCTGCCGGAATGCCGTGCGCCACTCTTCCAGTGCGGCGTTGTACAGGCGTGCGCAGTTGGTCATTACATCGTCCAACCGGTCGTATCCGGATGCGCTCGTATATGCTCGGTGCTGCTGTGTTCTGTGAATCGATGGCATGCATCTATTTTACCATTTATGCAGAACATATGTCGGTCAATGGTGGGGCGTCTAGTAAAGTATGTAATTCCCAACAACAACTCTTGTCATCTATAAACTACTTATCAGTCAACTGCTGCCAACCCCTCCCGCGCCCGCTCCCCCTCGGACCTCTCCACAATAATCCGCTGCAGCGTCTGCATACTGCGCCCGCTCACCTTGTGCCCGTAGCGCTTCTTCCTGCGCTTCCGCTCTCGCCGCTCGCCTTTCGTTTCACCCATCATTGATCTCCCTGTGCAAAAATATATTCCTGTGCAGTCGCATTTGCTCTATATTATGCAGAGGTGACATACGGACACTGGAGAAAAATCATCGTGCCAACCCCGCATATCAGACTCTTCATCGCACTTGCCGTGCTGCCCATCCTCCTGATTGCCCTCATCGCTTGCGGCGGCGAAGACGCGCAGGCTCCCTACCGCATCGGCGTGATGGAGTCGCTGACCGGTCCCGGCGAGACCTACGGCGTTATGGCGAACCAGGCAAAGCAGATGGCGCTTGACGAGATCAACGCGGGGGGCGGCATCAACGGACGCCCGCTGGAGTTCGTCGTCGAGGACTCGCAGTGCAGCGCGCAGGGCGCAATCGCCGCCTACCGCAAGCTGACCGACGTGGACGGCGTCAAGATTATCCTCGGCACCTCGTGCAGCGGCGCGATGCTGGGCGCTGCTCCGCTCGCGGAGGCGGATGGCACCATCCTGTTCTCCGGGATGGCGGCAAACCCTGACATCGCCAATGCGGGTGACTACATCTTCCGCACCCAGATTAGCGATGTATATACCGGCATAGACACCGGCAACACCCTATGGGCAGACGGCATCAGCAGGCTGGCGACCATCACGGAAGCGACCGACTATGCGGAGGGCGTGAGGCGCACATCCGTGGGGCAGTTCCTCAAGCGCGGCGGCGAAGTGGTGGCTGAAGAGCGATTCTCGTCCGATGTAACCGACTTCCGCACTCAGCTCGAAAAACTGTTCGCCGCCAACCCTGACGCCCTGCACATTGCGCCGCAGTCCGAGTTCACGGCCGGCACCATCATCAAGCAGGCGCGCGAGATCGGCTACGAAGGCCCCATCTACGCGGAGACCGTCACCGTCGGCGCGACCTCAATGGAAATAGCAGGAGAGGCCGCGACCGGCCTCAAGGCAATCACCGCCGACCTCGATCCCGCGAACGGCAAGGGGCAGAAGGTCGTTGCCAACTTCAGGGAACGCTACGGCTATGTAGTCTTCCCGTGGCACATGGGATCCGTGTACGACACCGTCTTCATCGCCGCCGAGTGCCTGAAGCAGACGCAGGACGACCAGGACGCTGACGGCTTCCGCGACTGCCTCTACGACATCACATGGAGCGGCGCGATCGGCGACAATTACAGCTTCGACGAGCAGGGGGAGGTCGTGGGGCTTTCGCGCGTAGTGGTCGAGGTGCTGCCGGTATCGGAGCGCACCGCCGACAGGATATACAGGGTTCTCGGCTCCGCTCCGAAAGAGTAGAACGATACGGGAAACTTCATTTGTGAAATTGTCTCATTCCACAAATCTTCTTCTACTGATATTGTCCGACATAGCGCCGCCAGCGCCGCCTCCTACGGTAAACGAGGAACAAGACAATAAATGCGCCGCCAAGAAGAAACACTCCGAGAGCGGCAAGTATCATCCAATCAAATCCACCGGAACTTTGCGCGACAGTCGATGCCTGCAGCACTGGCATTGAACTCTGCGTGGGTGCTGCTACCGCGGTCGGCGTTGGCGTGGGTACGAATGATACAGACGCGGCCACCGTCTTCCTGCTGGGAATCGGCAGCGGAGTTGGCACCTGAGTCGGTGTCGGTGTCGGAGCCAGCGCGGGCAGTGAAGTGCGCTGCACCGCAGTCCCCTGAGGCACAGTGAGAACTGTGATTGGCGTCGCCGCAGGCGTTGGCGTCGCTGCAGGCACAACCGCCGCTGCTACGGGTGCTGGTGGCACGGGAGAGTCATCTATCACCAGCGCAAATGCGCCAAGCCTATCGATTTCACTCACAATCCACACGTTGCCCGACTCGTCCGTCTCGCAGCGATGTTCAACGAGTCTCCAGTCCCCGGACACAACCTCATACACCTTGGCTCTGCCTTCAGCGCAGGCGATAGATTCACCGTCAGTCAGCAATATCCACAGCTCCACATTGGGAGAGTAGGCGACGTCCTCCGGCATGTCTCCGCCCGGCGAGTATGTGTTCGAGTCTATCGCCACAACCACGCGTTCCTGCTCTTCCGGGGGCGCGCCATGCGCCTGCGGGTCCACCTTCATCAGCTCGATGTCCACGTCCTTTGGTGGCGCAAGCGGCGGAACCACTATCTTCACGGTGCCGTCCGGCAGCATCACAACCCCGCCTTCGGCCCGTGAGACAAACTGCCTTACATAATCCGGAGGCAACACGTCCAGCGTCACATTGATCTGCCCGGAAGCCTCGCTCGATGAACTCACGTCTATGTTGATGACGTCCACGTATTGACCCGACGCCAGGCCTGACGAGTCAACCGATGCGGTGATGGTCACGGGATTATCAGGCCCGTTGGACCTGCCCGTCAGCGGCTCCTGAGAGAGCCACTCTTCGGAGTGCGACAGGGTGAAGGTCATCGCCCCTGACGACCTGCTCCAGACCTGGAAGGTTTGAGGCGATGGGTTGTCACCGCCCTCGACCGCGGTGAACGTGAGCATCAATGGCGAGAAGCCCAGCAATGGTACGTTCGCTGCTTGAGCTGCCTGAACAGTGCCACTCCTGCCTGAAGCTCCGTCGTCGCCATCCCCGCGTTTCTTGGAGGTGTCTTTGGGCGGATCCTCGGTAGTGTCATCCTCGGCCGTATCCTTGGTCGTGAACGTAACGGATTTCGTCTCATCCGACGGGAAGGAGTCGTCGAGAGACGCCTCAGCGATGTATTCGGTTCCCGAGGACAAGCCACCGAGGCTCAGACTCGCAACGTCATTCACGGAGTCTTTCTGGTGCGTGGTTCTCCAGGCGCTGCTGCTCGTCCGGCGATGCCGGATATAGACCGTCTGCGCCTCACCGTGCGAGTCCGCTATGGTGGCTCTTATGGTCGCTGCATTTCTGCCGACGTTCCTTGCCTCAACGGAGGCTATGCTCGGATACCTCAGCGTCGTGAAGACGGTGTACTTTGTGCGATTCGTGGGGAACGAATCGTCCAGTGAAGCCTGAACTTCGTACCTTGCACCTTGAGCGAGACCTGTCAGGTCGATGCTCGCACTGCCGGTCCTGCTCGTAGCCGTCTGTGCTTCGCCCCAATTGGCTCCGTGCGTGGCCGTGCGATAGCGCAGGCGCACAGTCTGCTCCTCACCGTCTGCGTTTGCGATGCCGATCGATGCTGTGGCCGTCGTCTGCGCGATATTGTTGACGCTGATCTTCGATACCACAGGATCGGGCAGCGGGGTTCCGGACGACAGGGTCCTGAAGGTGGCTGTCCGTGACACGCCAAAGTCGTCTGTCAGAGACACCTCAACTTCGTACTCCGTGTCGGCAGTGAGGCCGGACAGACTGATTTCGGCTGTGGAGGTGATGCTGGTTGTCGTCTGAGCGGCGCTCCACTCGCCCTGCGGCGTTGTCGCGCGATAGCGCGTGTGGACGGTCTGCGAAGCGTCATCAGCGTTTGCTATCGTCACTATCGCGGTGGCCGTGGTCTGCGCTATGTTATCCACTCTCACACCCGATATGAGCGGGTCAAGCGCCAGCGTCGTGAATGTAGCCGACTCGGCATCTGAGAAGTCGCTGCTGAGTGAAGCCTCCACCTCGTACTTCGTTTTCGGAGCCAACTCCGAAAGGCCGAAAGGCACGCTCGCGCCCGCAGCAGTCTTGGTCGCATTCGAAACCCATTCGCTTTCGCCGAACTTGCGGTAGCGCAGATGCACGGTATTCTGTGCAGTGCCCGGGTGGGCGACGCTCACGGTCGCGACCGCCGACGTCTGGGTGATACTTCCAACGCTGACACCAGCCACGCTGACACTATCATCCACGCTGGCCCCTGGCGACAGCGTGACGAATACCACATACCTGGGCGTGTCAGGGTCGGCGCTTAGATATGCCTTCACCTCATAGTTCGTCCCGGGATCGAGTCCGGTGAGATTGAACGTGACGCTCGCGCCACTGGTCGTCTTGCTCTCGGACTCGATCCATTCGCTCTCTCCGAATTCTCGGTGCTGCAGGAGCGCCGTCTTCTGGCCGGAACCGGCGTTGGCAATACTCACGGTTGCGACGGCAGATGTCTGTGTGATACTGCCTATGCCCACGCCTGACAGGCTCGGCGGAGGCAGCGTGGTGAACGATTTCTTGACCGTGCCGCTGAAGTCTTCCGAGAGCGCAACCGCCACCTCGTAGGTCGTCTGCTCCTGAAGTCCTGTAAGGTCTATGGAAGCGTCATCCCCGCTGGTGGTCGCCGGGTTGGGGAGGGTCGTCCAGTCGTCCTCACCCTGAATTCTGAACCTCAGGAAGACCTCTTTCTCCCCGGTGCCGGCGTCTGAGATTTCCACCATTACAGTCGCGGAAGTCTGCTCTATGTCCTCGAAACTGAGATCAGATATGCTCGGAGGGTTCACCAATGTGTCAAACGTGTAGGTGGTTGTGCCCGCAGGTGGCATAGTAAGATCCAGCCACGCCTGAACCTCATAGGTTGTCCCCGCCGTCAACCCGTCCAATGAGAATGCCTTGCTTGCGCCTCCGGTGTTCTGGGAACTCTCCGTAGTCCAGGTTGTAGCGCCGTTAACGCGGTAGCGCAGGCGTACCGTCTTCTGCGCCGAGCCCGCGTCGGCGATGTTCACGGTAGCGACTGCCGTGGTCTGGGTGATACTGCCAAAGCTGATACCGGATACGCTGGGCTCCGGCTCCGGTTCGGGCGACAGCGTGGTGAATATCGCATGCTTGAAAGTATGGAGGTCAGCCTTGAGGTGCGCCTTTACCCCGTAAGTCGTTTCCGGCTCCAGCGCCGTCAGGTCGTAGGCGACATTCGCGCCCCTGGTCGTCTTCGGACCCGCTTCGCTCCACTCGGTATCGCCGAACTTGCGGAAAGACATGTACACCGTCTTTTGCGCCGAGCCCGCGTCGGTGATGCTCACGGTTGCGACCGCTGAAGTCTGTGTGATGCTGCCTATGCTGACACCGGATAGGCTGGGATCAGGCAGAGTTCTGAACTCGACTGTCACCTTGACAGTTTCGTCGCTCCCAAGCCAGGCTTGTACTTCATACCTGGTGTTCGCGGTTAATCCACTGAGGTCGATGCGCGCAGTAGCGCCTGTGCTGCTCTCAGACTGGACGGGACGCGTACTCCACTCTTCTACGGGAGTCGCATCTTTCTCGCGATATTGCAGCTTGACTGTCTGTGTGCTGCCGTCTGAGTCGGCGATGCTCACGGTGGCGACCGCTGAAGTCTGTGTGATGCTGCCTATGCTGACACCGGAGAGGCTGGGATCAGGCGGCAGAGTTCTGAACTCGACTGCCACCTTGACAGTTTCGTCGCTCCCAAGCCAGGCTTGTACTTCGTACCTGGTGTTCGCGGTTAATCCACTGAGGTCGATGCGCGCAGTCGCGCCTGTGCTGCTCTCAGACTGGACGGGACGCGTACTCCACTCTTCTACGGGAGTCGCATCTTTCTCGCGATATTGCAGCTTGACTGTCTGTGTGCTGCCGTCTGAGTCGGCGATGCTCACGGTTGCGACCGCTGAAGTCTGCCCTACGTCACCGACACTGACCGACGATATGCTGGGTGGACGCTCCGTCGTGAATGTGTGCTCCTTCGTTCCCTCGGCAGGGAAGGCGGCGTCTAGCGACGCCTGCAGCACGTACTCCGTACCAGGCGTCAAGTTATCCAGGCTTTTCGTAGCCGGACTTGCGCTGCTGGTCGCCGTGTCGGTATGCGCATTCGGCCAGTCCTGCGCCTCCGCCTTCTCCTGGTAGCGCAAGTTGACAGTCAGCTCGGTGCCATCGTGGTCGGCTATTTCCACGACAGCCCGCGCGGTTGTCTTGGCGATGTTGTCCGCACTGACCGACGATATGCTGGGCGGACGCTCCGTCGTGAATGTGTGCTCCTTCGTTCCCTCGGCAGGGAAGGCGGCGTCTAGCGACGCCTGCAGCACGTACTCCGTACCAGGCGTCAAGTTATCCAGGCTTTTCGTAGCCGGACTTGCGCTGCTGGTCGCCGTGTCGGTATGCGCATTCGGCCAGTCCTGCGCCTCCGCCTTCTCCTGGTAGCGCAAGTTGACGGTCAGCTCGGTGCCATCGTGGTCGGCTATTTCCACGACGGCACGCGCGGTCGTCTTGGCGATGTTGTCCGCACTGACCGACGATATGCTGGGCGGACGCTCCGTCGTGAATGTATGTTCCTTCGTTCCCTCGGCAGGGAAGGCGGCGTCTAGCGACGCCTGCAGCACATACTCCGTACCAGGCGTCAAGTTATCCAGGC
This sequence comes from Dehalococcoidia bacterium, assembly GCA_965202965.1. Taxonomy (GTDB): domain Bacteria; phylum Chloroflexota; class Dehalococcoidia; order Lucifugimonadales; family UBA1123; genus VXRN01. The sequence continues at coordinate 54,735 of CBDBCQ010000001.1, read as the reverse complement.
TTTTCGTAGCCGGACTTGCGCTGCTGGTCGCCGTGTCGGTATGCGCATTCGGCCAGTCCTGCGCCTCCGCCTTCTCCTGGTAGCGCAAGTTGACAGTCAGCTCGGTGCCATCGTGGTCGGCTATTTCCACGACAGCCCGCGCGGTTGTCTTGGCGATGTTGTCCGCACTGACCGACGATATGCTGGGCGGACGCTCCGTCGTGAATGTGTGCTCCTTCGTTCCCTCGGCAGGGAAGGCGGCGTCTAGCGACGCCTGCAGCACGTACTCCGTACCAGGCGTCAAGTTATCCAGGCTTTTCGTAGCCGGACTTGCGCTGCTGGTCGCCGTGTCGGTATGCGCATTCGGCCAGTCCTGCGCCTCCGCCTTCTCCTGGTAGCGCAAGTTGACGGTCAGCTCGGTGCCATCGTGGTCGGCTATTTCCACGACGGCACGCGCGGTCGTCTTGGCGATGTTGTCCGCACTGACCGACGATATGCTGGGTGCCGTATTCGCCTGCGCTGTCCGCGGACGAGTCGGCGTGGACACCCGGCGAGGCGGGGTTACCCCTGCCGGGCAGATAACGGATGTGAGAAGAATCACGGCATCGTTGAAGTCGCCGTCTATGTAATCTTCGTAGCCCCTGTCACCGGACTGAATAACATTGCTTCTATAGTTATATTTGGTCGCGCCCGTGTGTGAAATCTCAATCCCGATTCTGGACGGGGTTCCCCACACCACGATGGAGGAATTGACTTGACGATTGCTCAGGCTATTGCCGCTCTGGACGTCAACGAGGCGATTGCCGCCGCCATCGATCATGTAGAGCGTGTTATGAGCCTCCGCGTAAATCATCGTGACTTTCGTGCAGCTCTGCTGAGCATAGGCACGGGAGGTGGCCAGGAGGGCAATCGCGAGCGCGACGGCGATGAGGAGAGCACAGGCGGTAAGCCTTGTTGCGGTCGTCATGGCATGATTGTGCGAATTCATCGCCCTCCACACAGCATCAAGTCGTCCCAGGCTACAGTGTGCCGACTGTCAGCTTTACTTCCCGGATAGTCTCCAGTATCTGCGCACGCACAGTAATGATTGATCGGTCGGCGTATGAAAATCCCAGCTGAGAGCGCGAGCATCGCGGAGATGAATGCCAGCCAGAGTATTCGTGACGTTTGGCAGCCCGAGCAAATGTTTAGCAAGAGTATTAGATAAGTAAAATTATACGGATGCTGATGACTTCCATAGCAAGGAGGTTTCAGGTCAAACTGCCGCGCTTATTGTGCGGGCTACATGAACGAATTGAGGAAAGCGGAAGGACCGGATACGCTCTGAAAATCATCTGAACTGCTTGAAAGCAAGAAAGCTTGAAGAGTTAAACGGAAAAACTGTCTTACTTTTAACAGTAAGAAATTAAAAAGTCTCAAATGCAGAACAACATACGAGAACGGCCGGTTGGGAGTCGGTAGCCGTTGCTCCTCAGCATACGGGCCAGACCTGTTCTGACAGCGGGATACGGAGTCAGGACACTCGCAGTGGCGAGCGGTTCGACTGCGCTCAGTGTGGATTGTCGCTGGATGCTGACGTCAATGCCGTGATCAACACCTTGAACTTGGTAGAATAGACCGAGACCCTTTCATAGGGACTTATATCGGAAGGTGAACGGTAAGTCGGGAGGCTCACCCGTAATCAAGAAAGCCTAGAGGTACACTAGCGTAAAGTACGTGAAGGTCGGAAGATGGCTGCATAAGGCTGGTTTCTCAGAGTAATCCTTGCAAGGGATGATTCAAATCACCGCCAGAGATGCGAACCTGTGACCACTTGCAAAACCGTAGCCCACCGAACCGAGTTTATTCGACCCTTAAATGGCGCGTGGGAATGAACCCATCTGTGCTGTACGTAGTTGCAACCTCTTGAATGGTATCGCGCTGCCGTGCTGGATACGGCATAAATGCAACCAAGGTGAACTTGTTCACTTTCGTATGCAATCCCCAGGAACCTCCCAGTGTCAAGACGAACTATATTGATAGCGGTTTCGCTGGTTGCAATGGCTTTACTGGGCGGCATTCTGCTCTTCATAGAGACGATTTACACACTACTTGACTCGCAGCAAGGGCATCGACGAAGACCGTGTCGAGAACCGGCGAGTCACTGGCAGATATTGGTGGCGTGCCCATTGTCGTGGGGGAGACGGAGATAGAGAATGGACCGAGACTACAATGGAGCGCGTGTGGGATATACCTCGCGCGCGCTGGGAGATACCCAACCCTGAGAGAATTCTTCTTAGGGCACACCGCGAGCGCGAATTGCTCACTTCTCAGCGGAAATATGAGGGTAGCCAGCTAAACCTCCCTGTCCTGTGCGTTCGACAGTATCGACCGGCGCTCACGCCACCTGCGACTGTCTTTCCTGCACCATGACAAGCGCTTCTGCGCGCGCGCGATCTTTGAGTTGGCCTTATCTCGCCTGCCCACGCTCTCCCCCGTCGAGAGTGCTAATGCGGTCGGAGATGCCCATGTCCAGTCCTACCGTCAGGTCGCTCCGACTCAACGGCTTGCTCTCCACTTGATATATCAGATTCACCCACAACCGCCTGCCGCACCGGACTCTATGGCAATACCTTGAAGGTCGCCGGACAGCGGAAGCTCTGTGCCCCTTCTAAACCTCAGCGTCGGCAGTCCCTTGATACAGACCGCATATCCCTTACCTCGCTGCCTGATCATTGCGACGCCTCTGTGTCGGATGCAAGAGAATATCTCAGAATGTTGCATCAAGGCGATCCGTCGTTTTAACATAAGCCCGCTGAACTTCCACGACATTAGCTTCACATCTCTCCAGTACACATCTCTCCAGTACATAGGACTGCAAGTCGGCTTTTCTCCTATGATCCGAACTCAGCTAGTTGCCGCTGATAACAGCAGAAACGGAGCTCACTATTGTCATACAGACGGAGTGCGGCCAGCAGGATCAGGAAACTCACGGCTACCTTCCTGTCAGCCGTAGGCATAGTACTGTTGGTAGTAGTAGGTATGCTTGCACTACCTTCAACTACAGCCTCGGAAGGGGCTACACCTGTTACGGATGTCGAGGTCGTGTTCGACAGGCTTATTCCAAGCTTTTTGGAGCAATGGAAGGTCCCGGGAGCATCTATCGCCATAGTCAAAGATGGTCAACTGCTGTTCGTCAAGGGCTACGGTCTGGCAGACATTGAAGGGGACGATCCTGTTAAGCCCGACTCCCTCTTCCGAATCGCTAGCATCTCGAAGCCAATCACCGCCGTCGCCGTGCTACAACTGGTTGAGGAGGATCTGCTGGATTTGGAAGAGAGAGTATTCGAGATACTCAAGGAATTCCAACCTCCTGAGGGAGCTACGAGGGACCCTCGATTGGACGAGATCACGGTGCTGCACCTGCTGCTGCATACGGGCGGCTGGGACAGAAACAAGAGCTACGACCCAATGTGGATTCCACATAGGATTCAGAGGGAGCTTGGCGTACAGAAGCCAGTTTCCTGCCGGGACGTCATTCAATTCATGCTGGGCCAGCCACTGGACTTCGACCCTGGCACCAAGTTCGCCTACTCCAATTTTGGATATTGTCTGCTGGGACGGGTCATAGAAGAGAAAACGGGGCAGTCATACGAAGAGTACGTGAAGGAACGGGTCCTGGGGCCTATGGGGATCACCGGCATAAGAATCGGAGGCACCTTACCTGAGGAAAGGGCAGAGGACGAAGTTAATTACTACGGCTACCCTGGCCAGAGCCTGGCGTATTCCGTCATGCCCGAGACTCCTGATCGGGTGCCGTGGCCCTACGGCGGGTTTTACCTGCAGGGACGGGACTCCGTCGGAGGCTGGATAGCGTCGGCCATTGACTTGATGCGGTTTGTCACATCCATTGATGGGAGCAGGCCTCCCTCAGTGCTGAACCCTGCCACTGTACAGGAGATGGTGTCCCGCCCCGAGCCACCGCTCTGGGAGGACAGTTCCTATTTCTATGGAATGGGTTGGCTGGTAAAACCTGCCGGCGGCGATGCCAATTGGTGGCACAGTGGCAGTCAACCAGGTACCTCCTCTCTCTTGGTGAGAACTCATCACGGCTTCGCCTGGGCCGCGTTGTTCAACTCGCGGCCTAAACAGGGCGACTTCGGTCTGGCTGTAGACAGGCTGATGTGGAACGGGATTCGTGAAGTCTCCCAATGGCCTTCTGATGACCTATTCCCGCAATTTGGTTTTGCACCCACTGATTCTGGTGGCGAACTGCTTGACAGGTACGACGCCGACGAGTCCGGCCAGATAGACCTCTCCGAGGTCAGCATGGCCATCGATGACTTCTTCCGCGATGAGGGAGACCCCGATAAACTCACTCTATCCGAGGTAAGCATTGTCATAGACCTCTACTTCAGTTAGAGATGGGAACCAAAATAGAACAGAAAACATTTCTTACTTTTAAGAGGAAGAAATTAAAGAGGTCTCAAATGCGGAACGACATACAACCGATAGAGAACTGGTAGCCTGTTGACATTCAGGAATCGGCCTGCTGGTAGCCGTCAATAGTCAGGACTGGGGATCGTCCGCAACATGAACTCGTCGAACATCGGAACTGTAAACACTGTATCGCCGTGAGATGGACTCCAGATCATGCCTTTTCGGATCAGGTTGGCGCGTGTAGGAGCCAATGACCTCACGCTACGCTGCATTACCTGTGTAATGTCACCCGAACGGTGAGGGCCTGCACCCAGCTCGGACATCGCCCTCAGGTATCTTTTCTCCAGAGGCGTTCACAGCAGATGGCATATTCTGTTAGTATATGTTTATGGATGTACGCAAACGGATGAGGCTCACGGACTGGGGCAGACTCTATGGCCTGAATCGGATCTCCACCTGGCGGATGTACAACGAAGGACGGCTGCCTCCAGACCTTGAGGTGGAGAAGGTCGGCGGCATACTGTACGTGATTGTGCCGGAGGACGAGCAGCTTCTGACGGTCGGCTATGCGCGGGTCTCCTCCTCCGATAGAAAGCATCTTCTGGAAGGCCAGTCCTCGAGGCTCTGGAGATACGCCGGTGAGAACGGGATAGCGATGGACAGGGTGGTGGAGGAAGTGGCGAGTGGCCTGAACGACAGACGGAAGAAGTTGCTGTCACTGCTGTCAGACCCTGACGTGGGCTGGCTTGTGGTGGAGCACAGGGACAGGCTGGCGAGGTTCGGGGTCGGGATGGTGGACGCGATGCTGAGGGCCAGGGGCGGCGGACTGATTGTAGTGGAGGAGACCGAGGTGGACGACGATCTCGTGCGAGACATGACTGAGATAATGACGTCGTTCTGCGCGCGTCTCTACGGTCGTCGGTCCGCTCACAACCGTGCCAGGCGCGCATTGGAGGCGGCGGGTGATTAGGTCGGGACTGGTGGTGCCGATACATCTGACTATCCGTCAGGAGCAGTATGCCGGCAGGTGCATAGGGATAAGCAGGGCTGTCTACAACATCCACGTTGCGACCAGCCGTATGGCCCGAGCGCAGCTGGGCCGCTGGCCGTCCGGTTATGAACTGGCTAGGGAACTGAACAGGCTGAAGCACGACACCGACGAGTTCTCCTTCATCGCCTCGGTGAGCAAGTTCGTGGCGGAGGGAGCGCGTGACAACTTCCGTGCCGCGATGGACAGGTGGTTCAGCGGGGAGTCCGGCAGACCCGGGTTCCACGCGAGACGCGCGACAGGCTCGGGGTCGTTCCTGGCAGCCTCCGGGGTGCAGACTATCAGCTACGATGGGCATCGCAGGCTGCGGTTGCCGTACATCGGGTCCGTGAGGCTGAGGCACGGGCTGCCGGACGGAGCGGTGGTATCGAAGGTGACGGTCAAGAAGACCAATGGACGGTGGTACGCGAGTCTGAGCCTGAGGGTGCCGGACAAGGTACAGGAGCGGAAGCCTCAACCGTGTGGCGGTCTCGATGTGGGCATCAGTCCGCTTGCTGTGGAGTCTGACGGAACGGAGCACGAGAACCCAAGGGCACTGAGACGCAGCCTGCGGAAGCTGCGACGCTGGCAGAGGGCGCAGTCTCGCAGGAAGTCCGGTTCCCGTGGCTGGCATGAAGCACAGCGAAGGATAGACGGCTGCCAGCGTCGTATCACAGGACTGAGGGACAACGCTCATCACCAGCTATCGCGGGCAGTGGCGCGGAAGTACCGGGTGCTCGGGATAGAGACACTGAACGTGTCCGGGATGGGCAAGCTTAGATGGCAGGCACAGGCCATCAGGGATGCGGCCATTGGCGGACTTCTCAGGAAGGTGGAGTACAAGTGCAGGTGGTACGGGACGGAACTGGTACAGGCTCCTGTCTTCTATCCCTCCAGCAAGACGTGCTCTTCCTGTGGAGTGGTGAATGCCGGGCTTCGCAGGGAGCCCGCCTGGCGCTGTGGCGCCTGTGGGGTGACTCATGACCGGAACCTGAACGCGGCTCGCAACCTGCAAAAGTTTGCGCTAGGGGCGGTTGGCCCCGATGTAACGCGCTCGGACTCGAAGGCTCTGGTTCGTCTGACGACGGACGAAACCATCGGGGATGAAGGGCGAACTGGACCGTTGGCGACTGTTCATCCCGCTGCGGACTGAAACACTTGCTAACATCCCAGGCAACCGAACAAGGAAGAAACTCTGATCAAGGTCCGCTATCGCCTGAGCGGAAGCAGGAGCGAAGTTCACCTCGGTGATCGGAGAGCATTCTGCCCACGTCCCAGAGATGTTTCCCCCAAATCTGCAAGAAGTAGGGGTAGCCCTCCGTTCGCTCGACAACGGCATCGAGGACCGCAGCTTCTATCTCCACTCCCTCATCAAGTGCGGGCTTGGATATGGCGAGCCTGGCATCGCTACGCGAGAGAGGCCCTATTTCCGGGAAGTCGAACAGCCTCTCGGCATAGGACTTTGCATTACCCATCGCGCCCCTGAGTTGCGGCAAACCCGCCCCGACCATCGTGACGGGCAATTGTCGCTGGGCCGCCCGGTGGAGCGCCGTAATCAGTGCCGCGAGCTGGTCCTCCTGCACATACTGGAGTTCGTCTATGAAGAGGGCGACGTAACTGCTATCCGCTCTGGCCGCGACTCCCACGGCTTCAAACAGGTCCTGCAAATCCATTTCCAGATCGCCATTGTCCGCCAGTCCTGGCTCAGGCTCGAAGTCAAGGCCGACTTCGATGTCCTGGTACTTCACCTTGAGTCGCTTCGATAATTCATTGAAGGGCAGAGGGCGGACAAACTCTCCACACCGCCATTTGTAGCATATCCAAACATAATTCCGACAGCGCAACGATGCCGACCATAATGGCGCAACGCCTGCCGATGAACAGACGAAAGGGCTGGCAACTCCAAGTGGTTGCCAGCCCTTGTTCATGTGGCTCATATCTCACAGCCGAGTCAAGATTTCGATTGTCCTGCCATATTGGCCTTACAGTATTGCCTGACGCATTACTACAGGGCATAATGTAATGCAGGCATCATCCCGATAGCGATAGGAGAATTTGTGATGTTCGAGTCCAGCATAACGATCAAGGGCCAGACGACATTACCCAAGGCCGTCAGGGATTCACTGGACGTAAAGGCCGGGGATAAGGTGCGATACGTCATACTTGACGAGGGAGTGCTGATAATGCCGATACGCTCCACCCGCCGCCTGTTCGGCAGTCTGAAGTATGACGGGCCACCCGTGAGCCTGGAAGAAATGGAAGAAGCCATCGCTGAGGGGGCCGTCGAAGGATGACTGCACTCGACACCAACGTACTCATGCGCTATCTCGTAGGCGACGTTCCGGAACAGGCCGAAGCTGCTCGTGCATTGATCGACGGCTTGACTCCAGATGAACCGGGATACATCTGCCGCGAGGTCGTCCTGGAGGTTGCCTGGGTTCTGGAGCGAAGCTATGGATTTAAGCGAAGTCAGATTGCTGAAGCGCTGTTGGGCCTGACGACTTCGGACACCTTGGTTGTCGAGAACTCTGATGACGTAGCCGCTTCTGCCTATCGCTTTCGTCAAGGAGGTATAGGGTTCTCTGACCTGATGATACTCGGAGCAGCCGAACGCGCGAATTCCACTCCGCTCCAGACCTTTGACCAGAGGTTTGCCCGGATGCAAGGAGTGAACTTAGTCGGGGTTGCCTGCTAAGAGGGCAGCTTCTCGCCCTCGGCGACATCTACGAGGGCCGGACAAAGAGCGCAAGCTGCGCGTCTCGCAAGAGGCGCTTGATGGGGAGACGAAATAGCAGATGACCGCGCTGGACTATGTTTGAATATGCTGCAAAAGGGCATGTGGTGAAATTGGCGAAAAATCGCTACTTTGGGATCAATGGGATCAATCGCTGAATTATTGAAGCGACTCTTGCCACCACCACGCTTTGCCGTAACACGGCAAAAATGGTACGATTGCCTGCAAAAGCGAAACCGCCGGGGTGATGACCCGACGGCTTCCATAAAAACACCTGCTCCACGCTCAGGAGTTATGATGTCTTTTGGCATTATACGAGCATATCGCTCGATTGACAACTTCTTTTTTGTACTTTTCCAATTTCCAGCCACAGAGCCGGATGGCTCAATGGCTGGTGCCCACGTAGCCTCCGAAGTCGCCTTTCGCGCGACGGCGGAGGCTGTTTGCTTTGTCCGAGATCGAGGTGGGCTATGACTGACGCGACATTCGTGGCCATTGCCCCCGCGGTCTGCGAACGCCTTCTCGGAGACCCGTCAGGCCGTTCGCCTAGTGAGTGGCGCTGGGGGCGCAAGGGCTCATTCAGGCTCAAGATCGATACCGGCACCTGGAGCGACTTCGAGGGCGGAGAGGGCGGGGGAGTGCTGGCGCTCGTCATGCGCGAAGAACGGCTTGACAAGACGGGCGCACTTGCCTGGCTCGAACAGCACGGTTTCCTGCGAAAACAAAGCGAAAATGCCACCTATACAACATACCCGGCACAAGGGCGATCCTCACGAGCGCCGCGCAGTCCCGCAGGACAGGGCGCCAGTACCAAGACGTCTGACCATCGCGGCAGAGAAACCCTCCGGTGGATTCGCAGCCAGGTCCTGCCAGTCGCCGACGCCCCTGATCACCCCGTTCGCGCCTGGATGCGCCGGCGCAACCTATGGCGTCCGCAGATGCCGCTGCCGCCTTCTCTGCGCTGGATTCCGGCTGATGCGCCGGTCTTCCGGGGAACGCATTCAGGGATAGGCGCGATCGCGTTTCCGCTTGCGCCGCTTGGCGCATGGCGAGCGACTTATCCGGACACGCCGCCGCCGACCGCGGTGCAGCTCGTCTGCATCGATGGCGATGGCGAGCGAGCCGACTATGAGAACTCCCAGAGACGGCGAGTCGACAAGCCGAAGTTCGGCAACGCCAGGCTTGCTGTCTGGACAGTCGGGGATGTCCGCGGCGATAGCGTTACGGTCTGTGAGGGAGCTGCAGACGCCCTGGCCTTGGCAGCCCGCAATCCGGAGCCGGTGATCGCCACCCTGACGACGCCTCGTCCGGTGCTGGCCTGGAAACAGGAGATCTCGGTTTTCGACTTCGTGACTCTCTGGCCGGACATGGACGCAGAAGACAAGCAGGGTCGCCGCCCGGGACTGGACTCTGTCAAGGCACTGGCCGTCGCGCGCAAGCTGGACGGCCTGATGACGGATGTCGTCGGTGTGGAGGTAGGCAAGGATGCAGCGGACGCAGCGCGTGAAGCGCCACTGCTCGACATCGACGCCAATGAGCTGACTACTTTCGCGAACGACCTCGAAGCGGAGGGTATGGCACCGTTTGAAGCGCTCAGATACGCATCGACGATGCTCAAGTAACACTTTCTAAGTAGCATAGGGAATTACCATGACAACTAACGGACACTCAGGGGATCTTGCGGCAGGCCGTATCGAAGTAGAGCCGACCGACCGCCAGAGAGCTGCGTACGACCTTGCAGCGGCGTTTGGCGCTGCCGGCGACGTTGACTGGGCCCAGGCCGAGGCTAACTTCAAGGCGCTCTCGGAAACTGCCGGATACGAATCACCCACTATCGAGATGGGCAGGCGCGCTGCCGCCAGGATCAACGAGGCCCTGCTGTATGGAAACGAGCCCCTGCAGGCTGATTTCGACGCCGTTCAGCTCACCCTCGAAGCCAGCCGCAAGGCCCAGCCACTGGAACTGACGGACGGCATACCGGCTCACTACTGGCAGAGCTGGCTCGTGGAGAGATGGCTGCCGCGGAGCTGTGTTGCGATGCTCACCGGAGACGGTGGGGTAGGGAAGTCCCGGCTCGCTCTTCAGCTCGCCTGGGCCCTGAGCGGCGACGGTCAGTGGCTGGGTGAGGCGGGTCAGATGCCAGCTGCAGGAGCGGACTACGGCAATGGCTTTGAGCCGGTTGGGGCCAGCGCAATCGTGTACGCAACCTGGGAGGACAGCCCTGACCAGATCAGGGGGCGGCTCTACTGGCTTGAACAGGCCGGAAAGAGCGGCAACGGAGAGAATTTCAAGATAGCCGACATGCGCGCCAGGGGACACCTCTGGGCCGCGTCTGAGCGCTACGCCGTGCCAGGGCTTACGCCGGCAGGCAAGGAACTACGGCTGGCCGCTGAGGCACACGACGCTCGACTGCTTGTGATCGATACACTCGGAGTCGCCAATGGCGCGAGTGAGATCGACCGCGCGCAGGTCGGAGCGTTCTTCGCGGACTGGGCCGCCTGGGCCGACGAGCACGATTGCGCGGTGCTGCTGATCGCACATCCGCCCAAGACCGCCGGCGTCACATACTCGGGATCAACCGGCATTCTGGGAGGCGTTCGCGCGATGTGGACCCTGGAGACCGTCACGAACGGCTGCAGGAATGGATGCTCACCACCAAAAAGTTGCTCCTGTGAGCCGGCTTACGCATACCGGCTGGTGAACGCGAAGCAGAACTATGCCGAGAGCACAGGCTCGGTCTGGCTTACGAACCGGCGTGGCGTCTGGCTGGAAAGCGCAGGACGAAAGGCCGACTACGGTGACAATTATTCACCTGCTGCCGCAGAAGAGACGGATGCTGAACCACGCGATGTGAAAGGTGAGTTCGATGACGATATTGGCTGAGGAACTCTTCCAGGAGCTGGCAGCCGCAACCTGGCGACAGCGAATCAGGCAGCGCGACGATGAAGACATGCCCGATCTGCCGGACCTTACTTCTTTTCGCGCCTCCATAATGGAGGGGGAGCTGGATGAAGGCTTGCCGGAATTCCACGAGCGCGTCGCCGCTGTCGAAGAAGTCTGTGGTCCCGATAATCTTGCCAGCGCCGATGAAGCGTACATCCGCATGGAGGGCAGAAACGAGCTTTACGTCGTCGTGCACGGCAGCAAGATAAGGCTGGATTTCGACCTTATAGGCAGGACGGACAGCGTCCTCATCGCCTATGGGCTGGAAGATTGCCACCAGGTATGGACGGCGGCGAAAGAACTGGATCCTGAGCTCAAGCATCCCATCGCGCCACTCATCGAACAGTGGTTCAAGCGCCCTGTCCAGATAGAGCCGTCCAGAAAGCGGGTGGGCATCCTTCCGATCAGCATGGAGAGCGCAGGCGCGCTCGGATACCTGCCAGGCTTCGCACCCGAAGAAGCGCCTCTGGGCAACCAGGAAGCCCTGGGAATGCTGCCGGGCTTCGCTCCCGTCGATGGTACGATCATTCCCGGCGCGCTGGTGCAGACGTGGGCAGCAGGCGGCGGCAAGATGGTCAACCGAGGCCGCGGCGCACCAGTTCCGCTACGAATCTGGTTCGGACTGCTGACGTCGCTTACGCACGAAGCTCGCAGAATACCCGGGCGTAAGCGTCTCGAAATGACGCTGCGCGACCTTCGTGACCTGATCTATTACAAGCAGGAGGGCAGACGTCACCACTTTAATCCAAAGCGGGACATCGACAGGATGCGAGGCGACCTGTGGGAGGTCGACCAGATACGCATCCGCACGATGCTGCCCGGCTACAAGGCGCCAGGGCTGTGGCGTCCTGTCGGCGTTACGCTGATGCCTGAAGCCAACCTCGACAGCCCGATAGTCTTCGACATCGAACTCCCACCCGGCAGCGTGGGCGGCGCAATGATCGACCGGAGCGCCATGCGGTACTTCGGCGTGAAGAGTGCTCCTCAGTATGCCGCGGCCATTGGACTCCCGTATTATTGGGATAAGTTTGGGACTCACCGCAACGGCACAAGGCCGATCCAGGCGACACGCCCAAGGATACTGCGCAACAAAGAAGGACTGGCGCTCGGCTCTGACGGAGAGGTCTTGCTGGACCAGCGTGAGCGACCTGTCGCCGGATTCAACGACGAGAGGCTTGTGTTCCTGAACAAGTCGGGGAAGCCCGTTCAGGGCAGGACTCTCGGAGAGCGAAGAAGGCTCGCAGCACGGGAGCGCAATCCATACGCCGACCGGTATCCCGCTCTTCTGGATCAGGACATCATCACACTCTGCTTCCCCGCGGACGCAGCAGATGTGACAGGTAACCTGCGCTTCCAGCGATTGCATCGCGCCAAGCAGGCCCTAGGGGCCATGGAAAAGGTCGGGTACTGCGTGATCGAGCCTGCCGCCGGCGAGCTCGGAGAGCGAGCGTACCGCGTTCTGCCGACTGACTGGAGCAACTTCAGTCAGGCGTAGATAGCCGGATCAGCGATGTTGATTTGCTGTAAGAAATTGCGTTTCAGCGATGTTGATTTGCTGTAAGATCGCGTCATTAGCAATGCGGGTTAGCTGTCATGGATTTGCAGGTTAGCTGTCATGCCGATGCAGGTTAGCTGTCATGCCGATGCAGGTTAGCTGTCATGCCCATGCGGGTTAGCTGTCATGACTTTTCCTCTAAGCGCCTGTAACACCGCATAAAAATCCTCATCCCATGCTTCTCCCCCCATGTAACCCCAGCATGCCCAGCATGCATGGGGTCATGTGCTGGGACAGGACAGGCACGCTTTCGCCTGCCCGTCCCAGCACATAATTTTTCTCCAGATTCTCATCGGGATTTCAAAATCCAGATCTAAAGTCTCTGTGCCTCGTTTTCGGAAATTTCAGTCATCGGGTGTGCAAACATAAGTTCCGAAAATATGCTATAATGATTTCAGGGAGTTGATTCGTAAAATCTATCAACTGTACGTAAAAATCTAGCCTGATCTGTTCTTTTGAATACTAATCTCATGGTGAACTTAGCGCACAAGATAGCCCTGAACCCAACCCGCAGCCAAGAACAGCTGCTATGGGAACACGTCGGCTACGCCAGGTTCGCCGCCAACCGCGCCATCGAGGACTTCCAGAAGGGACTCGCCGACGGAGAGTGGCGCAACGACAAGGAACTGCGTCCCCGCTGGAACGCGCGCAAGGCCGAACTCGCTCCCTGGGCTGCCCACCTCAGCCAGAACGCGGCCAAGAACGCCATACGCAATGTCGGCAAGGCGATCTCCAGGTGGGGAGATTACAGGCGCGCTCTGAGAGAAGGCAAGCCCGCACGCTACGTTGGCTTCCCCCGCTGGCGCAAGCGCGGCGTTTATGACAGCTACCAGGCGGACAATGGGCGTGGCACGGTGAGGGTGTGCGATCGAAGCGTCAGGCTTCCCCGAATAGGTTGGGTGAAGATGCGAGAGGAGCTCAGGTTCGAGGGTGAGCTCACGACCGTGGTCGTGAGCAACGACGGCATCCGCTGGTATGTGTCGATTGGTGTGGACACCGGGGTAGTTGCACCACCCAAGCGAGCTGGCGAGTCGGTGGGCATTGACATGGGCGTAAGGACACTTGCCACCCTGTCGGACGGTAGCGTCATCGAGAACCCGAAAGTCCTGGTATCCGCTCTCTCGGCCCTGCGGCGTGTGGACAAGGCGATAGCGCGCTCCCGGAGCACTCATGGGCGCGACAAGCGGTCAGCCCGAAGAGAGAAACTTTACAACAGGCGAAGAAGATTTCACGCCCGAGTCAGTTATCTCAGGCAAGACTTCCAGCACAAGGCGACAACCGCGATAGCCAAGCGGTACGCTCGCATAGGAGTAGAGACTCTGAACGTCTCCGGAATGGTGCGCAACCGCAGGCTCAGCAGGGCTGTTGCGGATGCCGGCATGAGCGGCTTCATCTCGATGCTTCAGTACAAGTCGGAACTCTACGGAGCGGAGGTCATCAGGATAGACCGCTGGTACGCGAGCTCAAAGGTCTGCTCGGGCTGCGGCAACAGGAAGGCAGAACTTGTGCTGTCGATGCGTGAGTATCGCTGCCATGAATGCGGGCTTGTGATGGACCGTGATGAGAATGCGGCGAGGAATATAGAAACTGAGGCGGCAAGGTCTGCCGACTCGCTAAACGGATGTGGAGACGAGGTAAGACCGGGGCGCGAAACCGCTCCGGCGGCGTCTGTGAAGCGTCTATTGGAATCATCTGACCTGCCTGTGAGATTAGAGCACATTAGCGCAGATTAGCATAGATTCTAAAGACCGGTGAATCTCGCGTACGCGGTTGAGCACGAGCCGTTGCAACCCAACAACAATGCTGTTGGGTTGGATATGGGTGTTTTGGACAGAGTAGCTCTTTCGACTGGCGAGCGTCTCGGTAGAAGGCGCAAGCCCAATTAGCGTGCTCAGCAGAGGATGTCTCGTTGTCTGAAAGGAAGTCGTCGCTGGAAGCAGCGGCGTGCGGTTCTGGCCAACGCCCAGGACAGAGAGCGCGTCAGGAACCGCAACGAGTGCCATCGCGTCACTACGGACATTGTTAGACGATTCGGCTTGGTCGCCATCGAAGATTTGAAGATAGGCTATATGACTGCCTCGGCTAAAGGCACGATTGAGGAGCCTGGCAAAAATGTGAGGCGAAAGAGTGGGCTAAACAGAAGCATAAGCGAACAGACCTGGGGACTGATACGCCATCAACTCCACTATAAGGCAGCATGGGCCGGTAGGGAGTTGGTGTCCGTTGATCCGAAGTTCACATCGCAGAGGTGCTCCGGCTGCGGAGTGGTTTCTGCTGAACACAGACGACGCAAGAGATACGACTGCGCCGAGTGCGGGATGACTGAAGACGCGGATATAAATGCCGCTAGGAACATCTTGCATAAGGCACTGGCGGGCGGGAATTTCGCCGCCGCCGCGCTGGACGCGGCGTAAATACAGAAGGTTGTTACTTCTGTAATTCCCATGGTTAGGTGTAAGATTTTCCCCTATAGATACCTGTAACGTCTGATGTGAACTGTATTCCTCTTTATGCTATCCTGCGCGCGGCGCATCTTCTGAGTTTTAAGGATAAATGGTCACGACGGCTACCAGCAGGCTATGTGACGAGAATCGAGGTCAAGGGGACAGAGTCGGATGACATCTGGAACAATCTTGTGGTGTCTGGCCAGAAGCAACACGATGCTCTGGTGAGCGGTGACGTCGAAATCTACCGGGTGATCGGCGTGAATAGCGCAAATCCGCTCCTCTGTATCCTGGAATATGGGAGGGCCTTCATGTTGGAACCTGAACCGAAATGGAAGGTCAAGCCTGTTCAGAGCACAGACAAACGTTATCCCTTGCGCGGCAAGGCATATCGGTATGACAGGCCGTTTGATCCAGTTGGGCTAGATGACTGTGGGGGATATTGCAAGGAGTGGTGGACGCTTGATCCTGACAGGCTGAGTAGGAGTACCTGATCCTGAGGAGGCACACCTTTCCGGGCATTTGACCTACCTCTCCCCGCGAATGATGCGCCTCCTCTCACGAGAAAATTGCATCATTGTGGCTTAGGAAGATAGAGAGGTGTTTTCACTCCCATCCTGATCTTCCCTCATCAAGGGGGAAGGAACTGATGCCATTTTCTTCCTCAATTTCCCTCATTCGCCAATTCACCGACCTTCTGATAATCTTCTGTTTCGGCGCATCTTCTGAGTTTTCAGGATAAATGGTCACGACGATTGCAGGCCAACGGCCGTTAGTGGCCTCTACTCACTACAGTTCTCCGCTCAGACAGCACGTCTTTTCACATGGACGACGACTGTCAGACCCCTTAGAATTGGTTATCGTGCAAAGTGAAAGTAATACCTTCAATTTGCACGTTTTCCATCTCCAATACCAGCGAGTAGTCGGTTATAGTGATGTCTGATGACGACTGCCAACGCGCCAACTGATGCCGCCTCGACAGAGCGGCCAAGGATAATCCGCACCTACCGCACCCGCGCCTACCTCAGCAGGGCAGGGCACATCCGGTTTGATGAGGTGCTGGCGCAGCAGTGTCTCCTGTACAATGCCGCACTTCAGGAACGGGCCACTGCTTGGAAAGGACATCGAAAGAGAATCGGCTACATCGAGCAGAGTCGCTCGCTTACCGCGGTCCGCAGGGACTTCCCGGATATCGAGGGCGCGCTCAACAGACGAGTGCAGGTCGGCACTCTCAAGAGGCTGGACAGGGCCTTCGAGGCCTTTCATCGCCGCGTCTCAGCGGGTGAATCGCCGGGTTATCCGCGTTTCAAGTCATCCAGGCGCTGGAAGACACTGGAGATCTATTCCGGCGACAGCCGCGACGTGCGCGTCGATGCCGATACCGGTAAGGGTACGGTGAGAATCAAGGGCATGCCCCTGCTGCGTTTCAAGGACGCACGCGTGCCGGTGGATGTGCAGCCGGCCGAGATCCGCATCAGCCGCAGGCCCAATGGTATCTACCTATATCTTGTCTTCAACCATCTCGAGGCAGACCCTCGGATCGAGCGGGCGAAGAACCCGGTCGGCATAAACGCAGGACTCAGCCGCGTGCGTTGGGGATTTTCGGACGGTACGGCGGTGGAGCGTCGGCACGTGGACAACAGACCCCGCCGCAGACTGCAGCGCAGGGTCGCGAGACAGAAGATGGGCTCGAAGTCCAGAGAAAAGACCGCCGCGCAGCTGCGAAAGCACAGCCACAGGGAGCAGATTCGCAACCGCAACGAGCTGCATCGCATAACTGCGCAGCTGCTGAAGAAGTACGACTGCTTCGCTGTCGAGGACCTGGAGGTCCAGAAACTTACGGCAAGTGCGCGTGCCACTCCGGACATGTCCGGAGTGGCTGTCTATGTGAAGACCATATCCAATCGCTCCATGCTCGAGCAGACGTGGGGGGAGTTCGCGCAGATACTCGCATACAAGGCGGAAGGTGCCGGTATGCAGTTCGTGCGCGTCGATCCCGCCCTCACCTCCCGGACCTGCAGCGCTTGCGGAGTTATCCGGGAGGCTGAGACCGCTGACGAGGTCAGAAGGGTGCGCTTTTCATGCGAATCTTGCGGCTCTGACCTGAACAGGAGCGTAAATGCAGCACAGAACATACTGACGAGGGGAATGGCGCAGCTGCTCTCCTCCGCGGGAGAACCGGACATCGCGGGGCGCGTCAGTGTGTAAAATGCAACGGCGGACGTACCCGCCGTGCGCCCGGAAAACCGTGCACATGCGCGGACGGTTCAGTAGCGTTCTTGGATAATAAAAGCATTTAACGCACATAATTTGTCTTTGAGCGGTCTGGTTCGATGTCTGTACCGGACAAGCCTTGGACGGCGGATCCCGAGGCTGTTGCCTCTCGTCCGGCGGCATCTCGTCGCATACTGCCTGCTGATAGCCGCCAGCACTCCGATTCGATTAAGGCGTGTTGACATTCAGTTCAGACTGGTTGCCGACACGCCTTACCCTTTACGGACTGACCTCTAAGCTGCCCCAGCAGACCAGCGCGTCGTCGTTTCGCAGCGCGCAGCTGCCATGCTCGTGGCTGCTGATGGCGCTGAACTCGCCGGACGGCGGTGTGGCCTGCCCGTGTCGGTCCGAGCCCCAGCAGGTTATCGCGCCGTCGGAGTCGAGCGCGCAGGCGTGGTCGCTGCCGCGGCTTACCTCAGTGAACGGACCAGTCGCGTTGTCATCGGACCCAGGGCTGACCTTGAAGCTACCCCAGCATACTGCCGCGCCGTCATCTCGCAGCGCGCAGCTGCCACCTTCACCGCTACTGACTGCCGTAAACTTGCCGGAAGGCGGCGATGACTGGCCGTAGTCGTCGTCACCCCAGCACGCTATTCGCCCGTCGGAGCGCAGAGCGCAGACATGGTCCGCGCCCCGGCTGAATTCGGTGAACGGCCCTCTCGCCGAAGGAGCGGGAACCGGCAGGGGATCTGACTCCTCGCCGGCATCCGACGTTTGCACGGTCAACGAGAAGTCGCCACCGGTGTCTGTATTATATGTCGTCGCCTCGATGGTGTAAGTACCGGCTTCCAGGTTATCGACCACAATGCGGGAATTGAGGTCGAGATAGCGGGTGGCGTCGTCGTTAGACGCTACTATTTCGCCGTCCTTCCCTTCTCCTTCCAGGAGATACAGGTATGTGTCTTCTTCGGATGACAGGTTGATCGTAACCCGTTTGTTCTCACCGACCGCAATGGTGTAGTAGCGAGCGTAGTAATCGCCTTCGCCGGGGCCTTCCTCATCTTCAGGTCTGTTATCTGAAAGGCACGTGTCGTTCCAGACACCCTCGATGGTCTGATCGCCAAATATCCGCTGTATGCAGACATTCGGGTCCGGTGGGTCTGCCGCGTCCGATGCGGGAAGCAATGCGAAACCGTAGCCCCAGGTGTTGTCGGGGCCGGGCTCACCGCGGTCCTCGGCGTTGGATTTCAGGTAATCGGCTACGTCTTTCGGCTCAAAATCAGGAAAGCGCTGCTTTACCAGCGCGGCAAGCCCTGCCACATGCGCAGCCTCGTGCCCCGTGCCCGGCGTATATTCCTGGTCCTCTACTCCGTGCGCTTCCGCCTCGCCTTCGTGCTGACCGCCCACGATGTCCGGCTTGATCCTGCCGTCAGGCGTGGGGCCCTGGCTGCTACGCTCCCAGATTACGTTCGGGTCTTCAAGGGAAGCCGTGCCAACCGCTATCAGGCCTGGGTTGGCGCTCTCTGCCGGGCTGCCGATGCTGCCATGGGAAGTGTGGTATTCTAGTTCCTTGCCGAAGAACGACTGCAGCTGTATCCAGTCCGGAGCGTCTCCTTCGCTAAGTTCCACCTTCAGGCAGTATGTATCTTCTTCGATGTCTCGAGCGGAGAAGAAGAGATACTTGAGAGGCGCGTTGACGGCGCGTATCCAGTAGGGGCTGAAGCTTCTCCTCACGATTCTTGAAGTGTCTTCATGTACGAGATACACGGTCAAGTCTATGTCATCCGAATCGTCCGTGCCTGCATCCCAATCGCCTTCCCACCGCAGAAGCGCAAAGTAGAACTCGTCGGCGACGACTTCCACCCTGTTGCATTCGTCTTCACCGTCTTCGGCAAAGTTGTGAAAGCCATTTCCGTCGGCGTCATCGAAGCTGCCGAACCAGGTGGCCTGTGCGTCGTTTCCTGCGGGCGTGACCCAGGTGATCCCTCCAGCCACGGCTTCGTCGACAGTATTCAGGGCGCTCAGTGTCAAGGGAGACGTGCCGTCGCCGGGCCCCGTCCACACCCACAAGAGTGAGTTGTCGACTACATCCACCTCGTTCGCAATGAACCACCTTGTGGCAGCAAAGAAGTCTATCGAGTCGTTGACGTGCGCGATGTAGTAGGTAGCCTCCGGAGCGATGCTGAATACGGCCTGTGCGGCAACCGTTCCGGGACCGACCTCACCTTCTTCCGAATCATCATGGCCGCAGTCTTCAACGTCCACGGAGAAAACACCGTAGCCAACGTAGCACCTAGCTTCGACTGAATCCGGCAGCGCCGTGCCCATCGTGTCCTCAAAGCCTTCGAAGCCGTGCGAGATCACACCAATCTTTACACCTTCTCCTCTGATGCCTGCCTGATGCCAGACATCAGCGCCATGCTCCGGCGAAATCGCCGATGGCGAATCGCTCTGCACTACGCGCGGCGGAATGGTCGTCTGCATCCAGTTAACGCCGTATTGTTGCGACGCCTCCGCCAAGAGACTCGCGGGCACGTCTGCGCCGATAAAGGTTTCAAACGCAGGACCGGGCGACGCGCCGTTTCCCAGAAGGAAGTCCCGAATGTCATCGGCTTCTCCCGCTTCCGTCAGGAAGATTACGCCCACTGACTCTCCGCCACTCACGGGGGCGTTGGCGGCGGCGCTTGTCGTGAACGATCCCATCTGGTACTGCTGGGCTATCTCATTGAGCAGCAGGTCCATGTTTGCGAATCTAGGCGCTTCTTCGTCCGGCGTCTGCGCCTGAAGTCGCGCTACGTCGTCGCCCGTCAGTATCCATATCATCAGAGCAACCAGAACAGCCGATGCCACTACCAGAGGTGATGCCGATTTCCAGTTCTTGTTAGTCAGTAGCTTATTCAATTCAGCACTTCTCCATTATTCGGAAATAAGCAGAAGGATTTCCTATTCGTCATCTGCCTCGCAATCCGGCAGGTTAAGCAACGACAGGTCATTTTCTGGCACGTCTTGCAGGTCCTCGGGTATGCAGCCGCTCAGCCGGTTGCCGAACAGGTACAACTCTTCCAGGTTCGGGAGGTTGCTGAGCTCAGCAGGTATGTCCCCGGTCAACTGGTTCTGGGACAGCCGCAACTGCTCCAGGTTGGACAGGTTTCCCAGGTTGGAGAGACTGCCAAGCTCCGGTGGCAGCTGTCCATCCAGAAGATTGTTCTGCAGGTACACATCCTTCAGATTGCTGAGACTGCCCAGTTCCCCTGGCATCTCCCCACTCAGTCGATTGTCGCTGAGGTTCAGGAGTTCCAGGCTCGCGAGGCCGCCCAGCTCGGCTGGTATCTCTCCACCCAGTTGGTTCCCGGATAGATTCAGCCATTTCAGGTTGCTGAGACTTCCCAGTTCAGCCGGTATTCCTTCTGTTATCTGGCTGTTGGCAAGCCAGAGGATCTGGAGCTCGGACAATGTGCCCAGAGTAAGCGGCAGTCTTCCGGTCAATCCCCGGCTGTTGAGTTCCAGGTGCGTGACGCGCCTGGGTGATCCGCCGGTGGTGATGCCTTCCCAGTCTTCTATTGAAGTGTCGTCCGACCAGTTCAGCGACGCTCTCCCCCCGAGTATGCGCATCATCCCCAGGAGCGCGTTGCAGTCCGCGACCAGTCCGGGGTTTTCAGCAGGGTTCTCGACCGCGCTGCCTGTGGAGCACTTGCCCGATGCGCAGGGCAACAGGCCCAGTTCCGACAGGTCGTTGGTCGCTATATCCTGCAGCGCCGGCGGTATGCAGCCACTCAGGCTGTTGCCTGACAGGTTCAGCTCTTCGAGACTTGAAAGGTAGGTCAGTTCGACCGGTATCTGTCCGCTCAGCTGGTTGTCAGCGAGCGATAGCGTTCTGAGATTGGCCAGATTGCCCAGCTCGGCAGGTATCTCTCCCGTCAACTGATTGGTATCGACCGACAGTTCCGTCAGGTTCGAAAGGTTGCCCAGTTCGGCTGGGATCGTCCCGCTCAGACCGTTACCGGAAAGAGACAGTACCTTGAGCGCGGAAATACTGCCCAGAGCGGGAGGAATTGTCCCGCTCAAACCGCTCCGGTCGAGGCTCAGATGCGTCACCCGCCTGGGAGAGTCGCTGACGGTGATTCCGTTCCAGTCTTCGATTGGGACATCTGCCGACCAGTTAAGCAGTCCGGTGCCCGCCAGCGCATCCTTGAGACCCAGAAGCGTCTCACAGTCTGTCACCAGTTCGGTGTCGTCGTCCGGGTTCGGCACTGCGGCCCCGGTCGAGCAGTCGCTCTGTGGCTGCTCGGTAGCCGGCAGTCCGCTCACTGTAAGCCTGAAGTTGCCGCTCTTTCGCTCATCGAATGCCGTTGCTTCGATGGTGTAGTCGCCCGGGTCCAGCTCCTGGTCTTTGATACCGGAGTTGTAGTTAGAGTTTGGAACGATGTCGTCGTTCTCCGCTTCGATCTCCCCGTCTTTGCTCGAACCCTTCATCAGATACAGGTAAGTATCGACTTCGGAGGTCAGGGTTATGGTCACCATCGCGGTCTCTTCGAGCGAGAATGTGAAAAAGCGCGCGTAGTAGTCGCCCGGCCCTTCGGTGTTGGGCCTGTTCACGGACAAGCAGGATGCGTCCCAGCTTCTTACGATGCTGACACTGCCTGAGATCGGTTCGAAGCAGGGATCGGCAGGCACTGTGGGTGTGGGAACGGGCGAAGTTGTGGGTGTGGGTGAAACTGTAGGAGTGGGTATTGTCTCGTCGACGTCGGTGATTCTCAGACGCAGCAGGACCTCGGTGACAGGTCCGCCTTCGGCTGACACCTGCACGCCGATCAGATAGGTGTGCTGGCTCTCGTAGTCAAGCTGCTGTCCCTCTTTCAGGACCAGGTGGGCGATATGGTTGCCGTCAGCGTTCACCCCGTCCGGGATTAGTGAGAACTTTGCCGTATCGGCCGACTCGCGCAGCGTAAACGTCAGAACGCTTTTATCAGCGGCGTATGCTTCAAATGACATTATGTAGTGGCTTGCCTGACCGCGGGCCAGTCCTCCGGAATTGCCGTCTCCCAGACGACGACGGGGCCTCCCTGGGTTGGCGTTGCGTCGGCCTGGGCTTCGGTCGTGCTGCCGCCCGCCATCGGGACAAAAAGGAGTGCAGAAGATGCGGCCACGGCAAAGACGGCAGCCAGCGTTCGCTTCATTACCACAGTCATGGCTATATCTCCAGTCTGGTGGTCAGCTCTCAGGTATGGGACAGGCGACCTTGGTATCGCTGTCCCAGCAGTTATAGTAGGTTGCGTTAAAGCACATGCAGATTATGGGTCAACTCTGGGAAAAGTTCTTGACGAACACGGGCATCATTTGGCAGGTTTTTTGAATGGAAGCGCAACAGCACTTAGGCATCTACTGGGATTCTGTGTGGGTCCGGTGTGCCGTGGTTCGTGTGGGTCCCGTATACACCTCGATGACGCACGGTAAGTGCGGAGTGGCGTAGTTTGAGGCGTCTCGGCGAGAGAGTCCAATATCGCAGGACAGACCAGATGCAACGACAAACACCAGAGTTGCCCGATGTCTGCCCGCAGGTTCGGTACCCGCAGGTTCGGTACCCGCAGGTTCAGTAGCGGAGTTGGTGTTTCGCAGCTCGCACCTGTTGCCATTGCCCTGGCGATTGTCCTGCCGGTCTCAATTTGCTAATCCGAGCTGCCATTTGGCATAATGCCTGCGACTATGTTCTGTCGGCTTGGAGTGTGGGTCAAGCCTTGTGAGGAAGAAGTGTGAGATCCGTCATATCTGATCAAAAATACAATGGTCGAGTAGCTTACAAATGCCCTGCGTTTTCTAATTCCTTCCTAACGGCTACCAGCAGGTTATTGACGACCACTTCATACGGGTAACTCACATTCAGGTGAATACTATTATAGACCTCTACTTTCAGATAGAAATATGGACCACGAGAGACTTGCCCGCAGCCTTAAGAAAGAGAAGCCCTATGCAATTTGCCCGTAATCACCAAATATATACTAAAACCGCGCTAATCCTACTTGTCGCCGCATTGGTGGCAACCTTCCTCTTCTTTACAGCGACCTCGGAGCCTGCCGCCGCGCATACGCCTCCTACCCCTGACGCCGATAGAGCAGCCCTCGTCACCCTTTACAATGCCGCTAACGGTGAGAACTGGCGAAACAACACAAACTGGCTGAACGACGATGTCCCACTCAACGAATGGTATGGCGTAGATACGGATGCCTCAGGGCGTGTTACGGGACTAATTTTCCATGGGAATAATTTGACGGGCACAATACCGGAAGAACTGGGCAACCTGTCGAACCTGACGACATTGCATCTTGATGACAACAGTATGACAGGCACAATACCGAAAGAACTGGGCAACCTGTCGAACCTGGATGAGTTGGATCTTGCAGACAACGAACTGACGGGCACGATACCGGGAGAACTGGGCAACCTGTCGAGCCTG
Source organism: Dehalococcoidia bacterium (assembly GCA_965202965.1). Lineage (GTDB taxonomy): Bacteria > Chloroflexota > Dehalococcoidia > Lucifugimonadales > UBA1123 > VXRN01. The sequence goes on along the minus strand of CBDBCQ010000001.1, from coordinate 30,969 downwards.
ACGTGGTTGGATCTTGGAGACAACGAACTGACGGGAGCGATACCGAAAGAACTGGGCAACCTGCCGAACCTGACGAGGTTATATCTGTGGGGCAACGAATTGACGGGCACAATACCGAGGGAATTGGGCAACCTGTCGAGCCTGACGAGGTTGGCTCTGTCGGACAACGAATTGACGGGCACAATACCCCACAGCCTCACCAATCTCACAGAGCTTGAATTGTTTACTTTCTCTGGGAATGCAGGACTCTGTGTGCCGGTTGACGAAGCTTTTGAAGTCTGGCTCAACAGTATTTCAAGCCGCTACCATGCCGACACCGGCCCAGACTGCTCGGCTTCTGGGCAGCTAGCCGCTGAGCTACTTGACAGGTACGACGCAGATGGCGACGGCAACATCGATCTCTCCGAGGTCAGCACGGCCATCGATGACTACTTCGACGGGCAACTCACCTTAGTCGAGGTAAGCACTGTCATAGACCTTTACTTCGGTTAAAGATAGTAGTCCACATAGAAGAGTAGATGGGTTTGATGTAACGGTGGCTAGTGAGGATGGGTGCATCCCGAACTGGGCAGTTGGGACAGTGAGGAGTCGACCTCCCTGGTTGGTCTGGCACCTTGGCCGCGGGACAGCAGCAAAAAGCGAGATAATCGGGCGATCAGAGGAGGACGAGGCTCTGTACGGAGTGCCCTCTACTTGTGTCTCCAGTCAGTTAGTGATACGGCACGAAAGTGAGCTACGGCGCCTGTGCTAGCGTCTACGACAGCGAGTGAAGCCCGGGAGTGTGGCGATGGTGGCTGCAATACGGAAGTCGCTGCCACATCTGACACCGTAGCACATCAAGGGACGCTTTGGCCCCCGAAATCCGTATTAATCACTTATTCCTAATCTCCGCCAAAAAGCTTGGCATTCAACAAGGATACTCTAAGGGACGCTACTCTTTTCCCAAGTACAGGGCACGACGAATCTTGACATAGATCACCCGGTACTACGACGACAATTACCCGGTTAAATGTGACTGGGTATTTTCATTTCTGTAAGGCCTGTAAGGAGACCGACATGGAGGAAGGTCAGAATGGAGTGTAGAGTGCAGACACCCGCACCCCCGTAGTAGCGCATCACTGCAATCCCTGCGTCTTCTTTTATCATCAGCGCCGAAAGCGTGGTCCCTGACTTTGCCGAAGGATAGACCTGACAGGAAGTAGCCCTCCATGAGTTCCAAAACCACCCTAACCTTTCTTGCCACCGTCTTTGCAATGGCGATGCTGTTCGCGACGCTGGCAAACAACAAGTCTGCCACAGCGCAGACCGGCGTTACGTCCACACCGCCTAATGTGATGCTCAGGGTAGTGCGGGTGACTGAAGATTGGATGCCTTATGCCTCAACGGGTGGATGGACTCAAGCCGTTATCCTGAAGGAGAGCGAAACTCTCAAATTCTATGAAGCAGCAATATGGGAGGAAACCGCTTCTGTTCATCTCTACGAGTTTCCAAATGACTACGATTGGATTCCTCACCGCATGACGGATGAAGAAAAGATTGCTTACAGGGAGCAATTCCTGGTAAAAAAATACACCGATATGCCGCAGATGTGGACCGATGAGAGAAGTGATTTCCTGAAATCCGCATTCTCAGATTTCGCTTCATATCTGGTGAGTCGGCATCCGAGTTCAGATCACCACTTGATGTACAGCGGACATGGCGGACCTGGGGGCAAGTTGTTTGGTGGGCAATTGAAACCCGCCGACGCCAACGAATTTCTGAAATCATGGAGTCAATCATTGGGGAAGCCTCTGGGAGTAGTGGACATGGGCGGCCCGTGCAACAAGGGAAGTTTCGCTGACCTGGCCAATTTCTGCGAGCATACGAGGTATTTCGTGGCTTCAGACCTACCCAATGGCGGATATAGAATGGACGACTGGACTAGTCAAAAGTACCATGAAACCGAACCTGAAACGCAGTATCATAATTTGCTGTCATCGAGTGAGAGTTTGGAGGAAGCGCTGATAGGCCGTATTGATCTGAAGAGAAAGGCATACGAGTATTCCAGAAACTATATGGTGAGTAATCGGGTAGAGCAGGCGAATTATCTCTATTCGTGTGACGAGTTCCTTGAATTCGGATCTAAATTCAAAGATTTCCTTGAAGAAGTGGACAGTGATTATCAGATAACCGACGACTTACACCAGTTCATGGTTGGCAACGGAGCGAACAATGCCCTCATCGACAGATTCAACGATGTGGTTGTGCATAGTGCGGACAATAAGGATTTCTTTGAATGGGATGTGGTCGCCAATGGAATGCTAATGCCTCATCCGTCCGTGTCGTCGGTTCCCACGCCGCCGCCCCAACCGCCGCAGACAGCCGATGAACTGCTTGACAGGTACGATGCGGATGAATCCAGCCAGATAGACCTATCCGAGGTCAGCACGGCCATCGATGACTACTTCCGCGATGAAGGAGACCCCGACAAACTCACCCTACCCGAGGTGAGCATTGTCATAGACCTCTACTTCGCTTAGAGATGGGAACTCATATAGAATAGTAGATGGGTTTGACGCAACAGCGGTGGAAGCCATTTTGAATGTAATACTCCCGTAACACTAGTCCTATATCTTTGACTCTGCATGCCTGTGTGCAAGGCCTGCCCATGCTGTCGTGCAGGAATTGTTTGGGCAAGTATTTAGAACTTAGCTAAAAAACGTTCACCGTAAAGCCTTGAAGATGCATACTGCGCGGTGTAGCGTTTCGAGGAAGTAACCGCGCTTTTGCGCCATTAACTAGATTATTGGAACGAATCGGAAACGGCACAAGAATGAGGAGGATGAATTGAATAGAAAAGCTTTTATCCCCATATCAGCGCTGGTGGGGGCTTTGCTGCTTGCTCTTGTAGCAGCGATGACTCCGTTCGTCGCTGGACCTGACATCGCCTATGCGCAGTCAGCCGATGCCACCTTGGGTGGTCTCGTGGTGGTGAGCGAACCTGACGACGACACCACGGGTGACTTGCTAACAGGTAGTAATGCCTTTGCTAGCGATAAGGATTCTTACACAGTAAGGATCCCTTTCGTCGATAGCGGAGTCCTCATAACTCCAACCGCCGGTGTCACTCCTACTCCGGATGATGGCAACCCAGGGAATGATCAGATCATAACGGTGGATGGGACAGTGGTTACCTCCGGGGAGGGGCACCGGGTCAGCCTTGCTAACAGAGCCGGGCAGACGACCGACATCAAGATATTGGTGACCGCTCCGAGCCGAGACGCTACGGAGACCTACACGGTTAAGGTGTATCGCGAGCGTCAGAATTTGAGCAGCAATGCCGATCTCGGTTCGCTGAGCATCAACCCGGGAAGCCTGTCTCCCACTTTCAGCTCGGGCAAAAACATGTACACGGCAAGAGTTAGTGCCGGTACAGTAACCCTTGGCTACAGCCTGTCCGACACCGGAGGCGGCGCATCTGCAGCAATTACCGCCCCTACTAGTGGTGTCGATGGTATGGAAGTCACACTAGAAGCCGCCGCGGCTGAGGGTGCGGCTACAGGAGGCACCACAACCATCACGGTGCAGGTAACTGCGGAGAACGCGAGTACGAAAGACTACACAATCGAAGTCTATCGTGTTCGCAGCAATCCCAGCACTAACGCGGATTTGACCACCCTCACGATTACGGCCGTTGGAGCCGGTTCTCCTACTATTGCCGACAATATCGACCTGAGTACAGAAGATTTTACGGCCAGGGCGAATAACGACACTACTCATGTCACCGTCGAGGCAGCCAAGGCTGACGCCGGAGCGATTGTTTCAATGCCTCCCGACCAGGATAGAGATACGACAGGCGTTCAGGTTGCTTTGAGGGAAGGGCGCCAGACAACTTTCAGCGTGATGGTTACGGCTGAAGATCCTGCGTCGACGAAGACTTACACGGTCCGCGTGTATCGCAATCGTTCCACCCTGAGTGCTGAAAACAGACTGTCCAGCCTGGGCCTGGGCGGAGTAGCGCTGAATCGTGCATTCCATAGGGACACGACAAGTTACAGTGCTAGAGTCGGAAGCGATGTTAGTGAGGTAACGGTTTCCTGCAACACGGTGGACATAGCAGGTGCCGCGGCTGTCGCAATTGCTACTACACCCGCGCAAACAGACACTACGATTAATGAGTGTGGTGAAGATTTCACGCTGGCTGCTGCCGGGAGCTCAACAACAATCACGCTGACAGTGACCCCGGAGGCTACCACACCAACCCAGGAATATGAAATCACTGTATACCGCGTGAGGGCGAATCCTTCCGCCGATGCGACGCTTGCATCAATAACCGCGACTCCCGTGGGTTCGGGTGCTGCATGGGTTGGCACGGCGCTTTCTGTGACCAACACTTCCGCTGTAGCAAACAACAGCACTACCCATATCACCTTTGATGCGGCTGCCACGCGTGCTGCTAACGGGGCGACCGATACAATAGATCCTAGCGAGGACGAGGATTCCGGCACCGAAGGTCAACAGATTGCTTTGGAGGCCGGCGAGAAGACGACTATTACTGTGACGGTGACTGCTGAAGACGGAGTTACCACCAAAGATTACACGTTCACTGTGTATCGCCAGAACGCGACTCTGAGCGAAGACGCCAATCTGTCCGCTCTGAGTCTCATGGACTCGGATGAGAACGCGATTGCGCTGTCTCCCGCTTTCATGTCGAGCAGAGTGAAATACGATGCGAGGGTCGGGAGCGATGTTGACGAGATAACCGTTGCTTACACTCCGGCTGACGACGCAGGCGGCGTAATGGTCGCGGTGGCTGACGCCGCCGTCGCTGCTGGTGCGACGGAATGCCCCACTGATGAAGGCGACGATGTCACACTCGGCAGTGCTGGGACTGATACAACCGTTAGTGTGTGTGTGACCTCAGAGGCCGGCTCCGGCGCGGCGGACCAAATCAAGACTTATGAAATTACTGTCTATCGCGAGCGCGCCAATCTTGAAACTGATGCGACTCTGTCAGTATTCAGGTTTGAGGACGCTAGTGGTGCGCCTACTACCACGCTTGGTGCTGGCGGAGGAAACCTGCTTGACGACTCTGACCCGGATGTGGGCTATCGTATTCGCACGATTAATGTGGTAGTAGAGCCGACTGATGAGTTTGGCGCAGATTATGTTATAGAGCCTGCTGACGCGAACCCGAACACGCCCGCACACGAAATCGAGTTGGCGGCGGGTGAAGAGGTGACGATTATGGTAGTGGTTACGGCCGAAGACCCGGCCGCGTCCACAGAGACCTACACCGCAAAGGTGTACCGCCAGAATCTAAGCAGATCTAAGGATGCTACGCTTTCGAGCTTGGAGCTGAGCGGCGCGACACTTACGCCTGATTTCGCGTCTGATACGACGGCATACACGGCTGCTGCCGCGTACAGCACGGAGACGACCACTGTGACCGTGATGGCGACTCATCTCGGCGCGCAGAGCGGAATCACGATTACGCCGGCAGACGATGATATGGACATGGACGGACACCAGATTGAACTTGCCGCCGGCCGAGAGAAGACTATAACGGTGCAAGTCAGGCCGGAGGCCGTTGACGCAACCGCTATCACAGCAGGCACTAATGATTGCAGCGCTGCCGCTGCCGCTCGCCACGATGATATCGATTGCTACACCGTCAAGGTGACGCGTGCCGCCGAGGCCAGCATGGACGCGAGCCTGTCCTCGCTGAGCCTGACGGACAGCGACGGCATGGATATCACCCTTTTTGCTGGTTTCGCGGCCCACTGGGACACGCTGGACTGCCCGGCGATGAATGACAGGGCGGCGATGCATGACATGGTGGACAGGGCCGACCTGATGGATGATATGACCAGCCCTTACTGCGCTATGTACGACGGTCTCAGCGATGAGGCTAAGGCGGTAGTGGGCCAGGTTTATGCTGACAATCCGATAATGGGCTTCATGCCCGATGTCGGTATGTACTACGCCAGTGTCGCCAATGCTGTCGATATGGTGACGGTCAGCGCGATGGCGGCTCATTCGGCCGCGATGGTGTCCGGTGATGTTGGTGACATAAGCCTTGATGTCGGCGCAAACACTATCACCGTCACGGTAACGGCCGAAGACGAGATGACGATGGACTACACGGTCAGGGTGACCCGCGTGTCCAACGACGCGAGTCTGTCCTCACTGAGCTTGGTGGACGGCGATGGCATGGCTATCGACCTGATGCCGATGTTCGCATCCGACACGACAGACTACAGCGCGATGGTTGCAAATGACGTCGATATGGCCTCGGTCAGCGCGACGGCGGCGCATTCGGAGGCGACGGTGTCCGGTGATGTAGGTGACGTAAGCCTTGATGTTGGCGCGAACACTATCACCGTCACGGTAACGGCTGAAGACGGGACGACTATGGATTACACCGTTATGGTGAACCGCGTGTCCAACGACGCGAGTCTGTCCTCACTGAGCCTGATGGACGGTGATGGCATGGCTATCGACCTGATGCCGATGTTCGCATCCGACACGACAAACTACAGCGCGAGGGTCGGCAGCGACGTCGATATGGTTACGGTCAGCGCTGGGGCGACGCATTCAGCTGCGACGGTGACCGATGATGCCGGAAGCCTTGAAGCCGGCGACAACACTATCACCGTCACGGTAACGGCCGAGGACGGGACGACGATGACCTACACGATCATTGTGACCGTTGGCGAGCCGTCACTGAAGGACAGGTACGACGTGGACGACTCCGGTCACATTGACCTCGATGAGGTCAGCGCGGCCATTGACGACTACTTCGACGGCAACCTCACTTTGGAAGAGGTGAGCGAAGTCATAGATGAATACTTCATGTAGAGAAAAAGGGCCATAAAGAGTACGGCAGATCCGTTTGCTTCCCCTGTGGTCGAGGCAAGTGCGGAGTCCACAGGAGTGAACGGATCTGCAGCGGTGAATGGATCTATCGAGCCAAATAGACGGAGCTACTAAACCAAGTTAAAGGAGAGAGGCCTTGAATAGACTAATAATTTTGGCGGCACTGCTGCTGAGCGTGGTTGGCGGCTTGACGCTCATGTCGAGTTCGTCTCCCTTGGCAGCACAGACAAGTGATCCCAGTGCCACTCGGTCCTTTGATCCAGCGCGAGTAGAGCCAGGCGGGACGGTGACGGTGACGATCGCCCTTGCGAACGTTGCAGCGCCAGGCAGGGTGACGGAGACGATACCACCTGAGTTCACCTATGTGGATGGGTCTCTCACCTCTGTTGGTACAGCCACTCTCAGCGCGTCGTCCGATGTGGCCCAGGGCGTGCTGGTTTTCAACCTCATAGGAGCAACTTCGATCTCCTACCAGGTCACGGCTACGACTACAGAGGACACCTTTGACTTTAGTGGCACTCTAAGCAGTGCTGGGGATGATACCTCCTACGGTGTAGGCGGTCCGGTGACTGTAACGGTCACGACCAACTCCGCACCGACGGTTGCGGGTGATGCCGCGGTTGACTACGCCGAGAACGGCACAGGTGCCGTTGCGACCTACACTGCGACGGATCCTGATGGAGACACGGTTACGTGGTCGATTTCTGGCACGGACGCGGGCGACTTCTCTATCTCGGATGGCGTGCTCTCCTTCAACGAGTCACCTGACTATGAGAATCCGTCAGACGCCAATGGCGATAACGCCTATCAGGTCACTCTGACGGCTGCGGACCCCGCCGGCGAAAGTGACGCGATAGACGTCACCATTACGGTGACTAACGTTGGGCCAGCTCCTGTTGAGGTTGGTGGTCTCGCTTTCGACGTCGTTCCAGAGAAGGCCCTTAAGGGCGCCGTCGTTTCGGCTGTGGGTCATCCGATAGCGAGCAATCCTCTCGAGTGGGATGTTACCGGTAACGTTACCGGCTCGCCAGCCAGCATCGAGAATAATGGTGTGGTTGGCGACTTCCAGGTCAAGGAGACTGCAGAAGGAAGCGGCAAATTCCAGTTGCTCGTGATGAACTCCGGGGCGTCCGCGTTGAGCGGTACGCAAGCAATTAGCATTGCGTTGCTATACGATCTGGGCGACGATGCCGCTGACGACAGCGTTCTCGTTACCCTTACCGGTGACATAAACTCTCGGGCAGCCCTCGACATCACGTCTGATAATGAGTTCACGATAGCGCAGAGCACAGCTGCGGGTACTCTTATAGGTGACTTCGATGTCAGTGGCGGCATTTCGGGTGAGTACCTGGACGGCATCCTGACCGGTACCGGCAGCGAAATGTTCTCAGTCAATGACGACGACATGACGCTCACGTTCAAGGGTGGTTCCCTGTCTGTTGGAACTCTCGACCTCGAACTTACCGTGAGCGGTGACGCGGGTCTTGCCAACAGGACGGTCAAGAAGGCAGTGAGCATAACCGTAACCGCGTCGAACATGGCGCCGACGGTGCCCGCCACATTCACGGCGACCATTATGGAAAATAATGACGCTACCGGCGTTCTTGTTGATGCTGGAACCGCAGTTGGCGATGCCAGCGCGGGCGTCGACGCCAATGACGGCGACGTGCTGACTTACTCGCTGTCAGGCGGTGATTCGGCTCTGTACTCTATCAACAGCAGCAGCGGCATGATAAGTGTCGGCAGTGCTGACATCGCGGATGGAGACGGAGGCGACCTCACCCACACCTTCATGATTACGGTTTCTGACGGCATAACCGCGAATGACAGGAACATCAGCGCCACCGTTACGGTGGATGCGAACGCGCCAGTGGCGCTCGCCGGTGATGCCGCTGACGGCACTCTCGCGCTTTCGACGACGGTGACCGCGGCGGACAATATGCCGCAGGAGCTTGCCGACCTTCAGGACCTGGTGAGTGACGATGACGGCAACACAGTAACCTTCGAAGTTTCGAACAACCCATCGCACATCGTGCATAGCGTCGAAGACAAGTTGCTTCTGACTTATCTTCCCACCGCGCCGGGTAATACGACCCCCAGCACCATAACGGTGACCGCTAGCGACGGCTGGAACGACGACCCGGACGCGACAATCACTGTCACGGTTTCGGTAACGGTGGCGCCGCGGCCGGCGATCACCTCCAACTTCGTAGGCGTGACGGTTGCTGAGAATGGCACCGTCTGCATGCAGGACGGCAGCGAGGGCTGCTCGCTTGCCGGAATTGTGGATAGCGCTACCTCCTACAGCATCGAGAGCGGTGTTGACGGCGGTAACACGAACTACGCAGTCGCCAATGACGGCAGTGTCACAGTTCTGAACGCCCCGAACTTCGAGGACGGCGACAACCCTGCGTTCCTGGTGAACGCGAACGACGCCGCCGGCGACCTCGCGGGCCTGATTTCAGTGCGCGTGACGGTAACGGACGTTGAAGAAGCGCCGGTACTTGACGCGATAGCGGGCACCCCGTGGGTGTACGAGACCGCGCAGGCCGGTGACCCGGTTCTTGAGAAGCCGGCTGACCAGGATGGCCCGGCGGCCACTGACCCGCCTATCAGCATCAACGCTGAGGACGAGGACGGGGGCACAACGATTACCTACTCGATCAGCGCGGGCAAGCCGCCGTTCCGGGTGCATCCCACAACCGGTGCGCTGACGGTTAGCGGCGCGCTCGACACGGAGGCTGCCGGCAGCCACTCCTTCACGGTGAGGGCGACGGACGAAGACGGCCTGACGGACGAGATGGACGTCACAGTCCATGTGCTGAACGCCAACGAGGCGCCGCAGTTCACGAGCCCGCTGGGTGACGCCGCAGTGACGACGATACCGGAGAATACCGGCAGCGTCGCTGTGATATTCACCTTCACGGCTACTGACGAGGACGAAGATGACCTTACCTTCAGCCTGCGTCAAGGACAGTCTCAGGACCTGTTCGAGATTCAGAACACTGACAGCGAGATGGTTAAGGGTGTTGAGGTATGGAGCGGTGAGCTGCATGTGCGCAGCGACGGCCCGGGCCTCGACTATGAAGATGCCGGGTACGATGCCAGAGTGCACGTGGAAGTGAACGACCCCGATGGTCTGAATGACACGCTGCTTCTGACGGTCAACCTGAGCAATGTGAACGACAACGATCCGGTGTTTGACAGCGCACCTGCAACTAGCTTGAGTGTTGCGGAGAACACGGCGCGCGGCACGATGCTTGCCAACTACTCGGCGAGCGACGCCGACGGCGATGCGGTCAGCTACAGCCTGCGCGGCGCGGACGCCAAGTCGTTCATGATTTCCGATACCGGCGACCTGATGACTCTCGAGTCTCTTGACGCCGACAATGCGATGACTCCTTGCGGCTCCGACGGCTGCGCGGTGACGGTAGTTGCCAGCGACGGCTCTCGCGAAGCGACCGCATCCGTGAGAATTACGGTTACAGGCGAGGAAGACTCGGTAAGCACGCTTGACGTAAGCAAGGCAAACCCGGTTCCGGGTACGGCCATGGGCAACCCGATGAGCGCGCTGTCGAACACGAAGACCACATACAGCGCTGCAGTCCCTGAGCGCCCGGCAGACCTGCCGGCGACAGACGGCAGCAGCCCGATGAACTTCGTTGAGACCGAGTGGGCGAACTGGGGCACGGTTCTGCGTATAGCTGTTACCGCCGAGTCCCCGAACCCGAGTTGCGGCAACGGCAACCAGTGCGTGATAGTGAACGTCAACAGCGACTCTGCTGACGACTCACTGAAGCTGCAGGCATACAGGAGCGCGGATGACGAGAACGAGTTCGTGGCAGCGCTTATGCTGGTCGAGCTCTCCAGTGACTCGACTCCTGGCGACGCAGCGGTTTACAAGCACACCGACGGCGGCGTGCCGGCGCTGAAGGTGGACGAAGAGGACGAGGTAGAGGTCGAGTTTGGCAACCTGCGTGCCAACATCGATGTGGAGAACGAGGCCCCTGAGGTAAGCAACTTTGCTCCTGAGGACGGGCGCGCGTTCGACGATGCCGACGTGGACTACACGTTCACGATTACGGATGACCATTCCGGTCTGCCTGAGCCGGAGGACCTGCCTGACGCTGACGGCGACGCCGACTACACGCCGGTTGTTGCCCTGATCAGCAAGAACGCAGGCGGCGTGGGCCAGTGCTCGGTCGCGGAAACGCAGCCTACGGGCACGGACGTAGTTATGAACTTCGCGGCGCACATCCACGAGGATGACTCGCTCTACTGCCCGGGCAGGATGCAGGACGGTGAGTACGTGGCGAGCGAGGGCGGCTTCGGCTTCGCTCCGATCAGGGACGACAAGGACTTCGATGAGATTGAAAACGGCTACGACGTCGAGACGACGATAGTCCTGACTGAAAACGATACATACTATGTGACCTTCATCGTGTGCGACAACGCGGGCAACTGCGCGTACCACGATCCTGACGGAAACGATGACGAGGAAGAGCTTAACGAGATCACTGTGGACACCGAGGACCCGGTATTCGTAGAGGCTCGGACAGGCTTGACCTGGGACTCGACCGACAACGAGTACGACGACAACCGCAACTACATCCAGGTCATCTTCAACGACCTGACGACGCTGAACCCGGCGACGGTAGAGGCTGACGACTTCGTAGTCGAAGGTCACTCGATCAAGAGCGTAACTGTTTACGAGAACCCGGACGACGATGACGTCGATTGGTCTGACAGCGGCAGGTACGCGGCCGAAGGCAGCAAGAACCTGCGGCACATAGATCGCTACCGGGACCTTGAGAACTCGGTATTCGTCGAGCTTGAAGACGAGCTGCTAGCGGACGAGACGCCAGACGTCACGATAGTGCCGAACGGTGTTGAGGACGGAGCGGGCAACGAGCAGGACGACGGAGACCACGAGGCAGACGACTGGATTTCGCCTAAGTTCACGGTAGTGTCGATAACCTCGACGCTTGAGACGGCACAGGACCAGGTCCTAGCCGGTGACGGCGATGAAGTTACACTGGTAGTGACGTCCGACGAGCGCCTGGACGCGACGCGCCCGACCGTTACGGTTACCTATGTGAACGCGGACAGCGTTGACACCAAGGGCACGGCATCCTGCTACATTAAGGGCAGCGCTGACGACAAGAAGGGCACCCGCGACAGGGGCGAGATCGTCAATAACAACTACTGCCAGGACAGCAGCGCCGCAAAGGGCGGAACGCTTAACAATAGTGTGGAGAAGGTATCCAACACCGAGTGGATCGTGACAGTTACCGAGCCTAAGGACACCGGCTACTACAGCTTCCGGATCAGCGGAGTTGACCGCTCGCCGCAGGAGAACCCTGGCAGCGAAGGCATCGCACCGGACAGCATCGTGACCGACTTCTTCGACTCAGATGGTGACGTCAACGTTGACGACGCAGTGTTCTGGGAGGGTGACATCAACCTCGCGAAGCCCAACGTAAGGGTGAGCGGCAATATGATCACCGACAACGAGCCGGACATCGAGTTCAGGTCCCCGTTGTTCGTGGAGATTGACTTCACGGTTAACCACAGCACGGACTGCCGCGACGATGACGACAACGACTACGTGATGGCGAACTGCACGAACGAGAACAGCGAATACCTCGAGGACAACTTCGACGACGTGGTAATCACCATGTTCGAGCTTGACGGCGTGGACATGACCGACAGCGTGAAGACGACGGACGACCAGACATTCCTGGTTAGCCTTGAGAACGTAGCGCTCGGCGACCACACGGCGAAGATCCAGGCGATGGACGTAGCTGGCAACATGCTAGAGGACGTTCTTGAGATCGACTTCGAGGTCAGCGACAGGGATCCGTTCGAGCGCCGGCTGAACCCGGGCTGGAACCTGGTAAGCTTGCCGGGTGAGCCTGCAGACAGCAGCATCGGATCGGTATTCGGACCTGGTGTTGAAGTACGGACTGTGTACACCTACGATCCGGTCGTACCGGGTGGATGGATGGTTGCAGTGCGTGAGACGCTTGACAGCGACTGGCAGGGCGACTTGTCAGAGATCAGTGGCAGCCGCGGATACTGGGTACTCAGCGACGCGATCCAGGATTGGGAAGTTAGCATCCCGAGACTGGCTGGCGGAGCTGCCGGAACCGGTACGCCGATACAGCCGCCTGTGATCGCGCTGTACGCCGGTTGGAACCTGATACCTGTGACCGACATCAGTGGCAATGGCTCTGGTGGAGACACGGTTAGCGCGGATGTTTACCTGCAGAACCTGGACGACGGTCTGGACCTGGCTAGGGTGCTCGGATTCGACACCATCAGGAACCAGTGGCAGACGGTACTGGATCCGGATATGCAGATGAACAACACGCTGAGGATCGGCGACGCATACTGGATATTCGTCAGGGAGGCAGCCAGCCTAGTTCCCAGCGGATACATCAGTGGCGGCGGAAGCGACTAGAAGGTAAGCAGTGCTTCCCCGGTCGGCAACGGCCGGGGGAGCGGCTAACCCGACAGATAGCTGTGAACGTTTAGCTAGTAAGACATAGAAATGAGTAGCCCCCGTCTGAGCGATTGGACGGGGGCTTTTTTTGTGCGAGCAGGCTCTGAAAGCAGGTTGTTGCCACCTTTGCTAAAATCTTCGCGTCGATGTAATCTGGAGCTTGCCGATGATCTCTATTTCGTTCAGAATCGGCCGCCCCATTTGGCTGTTGCTCGGAGCAGCGGCCTGTCCAGTAACTTAGCCGAAGGGACAGACCTTGCTAGGGTGTGTTGACATTCAGATTTGCGCTTGCCAGATGCGGTATAATACGAACATGGGAGCGCAGCACACGCGAAACAACCACAGAAGCAGGTCGTCCTGTCCGGAGGGCTGGATGCCGGCGGGCTATTCGGTGCCGCTCCGCCTCACCCTCAGACAGGAACAGTATTGCCGCCGCGCCATCGGCATCACACGCTTCATCTACAATCTCTGCGTCGCCACTCACCGGTTCTGCCGCACCAACAGGATGTCCTGGCCCTCCTGGCAGGACATCTACAAGGAATTCAACGCCTGCAAGCGTGAGGACTACCCGTTCGTCACAGATGTGGCGAGTCGTGTGCAGGAAGGCGCGTTCATGGACTTCGGCACTGCCGTGAAGAACTGGCGCGACCCCAGCCATCCGGCAGGGCCGCCCCGTTTCAGGAAGAGGCGCAGGACGGGCGCGGGCTCATTCAGGGCGGCGTCCGGTGTCATGCAGCTCAGGTATGACGGCAAGCGGCGCATCGGGCTGCCGGTAATCGGTTCCGTGAAGCTGGCGCACACGCTGCCTGACGGAATACCCCACGAGGCTCATATCAGCCGAAGGAACGGCAGGTGGGTGTTGAGCGTGAAATACTGGAGAGCGCCAACCGTTCGCCCTGAACCCGACACTCGCATCGCCGCGGGCGCTGTCGATACCGGCATCAGCCCGATGGCGACCGACTCTGAGGGACAGGTCTGGGAACACCCGAAGGCATACTATCGGGCAGAGGGGAAGCTGCGACGATGGCAGAGGGCGCAGGTGCGCCGGCAGCCCGGCAGCCGTGGTTGGTGGGAGGCGCAGCGGCGCATAGACAGGTGCCAGAGACGCATCACGGGACTCAGGCACAATGCCCAGCACCAGATGACCTCGGCTCTGGTGAACAAGTTCAAGTCACTGGTCATCGAGGACCTGAATGTCAAGGGTATGATGGCGGGTCTGACGCCGAAGGCGCAGTCTGATGCCGGGATGGGAGAGATAAGGCGACAGCTCCTGTATAAAGGCGAGTGGCATCACTGTGATGTGGTGCTTGCCGACCGGTTCTATCCATCGAGCAAGACCTGCTCTGCCTGCGGGGTCGTGAACGCGAAACTCAAGCGTGAGCGACGCTGGCGGTGCGGGCATTGCGGAGTAACACACGAGAGGAATCTGAACGCAGCGGTCAACCTGCGCAACCTGTTGACCCTCCCTTCAGGCAGAGGGGTGACGCTCCGTGACGGGAAGGCGCTGGCGGCAGACTCGACCTGTCGTGAAACCGGCCCGGATGATCGGAGAACAGCACAGCCGGAGCATGTCTTCGACACCGCTGACTGTGTGCTGACGGACAGGGGAATCCTGAATGTCAACACGCCTTAGTCGTCTCTATCGTGTGCAAAGGCTGCTAGCAGGTTCTATTAATGCGTAATGCGCCAATCCTTCTCGCTACCATCTTGGTTATGGCGTTGCTGTTCGCGACGGTTGTGAACTCCGGTCCCGCCAACGCGCAGACCGGCGAGTCCGAAGCGGGCGGCATATTCTCTGAAATCGAGGGAACTCCACCACCAATTTCCGGCGTGGAGACGCTAGCAAGCCGCTTCGTGGGAATCGACTTCGGACAACTCGCCCCGTCACTGGAATCAGTGTCAAGGCCCCTGGGTGCAGACGAGGTAAAATCGCTTGCGCCTCGGACAGTCAGGCTCAATCTGTTTGAAGACGCCACATTCACGGGCAGAATAGAGCATGCGGAGCCAACCGCATCGGGCTACGCGTTCTGGGGCGGGCTAGATGGTGTGGAGATGGGAACCATGACCATGGTTGTGAACGGCAGCGTCGTGGCCGGCATGGTGAGGACGCCCGAAGGAGTCTTTACCATCGAGACCGCAGACTCCGGTGCATATGTGGTCCGACAGATCGACGAATCCACGCTGCCACCGTTTGACGACGAGCTGCTCGAAGCCCCAGGCTCTGATGGCAACTCTCGACAGGCGCTCAACGCTTCTCTTCCGGCGGATGACGGTTCGGTGATAGACGTGATGGTAGTTTACACTCCTGCCGCCAAGAATCTGATGGGAGGCAGGGCGGGCGTCGAGGCGATGATCGACCTGTATGTTGCGCAGACCAACCAAGCCTTCGCCAACAGCGGCGCACTTCACAGGATCAGGCTGGTATTGCGGGAAGAGGTGGAATACGTCGAATCGGGTGAAACATTGACGGACATCATAAGACTCATAGACGTCTCGGATGGTTATATGGACAGGGTTCACAGTTTGCGCGATACATACGCCGCCGACCTCGTTCACCTGGTTTTTGCCCAGACGGATGACTATACATTCGGCGGCAGGGGGCAAGTCGGAGGAGCATTTGCCACTTCTCTAGCAGCGCCTACTGGAGGCCTAGTATTCGCCCATGAGTTGGGGCACAACATGGGCTTGCATCACGATAGATATCAATTATTGAGATATGAATCGGAAGCGGAAACGATTGAGGGATCAAACTACGGTTATGTGAACCAACGAATGTTTGAACCTGGTGCTCCGGAATCCGCTCGATGGCGCACTATCATGGCTTACGGCAGGCAGTGTGTAGAGATTCTGGGTGAAGACGCATACTGCCCAAGGCTCTTGTACTTCTCAAATCCAAGGTTAAACTGGGGCGGCGATCCAATGGGAGTTTCAGTAGACAACACTTCTACTGGGCTGAACGGACCTGCCGACGCAGTGAGGACCCTCAACGAGAGACGAGAGATAACCGCGAACTTCCGGCGTTCCGTTGCGGCAACGCCCAGGGTCGGGCTGGCGATGTCGCGTTACCGGCTTTCCGAGAAGGGTGGCACCGGCACGATCACCGCCACACTGCACAGGCCATCGAGCGAGGACACGACGGTCACGGTATCCGTCTCACCGGCAACCACCGTTACCCTCAGCAGGAACCGGACGCTTACCATACCGGCAGGTCGGACGGTGAGCTCCGGCACTGTAACGCTCACCGCGGTCGACAACGACGACCGGACCGGTAGTGTGGAGGTGACGGTATCCGGCACTGCTACCAACGCGAGTAGGGAGGGTGTGATCCCGCCCCGGTCCGTTAAGCTGTACGTCCTTGATGACGAAAAGGATACTAATCCGGCGTTTGCGGTCGGAAGCGTCACCTACACATTTACCGCCGGGAATAGTGACAGCCGAATCCTTCCCCTGGCAACCGGTGGCAACGAACCTCTGACATACTCAATCTCTCCCGAACCCGGCAATGGCATAACCTTCGTTCCCGGTCCGCCCTCCCGTATCGAGGTATCGACGGACGCTGTCGTATCGGGAGAAACCGGCTATGTGCTCACTGCTACCGACAGCGATGGTGATACGGACTCCCTGGCGGTCAGCATAGCGGTTCGCAGCCCAGGGTGTGCTGGAGGTGTCGCGGTGTCAGGATACACCGGCAACGACATTATCTCCGACTGTGAGGCGATGCTGGCGTCCAGAGACGCACTGCGCGGAGAACAGTCACTGAACTGGAGTGTTGATCTTCCCATCGACGATTGGGAGGGTGTAGAACTTGGATTCAACCTGGTATATGGAGTTAAAATACGAGAAGCAGGGCTTTCCGGCATTCTGCCCGCTGAACTGGGTAATCTCCAGAACCTAGTTGTTCTGTGGCTTGACTACAATGATTTGGGCGGCCCGATTCCGCCAGAGCTAGCTAACCTCTCTAACCTACGGAGTCTGGGCGCCGGCGGCAACAACTTGAACGGTCCGATTCCGCCGGAACTGGGCGACCTTTCTAATCTAAGTGCTCTGTTTGTCGGACATAACGATTTAAGTGGCTCAATTCCACCGGAGTTGGGGAAACTCCCAAACCTGTCTCATTTGTTCCTGAGCGCGAACCAGTTGAGCGGTCCGATTCCACCAGAGCTAGCCAACGCATCCAATCTAGAAATGCTGAGTCTGGGGTTCAATGGGCTTAGTGGCCCTATCCCGCCGGAACTGGGCAACCTCACCAATCTAGAAGTGCTGGGTCTCGCCGGCAACAAGTTAACTGGCCCTATCCCGTCGGAACTGGGCAACCTCACCAATCTAAAAGTGCTGAATCTCTCCGGCAACAAGTTAACTGGCCCTATCCCGCCGGAACTGGGCAACCTCACCAATCTAGAAGTGCTGAATCTCTCCGGCAATCAGTTCAGTGGGTGTTTGCCATATGAATTGCTAGACGTGCCGGAGAACCATCTCGATAGCCTAGGCGTTCCGCCTTGCTCCATCCAGCTAAGCACACTGACGATAAGTCCCGGCTCTCTGGTGCCAGCGTTCGACTCGAATCACAGTAGCTACGACGCAGTTGTCGGGGAGTCTCGGTTTACGCTCACCGCTACGCACGGTCCAAAGGCCAGACTGCAGATTCTCGACCAGAGCGGCAGCACCATTGCGGACGCGGACGGCTCGCTAGCAGGACACCAGGTCGATCTCGATACGGGAATAACCGTCATCAGCCTTCGGATATCCATTCGCGACGGCAATGATGCCGCCGGACACTATACCATCTGGGTAAACCGCGCCCGCCCGCCCGATGCTCCAGCTATCGCGAGCATCACACCGGAAGGACGGTCTCTGGCAGTTATCTGGAATGCTCCGGTAGAGACCGGTGGAGCCAGTATAGCCTCCTATGACCTCCGCTATATAGAAAGCGATGCAGCCGACAAGTCAGACAGCAATTGGACAGTGGTTTCCGACATCTGGACCGGAGGTCCTCGGAGATACACGATTATCGGACTTGAGGCTGACGTATCGTACGATGTGCAGGTGCGTGCGGTTCACGGCGGCGGAGCAGGGCACTGGTCCGCGTCGCTCGTCGGTACACCTACGGAGATCGATGAAGTTTCGAACGATGCGAGTCTGTCCTCACTGAGCCTGGTGGACGGTGCTGGCATGGCTATTGACCTGATGCCGATGTTCGCATCCGACATGACGGACTACAGCGCAACGGTCGCAAACGCTGTCGATATGGCCTCGGTCAGCGCGCCGGCGACGCATTCGGAGGCGACGGTGTCCGGTGATGGCGACATAAGCCTTGATGTCGGTGCAAACACTATCACCGTTACGGTAACGGCTGAAGACGGGACGACTATGGATTACACCGTTATGGTGAACCGCGTGTCCAACGATGCGAGTCTGTCCTCACTGAGTCTGACGGACGGCGATGGCATGGCTATCGACCTGATGCCGATGTTCGCGTCCGACACGACAAACTACAGCGCGATGGTCGGCAGCGACGTCGATATGGTTACGGTCAGCGCTGGTGCGACGCATTCAGCTGCGACGGTGACCGATGATGCCGGAAGCCTTGAAGCCGGCGACAACACTATCACCGTCACGGTGACGGCCGAGGACGGGACGACGATGACCTACACGATCATTGTGACCGTTGGCGAACCGTCATTGCTTGAAAAGTGGGATATGGACGCCTCCGGTCACATTGACCTCGATGAGGTCAGCGCGGCCATTGACGACTACTTCGAGGGCAACCTCACTTTGGAAGAGGTGAGCGCAGTCATAGACCTCTACTTCATGTAGAGAAAAAGGGCCATAAAGAGTACGGCAGATCCGTTTGCTTCCCCTGTGGTCGAGGCAAGTGCGGAGTCCACAGGAGTGAACGGATCTGCAGCGGTGAATGGATCTATCGAGCCAAATAGACGGAGCTACTAAACCAAGTTAAAGGAGAGAGGCCTTGAATAGACTAATAATTTTGGCGGCACTGCTGCTCGGTTAAGATGCCATCCTCGCGCTGTCATGACGCTTCATCCGATGAGTCACAGCCGTCCTCAGCCTCACCGCGCTGACCATCTCTTCCAGCGGTCGTCAACTCTGCGATGATACTTTATGGGCCATCCGGGATCGTTCGCATCTTCTTCCTTCTGATATACCTGCCGCGCGGCGTGCCCCTCCAGTCTGTCATTTCGACCTCTCTGATTACCTGGAAGGATACGCCCTTTCCCTTACTTGCGCTTTTTCAATTTCCACAACATCTGATATTCGCTCTATCACTCATTTGGGGAGGCGGTAACCGCAGTGCAATCAAGTTTCTCGAAGCGTGTATCTACGCTGTCTGTCGCCATCATCATATCCGCGGCGCTGTTACTCGCTCTGCTCACGTCCGACGGCGCCCTGACTACCCATGCACAGACTGGCGACACGCCTATACCCGAAGCCACAGTCGTGCAGGAAGACGGGCAAGGCATCGAAGACCTCCTGCCCGCCTCGGGCAAACTCAACCCGCCGCAGTACCCCAACCTGGACTCCCATCTCAGCCGCATCGTCGAGCAAGTGCAGACCGGCCAGTTCACCGCGCAAGCCGCAGCCGCCAACGCCCCCTTTCATCGCGAAGATTTCGTCGCGGTAACGCTCTACACCACCGAAGGCTACGCGCAGGATGTGTGGGACTGGCTCGACGATAACAGCGCGTCCCCACGCAACATCGGCATAGACTATATCGAAGCCTATGTGCAGGTATCGCTTCTGCCAAGCGCATCGGAGCGGGAAGGCGTGATCAGCGTCCGCAAGATCGTACCGCTGCGGCCAGCGCAGGGTAGAGTCGTCAGCGAGGGCGTCGCAGCGCATGGCGTACCCGCCTGGCACGCCGCCGGACTCAAGGGACGGGGCATCAGGATCGGCATCATCGACACCGGCTTCGAGGGCTTCCAACGCCTCATGGGAACCGAATTGCCTGCGGCGGTGGAAGCGAGATGCTACACCGACATAGGTGTCTTCACCCCTGACCTTGCAGACTGCGAGAACTATGATGCACACGGCACTGCCGTAGCAGAGGCAGTTTTCGACATTGCGCCAGAGGCCACTTACTACATATCAAACCTGGGTTCTGGCGGCGACCTGAAAGACACGGTCGAATGGATGGTCGAGCATGACGTTGATGTCATCAACGTGTCTGCGGGCACAATCTGGGATGGCCCCGGCGACGGCACGTCACCCTTCAGCGACAGCCCACTGAGGAGTGTGGACGCAGCCGTTGCTGGCGGCATCACTTGGGTCAGCGCTGCGGGCAATGAAGCAACGACTACGTGGTTCGGGGACTTTTCAGACCCGGATGGCGATGGCTTTCATAACTTCAGCGCAGACAGCCAGTGCAACCAGTTCGAGATCGAAGGCTTAATCTTCGGCGTGATTAGCGCGCAGCTTCGCTGGGATGATGACTGGACAGGAGCAAGTCGAGACCTCGACCTTCTCCTGTACGAAGTATTGCCCTCAGGAGAGCGTGAACTCGTCACCTCGTTATTCCTCTTTGGAGGCCAGGACTTCCAAGAGGGACTGACCGGGGATGTCCCGCATGAGCATCTTACATACGGTTTCGCCTCCAGCGGTACATACTGCCTTGCTGTCGAGAGTTTTTCAGGCGCTCTGCCGGAATGGATTCAACTTCAGGTATTGACGGAACAGGAACTGGCTGCTCATACACTCTCCGGAAGCATCACCAACCCTGCGGAGAGCGCAAACCCCGGACTCCTCGCCGTTGGGGCCGCGGGACGGAACGGCAGCATCGACAACCCATTCGACACCGGCATAATCGAACCTTTCAGCAGCCAGGGGCCGACGCCCGACGGCAGGCCAAAGCCCGACATCGTGGGCGCGGACGGCGGGCAATCGGCAACACTTCTCTCTTATGGAATCCCAAACGGCTACTTCCTGGGCACAAGCCAGGCTTCCCCGCATGTCGCCGGCCTTGCCGCGCTGGTCAAGCAGAACTACCCCAGCTACACGCCACAGCAAATCACCAACTACCTGAAGACTCACGCTGAAGAGCGCGGTGCGGCAGGCACTGACAACGTCTGGGGCCATGGCTTCGCGCGCCTGCTGGCGACCGATGCCTCGACACAGCCAACACCCACACCGTCGCCTACATCTACTCCTACCCCTACGCCCTCGGTCACACCGTCCCCCACGTCCTCGCCTACGCCCGAACCCACAGACCCGTGCATGGAGGAGTTTACAGGCTCAGCCACGTTCAATGGTACCTGGACAAGCGACTGTGATGCAGTGGATCCGGCTCCGGACGGCAGTGGCGACGCCTACGCGCTATTCTATACCTTCACCCTCGCCGGGTCCGCCGACATCACCGTCACGCTCGAATCATCCGAGGACACCTATCTGAACATTCGACAAGGCGCCGGCAAAGACGGAGCCATCCTGCATTTCAACGACGACCACGACATCAACGAATTCAGCCTTAACACACCCACCGATTCGGGTATATCGGCAAGCCTCGCAGCTGGCGACTACACCATCGAGGCGACGACTTATGAATCCGAGACTACCGGCAACTTCACACTTACCGTGGAGATAGACGGCTCTACCACACCGCCGCCGCCACCCACGCCCACCCCGACACCAACTCCTCCCGGAGGCGGCTCAGGTGACGGAGTTTGCCGTGTCGATCTCGTGGTGTCTCCCGGTGAGAGTTGCACCTATCCGAGCAGTACCACGCAGTTCATCGTTTCGGGGTCCGGCACCGGGAGAATCGAGCACATCGCTTCCGGCGATTCCATTGATATACGTGTAGTCCTGCGCGCCGCAAAGCAGAGCGGTGGCGGTTGGCTGATAGAGGAAGTCGGCGACTCAGAACAGCCTACACCGAGTCCGACGCCCAGCCCAACACCAACACCCAGTCCATCGCCAACGCCGACGCCTAGTCCGACGTCCACGCCCATTTCCGGCGCTGCACCGGGCTCGCCGGCCAATCAAGGATATGTCTGGCAGGGCTCGGCAATTGTCGTCAGCTGGGACGCCGTGTCAGGCGCGGACTACTATAAGATCTACCACGACCAGCATTTCTCCGCCAGCTCAAGGTGTCACCTGTCCTCTTTCGGCAGTCCTATCCACTGCAGCGAGTTGGTAACCAACGTGACGGCCACGAGCTATACACACACCAGCCCGGATGAAGACGAGAACTACTACTGGGTCGTCGCCTGCAACAGCGCCGGATGTTCTGACATTGACAGCGCGAACCCCGCGAGTTTCGTCGATACCAGACCCGCAAGTCCATCCAACCAGAGATACATCTGGCAAGGCTCGACGACAGTCGTCAGCTGGGACGCGGTGTCGGGTGCAGACTACTACAACATCTACTACGATGATTTCTTCGATGACAGTTGCAGATTGTCTTCGTCGGGTAGGCCCAGTTTCTGCGAGGAGCTGGCGACCAATGTGACGGCTACGAGCTACATACACACCGATCCGGATGAAGACGACAACTACTACTGGGTCGTCGCCTGCAACAGCGACGGATGCTCGGACATTGACAGCGACAATCCTGCCGAATTCGTCGATACCAGAACCGGAAGTCCGTCCAACCAGAGATATGCCTGGCAAGACTCGACGACGGTCGTCAGCTGGGATGCGGTGTCGGGCGCGGACTACTACAACATCTACTACCACTACTCCTTCGACTCGGACTGCCGATTGTCTTCTTTTGGTAATCCTATATTCTGCGAGGAGATGGCGACCAATGTGACGGCTACGAGCTATACGCACACCGACCCCGATGAGGATGCGACGAACTACTACTGGGTTGTCGCCTGCAACAGTGGCGGGTGCTCGGATATTGACAGCGACAATCCTGCCCGGTTGGAAGGTTCCGTGCCGGTGTTCGACCTTGCAACATCAGTTTATGTTGTTGACAGGACATCAAATTCCTTGACGGTCAGGTGGTTTAGGTACGTGGGCACGCACGAGGGCGCTCAGTTCGAACTGCAACGCAGTACCTCTCCGGACAGTGGATACAACCTGGTGGCTTCTAACCTTACAGGCAACGAACACCAGGACGGTGGCTTAAGTCCGAACACGACATACTACTACAGGATACGAGGATGCAACGAAGTCGGATGTTCACCTTTCTCTGATGCGAAAGGCGGAATTACGGAATCGGACGGACCCGTCGATATTCCGTCCAGTCCCACCGGCATCCAGGGAAGAAAGGTTGATGTCTCTTTTGGCACCGACTATGCAATCGTAACTTGGAATGCGGTTCAGGGGGCGACATACTATCAGGTGTATAAAAACTCAAAACACGATAGAGATGTAAGCGCGCCTCAGACCAGATACGAAGATCACGAAGCCTCCTTCTTATTTGGTTTCCGGGGTGGAACTTACACAGTAAGGGCTTGCAACAAAGCCGGCTGTTCTGCTCCTACGTCTGGCGTCACCGTACTTTCGACCTCACGCTGAATGCACCTCATGGGTGAACTTAGCGCACAAGATAGCTCTGAACCCGACCCGCAGCTAGGAACGCCTGCTGTGGGAGGGAACACGTTGGCTACGCCAGGTTCGCCGCCAACCAGCGCCAGCGAGGACTTCCAGAAGGGACTCGATGATGGAGAGTGGCGGAACGACAGAGTTCTGCGTTCACGCTGGAACGCACGCAAGGCTCAGATTGCTCCGTGGGCTGCTCACCTTCACCGACCACAGGCAACTCCAGGTCCGCCATCGTCATCGGCAAGTTCAGGTAACCGTTGAAGCCGGTATCAATCACGGCATCGACTTCCTGCGTCTGCCCAGCCGGACCCTGCAAGGTAACGGTTACGACGGCCTCGAGTCTGGCGTTCACGAAGCCCTCGATCAACCGATCCTCCACAGGGAACTGCCCCCGAAGCGATACAGTGTCCGATGCCCAACCCGCATCAGCCAGACCTGGGCGCCTGAATGTTGAGCCCGAAGGCTCTCAGATGCGGAGATGGCGTTCTTGCCGAGTGCATAGCTTCCGCTGCCGACGTCAATGGCGACTACCTCGCCCTGGTGGTCCTCTTCGACAAGATGGCGGATGTCCCGCTCGTACATCTCCTTGCCGAGGACGGCAGTCTCTTCACGCGAGCGCTTCGGGAGCGCCGCCATCCCCTCTACGTGCGCGTTCGTCGGGGGCCCTGTGTCTTTCATCTTTGTCCTTTTGCGAACTTGTCTCTACAGGCCACATTTTAGTGCTTGGCGGCTGCCAGCAACAGACAGGGTAATTCCCATGTAGTCTCTTGCCATCTATTTCCCACCAAGGCAATCTGCGTTTACCAGTCTGTTTCGCACCGTTCGAGGCAAGCCATCTACAATAGTCTCGAATTCCCGCTCGATCTCCCTGAAGTTGCGAGCATGATGTTGATCGTCCGAATAAAAGTGCGATAACTCAAAGAAATTCCATTCCTCGCTGGCGGGCTTGTCTTCTGCGATTTCAACGAAAAACTCCAGGGTGCGGATTCGTACCTGGTGTAGCTCTTCAAGTTCTTCCGGAGGAATAATGTTCCTGGCTTCCGTCAGGTGCCGCGTGAGTTCTTTATGTACTTGCCCCCACGTATCGCCGTCTCTGTCCTTGTTGGAGAACTCTCCACACCAGGCCGGATACTCGTCAATGTTCATCGATTTCATGCCGCCACAGGCGATCAGCACAATTGCTGCTGCCGTAATGAAGCGAAGTGTCTTCAACTCAAAATCCTCCTACCATCAAATCACCAGTCGGCGGGCTTTCGCCAGGCTGTGGTATTCCTCCTCACCGGCACTGCTCGCCGCATATCTGGTAGAGACACTGACCCGTACTGTCGCTGCAAGCGCGGCGAACACACTCGGCTTTGCTTTCGTATGACGGTCCGCTGCAGACGGATTCACTCCAGCGCTTACGCCATGAGTCGGACAGCCTGACCGCGAGCTGCACCGGAGTCTGTCCTGCGTTGTTCACCACATTCAAGTCTGCGCCAGTGACCAGAAGACCGTCAACGACGTAGCGGATGTCATGACGGTCCGTGATGTATTGAAGACCAACTCCTGTCTCGACGAGGTAAATCTGACGATTGAGAATTACATGCAGTGGTGTGTCGCCGCTGGCATTGACCGCGTTCACGTCAGCTCCGGCTTCGATGAGTGAACGAGTCGACGCCGAATGGTTATGCCAAGCCGCCAGGTGCAGTGGTGTGTCGCCGTTGACATTGGTGTCGTTGACATCAGCTCCCGCCTCCAGAGATAGCCTGATTACATTCGACCTTTCGAACAGGGCCGCATAATGCAGAAGCGTCGGCAAATACTCGCTCTCGATACTCAGGTCGGCCCCGGCAGAAACAAGCAGTGCCGCTATCTCCAAGCGAACGCGGTCATCCGTAAGTGACGAGTTGGGATAACTTCGAGGGAATGTACTGCTTCTTTCGCCTCTGAAGTTCATCTTCTCCATGTTCAACTCGAACGGAGTGGGTTCCGGCGAACCCCTCCTGGGGTCCTTTGCGGGTCTTCTGTGTACGTCGGCCCCTTCTTCGAGCAGCTTCCTCACGACTCGCAAGTGACCATTTTCCACCGCAAGGTACAATGGCGTCCTGCCGTGAAGACCGGTCGAGTTCACGTCGGTTCCCGCATGCAACAGGTATGTGGCCATAGTGACGCGCCCGCCTTCTGCCGATGTACGCAGGAGACTGCCTCTGCTGAGGAGCACAACGATTGCCAATATGACCAGTAAGGCTATGCCCAGAACCGTTGTCGCTCCCTCGTCCAAGCCGCCCCACCAGCCTCGCCGACTGCCGAGCATAGCCACTCCGATGCCGACCGTTATGAAGCCCACCACCAGAAAGAGGATGTAAGCGAGCCACAAGCCCCATAACAGCAACACAACACCCACGGTAATGATTGACCGGATAATCCATGTAGTCCTCATACAGCTCTCCAACTAAATCACCTACCGGCGTGGCGACCGATTTCTCCTGCCGGTAGCTGCGACATAGGAAGGCGGCAAGGCGGCACCGAGCATGCCATCGGTCAACGGAGCGCCCCGAAGAAGATGTGCTGCCGCACAGGGGCTGCTCCTTTCCGCTACGAAGAGAAGACACTCCACCGACAACTACCATCCAGACTCCTACGCGGTCGCGTGGCTCTCCTGCCTGCTCGCTATGAACGCAAGCACCGTAGCTATCATCAACAGCAGAGTGCCAAGTCCGAAGAACATGCCGACTCCCGAAAAGGTGAACAGGATGCTTGGAACCGCCGCGATACCCAGCAGAATCGCACCGAGCCTGGGATTGCCGTTCACCAGTATCGCCCCCACCAGCGCCAGGATCGAGGACAGCACGACCAGCCATCCGATGAAGACGTAACTCGCCTCGCCCGTGACCGCGCTGGCAAGTCCCCCCAGCGCCACCGCGAAGACTGAAATGAAGAAGGTCACGATTGACCCCAGTATGCCGAGAACCATTGCCGCTATCTTCATTGCCCTTGTATCTCCTTCGCTCAAGTTGACCGAGACAGTCGAACCACCTGGCTCGCGTCCCCCATTCGGAGCGCTAGTCTCATGCTCATCACTCGAAACATCTGGCTCGCTCCTGCCGTACAAGTCGCCCCACCAACCCTGTTGTGTGCCGTATTTCGCTATTCCGATGCCGGCGATTGCCAGGCCTGCCAGGAACAGCAACATAGCCACCAGGGAGGGGATGACCACCGCCACCAGCCCCGTCAGAAACAGGCCAGCGCCTATGATGATGCTCCTTCTGGGTGAACCGAAAATACCTGACTCTCTCATAAGTCTCTCCACAATTGCGTCTTGGAGGCGTCAACCGACCGGAACCGCCCGCTCGTCGGGTTTATCGGAAAGGCCGGGGGAACGGATTGGCGTGTGTACAGGATCGAGCGCGAACGCGGCTCCGCTGTCAGGGACGGGAATGGCGTCACTTCGACCCGACGGAAAGGTCACGCCACGGGCCGTTCATCGAAACCGCGCGCACAGAAGGTACCCCCTTTGCGGGACAGATGCCGAGACGCCAGCCTTCGGCGGCGCAGTCTCCGAAGATACCGCGTGCGCCATACTGAATTTCGGCTGCCGCCCTCCCCGGCTAGCGTTTGCGCGAAAGCGCTCTGTCCAAGCCCAGCGCGACTGCGAGCGCCGCAGCCGTGAGCCCGCCCCACGCAACAGGCACGGAGACCGGCGCGCCGAGAGCGGCGGTCAGCTCCACCGCCGCAGGGACGAGCTCGGCAGCCATCAGCCAGAGGTACACTCCAACGCCTCCCACGACGAGCGCTCCGCCGGCCATCTGTCTTCCCGTCAGTTTCATGTTCTTCCTCCTTGTCATCTGAAAACGTCAATGACCTTTACGGGCTTCGAATACCAATTCCAATTGTCATTCTTCGCTGCTGTGCTGCTTGTATGCGGCGCTGTCCGTCAAGTTGGACTCGATTCGTTCCCCGAATGAGCCGATTCTGACACGACCTGTACGCACTCAGGCAGAGAATCGCCCCAGAGCGAACCTCGTGTGCCGGACGAACAGGCGGCTGCATTTGCTCACCCTGGTTCGAAAACTTTCCTGAAGTGACTTCGCATCGACTCGTCGTCGGGGAACTGTCTGAAATATGCTCTTTTGAACATCGCCCTCGCGACGAGCTCCGGATCCTCTTGGGCGTACATGCGAAACAGTTCGAACGCTGTTTGATCGTCTTCTTCCCAGAAGATGTCCGCTCCCGCTTCAGCGGCTCTAGTCTCAAGCTCTTCTATTGTCATCGTGGGAAACGCACTCTTCGCTAAGGCGAACTGTGCGTTCCGTATCTCCGTAGGGAGCCTTTCCCAGATGGTCAGGGCGAGCCACTGAGCGTAGTCTTGCTTAGTCTCGAACATATCGTTTCTCCTTCTCGTCAAAGCAATGGCTGATTTCGAATGCTCTTTTCCTTCCTGCCTCCGTAGAGGGCAGAATCTTCACTGAGTCTTGAGCCTCTCTTACCGTCTCACAGTCGTAGAGCCACGAGTGGTCCGCAGGAAGCCGGGAGATATAGAGCGTGCGATGTTTTCCGGCGCTGTGGGAATTCTCGGCGGCAGCACAACTTGCCCTCTTTGAGAGGTACGTGCGCGGCCTATCAGGCTGAGTGGCACTTCATCTTGTAGGGCCTGCGGGTCGTTTACAGGGTCAACGTCCCAGGCTTCACGTATGCGCCAGGCCAGGTTCCGTGCCGTCCTGGGGGTTATGGTCAGGATTGCGCGCGTGTCTAAACCAACTGGATTGATAACTGCCGAGCTCAGGTAGATTGCCTGCACCCACGCTGTAAGCGATAGTTTCGAACATCGCAGGGGACTGCGTGTCTTGATACCGAACTGTAAACAGCAGGAACGGCAGCGATAGGGGAACGGTCTGCGGTCAATAGGCTGGGCAATGCTGTCGCCTCCACACGCGGGGCAAAACACACCATCGGGCCAGCGTTGGGAGATGAGCCAGGCTTCAGCCACCGCCGCATCGTCAAAGCGACGCAGAGTAAACAGCAGATACTGGAGAGCTGGCTGAACGAACCAAGGAATTGACGAAGGTAGTAGTCGTGTCAGGTGCGAGTCAGGAGATTCCCCTAGGGGGTAGGATTTACCTATCTTGATATAGCGCACAAACAGAAGCCCCCTTGCGGTGCAGGTTTGCGAAAGTGCTAAGAACGCATTCCTCATCAAGAGCCGCGCAGGGGCGAAGTGCAACCCTGCGCGACTCGCCCGCAATACGGGCAAGCCTGTGTTCTTGATAAGTTCGTTCTTAGCGAGACTAGGCTAACACGGGGTACGGCTACTGACAAGAAGCCAGCTTGCAGATTCTGGCCTCACACATGTTCTGGCCGGGGGCCATAGCAGAGAGGACCATGCGGGTACTCGCTCTCAAGAATGTTGGCGGTCTATAGAAGAGTGCCCATGAAGGAGCCCACTTTGTATCAACGCCAAGTTGGGAATCTGCTATTTTCGTCAATTTAGAAGTAGGCCACCCTCATCCTATTAGCTTAGCCTTCCGTTTGTAGCTACTCCGCTACTGTTGTCAACAGTGGGTACGACATCAGCAATCCCGCCTGCTCAACGATGTCCGCGACAGGCTTGAGACAGATGGCCATACGGTCTCCACGGAGCGGGCCAACTTGGTTCAAGCTGAAGGGGCGGTTCAGGCGCGATGGTAGCCGTACAGGCAGATCTCGTTGCGGTCCGATCTGACGGGCAGGTCACGGTGTATGACGTCAAAACCGACGCTCAGCGCGACTCGGACGTAGCGCAGGTTATGATCTACATGTACGCGATTTCGCTGGCTACGGACTCTCCATGGAAAGACAGGTCCCCGGACGGTCTCGTGGTGTACGGAGACGGCGCTGAGATTTACATTCATGCATCCGCCATCGACGACGACTTCAGAGAAGGGCTTCACGATCTGATAAGGCGCATCGTCTCAGACGATCCCGCTCGCAGGGTGCCCAGTCCTTCCAAGTGCAACTGGTGTGACCTGACGGAACTGGATTGTCGGAGTGCATCAACAGTGATCTTTCCGGTGAGGCGACTCGTCCTCCTCATTTTCTTCATTCAGGTATACTTCCTTCACGGCGTGTCCGGACTGTCTATTTTCCATTCTTTTCGCAATTGGGGGATACGCCTTTTCCTTTACTCACGCTCGCTTTTTCAATGTCCACAACTTTCGATATTAACTCGCCGGATACAGTCTTGGGCGCGGTGCCTGTATTCAGGCACCGCGCCCATCTACGGGTTAATCTTGAGATCCCGGCATCTCCTTTCTGCCGGCTCCGACTGGCTTAGCCGCCTCCGCGCCTCTCACCGCGTCCGCTATGCTCGCCACCGGACTCTCTGTTGCCACCGTGTTCACCACCGGACTCCCTGACGCCTGGCTCGCTCCCTTCACTATTGCCACTGCCACCGCTGCCATGCTCACCACTACCTTCACCGCCACCAACCTCTGCGTGCGCTATCCAGCCGGTGAACGCTTCCTGCGTGGCAGGCAGATTGATCGCGTACATCTCGCCCGGCGCCATGTCTATCGGTGTCGTGGGACCAAGCTCGGTGCCGTTCGACAGGTGTACTTCTATCCTCACATTGCTCAGGGTGCTGTTGGTTATGTTCTCCACTATGCCGTTGAAGGAGTTGCTCGCGGCATCGTAGCCCATTACCAGCTTCGCGCCGCCCCGTGTCGCATCGAATATCTCATCCGGTGCTAACATCGCGCCGCTTCCATCTTCGCTACCGGATGCGCCGCCCTCGTTGCCGCCTTCACCGCCGGGTCCGTGACCCTCGCCGCCTGTTCCTTCGCCACCGCTGCCTTCAGCTCCCGTGTGTGCCACAGGGCCGGGACCGCCGCAGTCGAACACTTCCATGTGTATGACGTACCCGTCGTAGGCGACTCCCGCGAGGCTCTGTTCATCGGCGACTGACAGGCTCGACGTCACCGTCTGTCCGGGGTTCAAGTCTCCCAGCTTCTGGGGACCTAGCTCTCCTACCGTCTGCGTTCCAGATTTCAGGTGAGGCTCCGCCTGCACATAGCAGAGCTGCTGTGAGGTCGTGTTCTGCACCGTTGCATTTACGGACTGCGTTGCCGCATCGTACTGCGCGGAGA